>JBHJGR010000161.1:0-12025 GCA_050331615.1 Elainellaceae cyanobacterium
ATGCTGTGGTTGGGGCAGACATCGGCCCATCAACGATTGCGGTGGTGGGAGAGGATGAGGCATTTCTGGAGCCGTTCTGTGATGCACTAACCGACTCATCTAAGGTCATCGCCCGGCTGCAACGGCAGATGGCACGGCAGCAGAGAGCAAACAACCCAGGCTGCTTTGAGCTGTCCCGGTGTGACTTACCGAAGCCTGGGCAGAAGCACGGCAAGCGTAAGCTGGGTCGGTCTATCAAGGGGAAAAAGCACGTCAACCAATCTAAGCGCTACGTGAAGACCAGAAAGCGCAAATCAAATATTGAACGGAAGTTGAGCGCTCACCGCAAATCGCTCCAGGGTGAGCTAGTGAACAAAGTCTTGTCCATTGGGAAGTTCATCAACATCGAGAAGCTTTCCTATCGGGCATGGCAAAAGATGTTTGGTCGTTCAGTGGGTAAACGTGCCCCTGGAATGTTTGTTGAACGGCTGCGGCAAAAAGCTGAAAATGCTGGCGGCAGCGTCAACGAATTTCCAACCCAAACGACGAAACTGTCCCAGCGCTGTATATGCGGACGCATCAACAAAAAGCCCCTCTCTCAACGGGTACATGCCTGTGAGTGTGGGGTGATATCTCAGCGAGATTTATTCAGTGGATATCCCGCTCGGTTTGTTGATGCAGATGGCTGCTACCAAGCGGAAGCCGCTCGAAGCGGATTCCTGGGTGTGGACTCGCTCCTATGGTCGGCTTGGCAGCAAGCGGGAAACCCATGTAGACAATCTTCGATTGGCAGTCCTCAGATTGTCAACGTTGCAGCAGTGCCAGCGTCAGAGAAGAACGACCGGGAAGCATGGATGAACCCTGATAAGAGGCTGGATGATGTAGGTCTATCCGAGAGCCAGTCAGAGTCAGGTGGATTCCATGAACCCCCGCCCTTCTAGGGCTGGGGAGATGTCAGTAACCGCTCTCAATACACCCCTGCAATTCCTCCAATCGGATGGGGGCAACCCATGCCCTTTTGTGGAGCCAAGTAATGGGGGAATTGCCTAACTTCAGGATAGAAGCCGTCCAACAGTTGGCTATGAACGCCATTCTGTTGATTCGGTACAACGAAGTTTTTAAGTAAGGAGTGTTGATATGAAAGCAGGACAATACTTTGCCCTGATCGCCGGAATTGGTCTTTTCATCATCGGGGCCCTGGGGTTTGTGCCGGGGGCCGTGAAGCTAGCCGACCCGGCTAATCTGACCGTCGATCCCAGCAGCAGCATTCGGTTTGGCTACCTTTTGGGGCTGTTCCCGGTCAACCATCTGCTGAGTAGCCTCCAAATCATGGTGGGCGTGATCGGAATCCTCACTTCCATCGCCCTCGATGGTTCTCGCTACTATGCCCGGTTTCTAGGGATTTTCTACGGCATCTTTGCCGCGTTAGGACTCATTCCTTTCGCCAGAACCGCCTTTGGTCTGACGCCTCTGTTTGGCAACAACATTTGGTTTCATGCAGCGATCGCCGGAATCGCCATCTACTACGGCTTTTTTGCCTCGCCGGGGCTGCTGGAAATCGCTGCCGAGCGACGGTAGACGATCATTAGCATTCGGTAACAGCACGGTTAGCCGCAGACTGCGCACAGGAAAGGCCCGGTGGGAGCGATCGCCAGAAGTCGAGAACCCGCTGGGCAGATGCTTGGGGATGGGAATAGTGGAAGAAATGCCGACTGTCTGGGCACTCCCACTGCACATCCCCATCCTGGAGCCAAGGCTGCCACCGCGCCAAAGCTCCGGGGTCTACCACCACGTCATACTCGCCGCGGCTCACCATCAGCGGCACCGACACCCCGCCGACAGGAAAAGAGGTTTGACCACAGAGGGATTGGGGGGAAGGGGATGTATCCAGGTCTTTCTCCAGCACCGATACCAGCCGCTGGGTGACGGCTCGGCGCTGAGTGCCAAATAGATTGGTGACAACCTGAGTAAGCACAAACGCCCGACTACACTTCAAAAACTGCCGCTGGACGTAGTAGTGGGCCTGCCAGTCGATGGTCGGCGAGGCTCCCACTGAAAGTAAAGTCAGCGATCGCACTCGCTCAGGATGGCGGCGGGCGTACAGCAATCCTAGAGCACCGCTGAGGCCGTGACCAATTAGATGAACCGGACGCTCGACGTGCTTCAAGTAGTCGTGCAGCAGCACCAGCGGCACATCCAGGGAGCAAGGTTCGTCAGGAGACTGGGTGTACTCCCATTGGGCGATCGTCGAAGTTTTGGATAGTTCTCGCAGCATGGGGCGATCGAACGCTTTAAGGGCTGGACTCACGCTGAGGCATAAAGCATCGAGAATTTGAGGCATGGAGGAATATCCTTCCTTGTTCTGGTTCTGAATAGGTTGATGCAGCTTAGGGGTCGTTATGGGTGCTGGGGGCGGAACATGCTGGCGGAATGTCAGCGCCGAAAGGAGGTCTCATCACGCTGATGGTTAGGGAGAGTGGGATTAATCACGGGCATTCCTTGACGGCAGCGCCGACAATACCAGTAGAGAGTTCGATTGCTACACTGTCGAATGAGTTGATCAGAGCAACACGGGCAAGTCTGCATAAAGGCGATCCTTGGCCAATCCTAGCCGTCAAACCTGTCGGATAACGATTGCTCGCTTGACGAGCTTTTGTCAAGAAGAACGACTTATTGAGAGCTATCGTCAACAAGCGTTAGCGCAAGCATAGCCGAAACCCAGTGCTAATTGCAAACAAGTTTCATCAATAAATTAAGAAGTTGTAATATACAGCGTTACGCCTTCGCGTTCGGGCACTTAGGCGATTTCCAGGAAAAATTCTACTCCCAGCTATACGGTCGGCAGGAGCAAATGACCATTTGCCCTACCTTATCGAATAGAATCATTTTTTAAGATCTCCTCAAGAGACGTGGGATCCCCGCGACACAGAGATCCCACACTCAAAAAAGATTTTAGGTAAAAAGCCAGTGAAGGGCGATCGCCCTCCACTGGTCAAAGCTGGCTATAGCGCTCATTTACGACCCAAGCTCGGAAGAAAAGTGTTGAGGCGATCGCGGCTACATGGGGACAAGCGATCGCTGGCAGGTAGGGCAAATGGCGTGGATCATCAGCTGGCAGTCCAGAAGGTGATATCCCTCTTTCTGGGCCGTCTTGATGCCCGTTTTGAGAATGGAATCGTTCTTGAACTCGACGGTTTTGCCACAGCGGACGCAAACTAAGTGGTGGTGATGGTGGGGATGGGGACGATTGAGTTCGTAGTTTTTTGAGCCTTCCGCTAGCTCCAGCTCTCGCAAGATGCCCATGCGGGCCATCAGCTTCAGGTTGCGATAGATGGTCGAGAGGCTCACCTTCTCATCTTGCTGCTCCAGCAGTACCCGCACTTCCTCAGCATTGAGGTGCTGCCCCTCGGGAAGGTTTTGAAAGAATTCCAGGATTTTCTCGCGTTGAGGAGTAAGACGCCATCCTCGCTCGTTCAGTTCAGCCTTTAATGAGGCTACGCTATACATATGCGATCGCCCTCCTCAGCGGTCCAACTGCTCTTTACCTGTAGATCATAATAGCTAAAAACAGCAGCTATTTGCAAGAAAGGAGTTTTATTGAGAATGACTGTCAGCGATCGCATTTCGTAGCAATAGCCGAAAAATCATGGCCGTGATAGGCAGTCAGCTTAATGACTGCTCATGCGAAATGGGTGCGTCTACCTTGAGGCTCCAGCAGCGCTCTAACCAATCGGTCAATGCCGACTTGGGCTGAGCGATGCTTTGACAAACGCTCCACATTTGGAGAGCTGAGAGGGGTGTATCGATCTGTACCCACAGCGGCTGGTAAGGCTTTCGAGAGCAGGGAATCTCTAACTCCTGCAGCCGCCAGTAAATCTCCCAAGAGGGAGCGCAGTTAACCTCTAGCCACTGCTGCGGCGACTCAATCTGCTGATTTTGGTTATCGATACTCATGGCTCTCCCTCCTAATAGCAAAACTCATGTTCAATAAGTCCACTGCATCGACGCGGTTAGGCTTTGACTCAAATGGGTTGAGGCTTGCTTCTAGCCAGTGCTGCTATGGCGACTGAGCTAGGGAGAAGGCCGCCTCAGTGAGGAATGCCTGAGCTACGGTGCAGTTTGACTCTAATACGAGAATAGCTTTATTGAAAACCTTTTTCAACAGGTTTTTGTGAACCTTTATGAGGTTTTCACGTGTTCATGGCTTAACATTGCTGGCCTAGTGCTGAAATGGCGATCGCCCCAATCGGAAGCGTCAGCCCCGGCCCTACCGCGCTGCTGCAGGAATATTCTTGCCTGAATATGAAAAACTCCGAAGAAAATGGCTATCTCCGGAGTCTGCACCCTACACAAGGGTCTGAGAGGAAATTTAAGTAGGTTGGCCTTTGCGTTAGAGTACGCAACAAGCTCTATTGCAATCTAATCTCAATAACCCGAACTTGTCAATGGTGTATAGACCTACGGGCTAAGGTTTAAGTGTGGACCCCCCGCGACGCGGAGGGGCCACATCTCTTGAATGTCCACCTAAGTGCGTCTTAGGGATCTAGGGCATTGTCTTCATGCTCAAGCTGCTTAAGCTGACTATAGGAGCCGGACCAGCGATTCTTCAGCTTCTTCAGACGAATTGTCCACCACCAGAGTCGGCTCAAATACAGTTTGGACAGGAAGCTAATGGCACGACCCAGCACCGACAGCGAAACAGATTGCTGGCGCTCAAGCAGCTCTACCTTGCGCTGATATTGGGAAAGCTGTTCCTGTGCTTGAGTCAGCTCCAGCCGCAACCGATTGACCTCACTAGTAGGCAAGGCTGGTTTGGAAGTTGCTGTTTGCTCAGTTGCAAGGCTTGTCTCAAGGGCCGCTAGCGGATCTACTTTATAGTTCACCTCAGCGTATTTCTCGGCGTTGATGCGCTGAAACTCCTTGACCTCATCTGCAAAGGTGCTGCCCTGAGCCTTAACCTGCTCGTCCAGCAACTCATTCGCATAGTGATAAAGCTCTAAATCGAGCGCATTAAAGCGGCGAATAGTGACAAGTTCGTCACGGGAGAGGCTTTCCTGATGGGGACGATTCTGGCTGACGTTGAGCCTGGGATAGTAGGGCGTCGCCCACCCCATCAGCTTGCTCAGAATGAGGACGGTTTCGTCGAATTTCTCTGAAGTGCCTACTAGCAAAAAGTGCTCGCGCAGGTTGTGCTTAGCTAACTCCAGATGTTCACGGGTGCATTCGCCAAAGCCAACCCGGCCACTCACCCCTGAAAGGCTGCGGGTTTGGCCATTATCGGTTTGCGGATGCAGGCCGCAGGAAACATATTCTTTAATGCTTTTAGCTGCCTTTGCCACTGGATAGCGAGCATGGGTGGGGCTTTGCAGAATGAAGGAGTAGTGTGAAATCACCCGCTCCACCGGGTCGCGCATCATCGTGAAATACCGGCAGGGTTGGGGCAGCATTTGATGGGCACCGAAGGGCATGTGCCCGTATAGCAGCTTAATCTGGCGTTTCTCATCTGCCGGCAGCCGACGAATCTGCTTCAGGTGCGTTTTATGGGACCAGCAGATGGACGCTTCTTCGTAATAGCGCGTGAGAATATGGGAGAGCGTCCGTCCCGCAGTTTTGGGAATGTGGACGAAAATCAGCGACGGGTCGGCATCTCGGAGGTTTTCGACGTTTTCCATGACGTTAGGTGGGGGTGGGTGAGGGACGCACAGTGAAAGAAACAGTGAAAGTCAATCAAGCCAGCTCCAGCTAGGCTCTGTTGAGCTAAGCTCTATTAGAACTGATATCCGTGGAGCTGGATTTCTTTTTGAAAAACAGACTCAATCAAATCCCGCTGGGCTGGAGTATAGACTTCCTGGTAGGGGCGGCGATCTTTGCGATGCTTGACTTTAGCCCAAACATCTAGGGTTCCGGCAAAGGGGATGCCTAGATGTTCGAAGACATTGCCTAGGTCGGCAGTTAGATTCTCGTATCGCAGCACTCGGTCCACAATCACCGTTTTGCCCTTGGCATCCATATAGTATGGGTAATTGAAGCAGAAGTTTTCCTGGTCTAGATATTCATCAAACGTCATTACCTTTTTCCGCCGACCGCGATGCAGCATGTGGTAGAAGGAGAGGGTTTTATCCCACGGATTGCGCTCTACACAAAACTTGAAATAGCGATTCCAGACTGAGCGGGGAATCCGCGACTGAATTATGTATCCCGGCAGATGATTATAGAATTTTTGTCGCTTTTGAAATTCCTCCAGAGTTGATCGAGGGCTGTGACCGTGTAGGAGCTTTAAAGAGATCTCAGGTATTGGATTAAAGTAGCCTTCGTAGTTTTGCGGCTGGTGGGGCGGCACGCTGGGGAAGATTGGCGTGAGTACGTCGCGATCGCCACAGTACTGCGACAGGAACACCTCAATACTCGTTCCTGCCGTCTTTTTAGTTTTGATAAAGATAAACTTGTACTTGTGGGAAATGATCATACCTGCCTACTGTCGATGCCTGCGACTTCGAAGAAATGAGCTGATATATCGCACTTCCCGAGTTTGATTCAACTTATTTTTCCAGCGTTTGCCGCTACGAATAACTTGTTGATAAACAACCTTTTTCACGGTTTCAGTTTGCTGGGTCAGATGATATTTCAAGTCATCCACATAGGCTGATCGGACGTGGCGGTAGCGATAACCCAGCGAAGGTAGGCCAGGCTGATCGGAAAAAACGACAAACACATCGTTGGCAAAAACGGGCGAAAATTTGGATACCGCAAGCTGAATCAGCATGCCCCCAATCTCATCCATCATGCCCTTGTGCAGCACCACCCATTGGAAGGTTTTGGTGTCGACCCAGCGATCGCTATAGTTGCTCGCCACCGTGGGAATCATATCCAGGCTAGGCATACGGTCGGGGAACTGGAGGTAGAACTTATTGGGGGCAAAAATCTGCTGGTCCGGCTTAACGTGCTGATTGAGAAAGTCAATCACCGCTTCCCAGGGGGGAGAGTCAAACTCATGGGGCACGGTTTTAATTGCAGGGGAGGCATTGCGGGGGAAGACCTGCACCAGATCAACTGCCAGCCCCACCTTACGGTTATCAGTGACGTCAAGGCCAAGGTGGCTGAGCGGTAAGGTGTGATCGACCTGGAAAGTGAAGCGGGTAAAAGGGCGCTGCCTAGCCTGTGGGGAACAGACCAGTGCCTTCTGGGGCACCACCCCCCGCAGGATAGCGCCGTGGTCGTCGCGATGTAGGGCGATCAGGTGAAGCGGTGTGTCGTTGGCGTAAACCACCAGACTATTCAAAACGTCGCTAGAAATTGTGTTGCGCACCCGCGTTTCGAACACCAAATCCCGCTCGGTCTGCAAAGCCAAATCCAGCGTTGATTGAGTGCCTGGTCCTGTCCAGCGGAAGGGCGCATCTAGGTCTTCTCCTTCTAACCCATGCCAGCCTGAACCGGGCAGCGCCTGATCAAAGCTAAAGGTGAGGGTGGAGACGGGCGATCGCCCCGCTGACGCATAGCGATCTTCATAGTGTCGCTCCAGCCAGGCTTGCAGTAGATCTGGTGGAACGGGATCACCAGGAGGCTGAGCCGGATCCCCATATCGGCACCAGAGGTCTTGCACCATCTGACGATACTCGAAGTCAAACTGAGACTTGACCAACTCGTATAGCTGGAGGTCGAGCTGGTTTTGCTCCTCAATAGCTTCAATTACATCGGGAGTCAGCTTGTCTCGCTTCAGCCGCTTTGACCCCACCATCAAGTGCTGAATTTCAATCAGGGGCGGCCAGCCGAAGCGATAGCAGAGCAGCACCATTGACTCCCAAAAGCGTTCCGTCAGGCCAAAGAAGGCGAACGTCTGTAAGTTTTCGATGGCCGCATCGAGCCACTCCGGGTCGCTAAATAGGCGATTGCTGCGCTGCACTTCCCGTCCAGCAATTTGGCGCGTCTGGGCATTCACCACCCCGCTGACGTCTGGGTCACGCACATAGTCCTTCAAGGACAGGGTCAGGGCTTTTTGCTGCATAACCGCCGCCCGTGGACGCACGATGATGCAGGTCTTCATAAACTCATAGGCTGAAATCACCCGCTCCACCGGGTCACGAAACATGGTGACGCAGAGCGGCTCGCTGGGCAGCAGGCTACACACGTCGTAGGGAAAGTGGCCACGAAATAGGCGGTAGGGAGCCAACTCGCTGGGAGTCATTTCCTTGAGAACGGCCCAGTAGGGGGTGGGGCAGACTTCGTGCCGATCGAAACGCGCTTCTAGAATAGACTTAAAGGTCGTCCCAGCCGTTTTTGGAATGTGGATAAAGCAGAGTCGATCAGCCTGTGTAAGCCAGTATTCTTTCGCGCCGTCTCGCATCATCTGCCCGTTCAGTCCCCCTTGCTCCTTAAGCGAAACTAATCGTAACATGAATTGCCGTGGGGCTATGCCTGTACTGTATGGGTATGCGCCGGTATTTCTACCGGCCCTACACGGGGCCAATCGCCTGATTGTCTGATTTCGCCAGTGCCACCAGCAGGTCATCATCCGTGGCCGCCTCCAGCGCCACCAGGGTATTGCGCGAGACGTTGAGGATGCGCCCCGTGCGGCTGGGGGGACCCCAATCTACGGCGCGGGCAACAACGGCCTTCCGATTCACCGGGTTGACAATCAAAATCCGTTTATTGCTCCAAAACTGGCGGCCATTCGGTTCAAACCCCCATCGCATGGCGCAGAAGTAATCTTCAGCGCCGTTGAGGTCACGGAGCCGCTCGCAGGTAAGGGCGGCGGTAGCGCCATCGCTGACGCTGGGGTCATTGGCTCCGCCGAACCAGGAAACGCTGCCCCGCACAAATTCCAGCCCCTCAAACTGCACCAGGGTACCCAGGGCTTCTTGCCCCTCCTGCACGGGGTTGCTGATGGCATTGTGGGGAATGGTGGAGCCGTTTTCTGTGATGCCGCCGTAGCGATCGCGCCAGAGCTCATTCCCTGTGCCGCTGCTAAAGCTGCCAAAGACTACGATCATCTGCCGGGGGGCATCGTCAGTCCGTAGCCAGGAAAGTGGCACATCCAGGACGTAAGTATCCTGGTCAATTCGTTTGACCTCGTTCTGGTCGAGGAGGGTCCCCCCTTCCAGCAGTTGGAGGGCTTCAGCGGAGAGTCTAAGCCAGGACATAGGATTCAGGTGGTGTGAGAGTTCTCGGAAGAATTGCGGGTTAGTGGTCGGTCAAGATAAATTTTTAGGGCAAATCCCAGGAGACTTACCCTGATTTTTAACCGTGACGCCGCACTAGCGATCGCGGGCGAGGCGATCGCGCACCTCTTGCCGTAGTCGGGGCAGTTGGCTAAATAGCCACTGGCCGGGGCATTCCGTCGCGGTAAATTCCCGATGACCGCGAATATTGTTGGGGTCAATGTTGCAGGATTTGCAGATGGCGGCACAGAGGTCCACCAGGCTATTCCACTGCTGGGGCACCATTTGGAAGTTGGAAAAATTGCCCTCGTTTTCGATACCGGGAGACAAATTTCCTCCTGCCAGCTTTCCTGGAGTCGAACGGGCATGGGCCGAGCGGACGCTGTTGCCCCGGATCACGGCAGCAAGGGAACCGTGGCGGCCCTCCAGTAGAAAGCCCCCGGTGGTGTTCAAAAAATTGTGGCCAGAATCGTGCCAGCCGTTGATGTCGATGTGGACCCGCTGGAAGGTGCGGGCCAACTGTTCGCCGCCAGCCTGGGTGCGGCGGGAATCGTCATTGGGGGGATTGGGGTTGGCCTTGTGGGCCGTATGGTGAATGACAATGTACTGGGGGGCGGTCTGCGGCTGGATGCTGCGGGGGCGTGCTCCCCACTGCTGGGTCGTGATCACGCGATCGTACGTATCTAAAACGGACTCTCCAGTCGCTGGCTCCGGTTCGGGATGATTCTCGTCCGTCTCGATCGCCATTCGTCGGGGCGCATCGGTTCCCTGGAACCAGTGCAGCGGCACGTCTAGCTTATATTCATTTTTAGCTAGGTTATGGACGTCGAGGTCAACCTTTTCAAGATATTTGGAGCCACCGCCCTGCATGAGATACAGGGCTCTGCGAGTCATCTTAAGCCATGTCATCGGGCATATCCTTTGGCTGGGGCGAAATGGCTAGGCTTAGGAATTTTAGCGAGGTTATGGCAGATCTTTCAAGCAAACATCATAGACCCTCATATTCTTCCCCATGCGCCAATATCGTCAGCGTGCCTCCATCTCCGTCCAGGGTGGCGGCAACCCCCACGGGCAGGGCAGCGTTGGCCCCGTCGTGCCCAAAGGGCAGATCGCTCACAACGGGAATCTTCAGGTCAGCGAGGCGATCGCCCAGCACCTCCGCTACCGTAAAGCTGGGAATACCGGCAGGGGGATCACATTGACTGAAGCGTCCCAAAGCGATGCCCTTAACCCGCCCCAAGGCTCCCACCATGCGCCACTGGGTCAGCATACGGTCAATGCGGTAGGGAGCCTCGGTCACGTCTTCAAAGGCCAGAATCGCGTCAGTCAAATCGGGCTGATGGGGAGTGCCCAGCAGGTGGGTGGCCACCGTGAGATTGGCAGGCAACAACCGCCCCAGCACCTGACCACCGCCCCAACCCGTGCCCTTGAGCGGCGGAATTGGGCGACCCTCCACCCAGTCGAACAGGCGCTGAGTGGACCAGTCGGGTTCCGCCGCCAGGGTGGTGAGCAGCGGTCCATGCACGCCGGAAACCCCCTCAAGGCTGAGGCTCCACAGCAGGCTGGTAATGTCGGAAAAGCCGACAAGCCACTTGGGTGCAGCGATCGCCCAGGACCAGTCCTCCAGCAAACGGGCACCGCCGTAGCCACCCCGCCCGCAGAGGATGCCCCGACATTCGGGATTTTGGAGTGCCGCCTTGAGCTGCTGACGGCGGTGGGCCTCGTTCCCGGCCAGGTAGCCCCACCGCTGGTCATAGCCGGGGGAGATTTCGACCCGGTAGCCGCGCGATCGCCAAATCTCCATGCCCCGATAGAACGCATCCAGTTCCCGCAGGGCACCGCTGGGGGCAATTACGGTCAGCAGATCGCCGGTCGTGAGGGCGGCTGGTGGGGTGCAGGTGGGGAAGGAGGCGGGCATATTTATCGTGTAGGGGCGATCGCAACTGCAATTGTGCTTATCATCCCTCAGGATGGTGCCCTTCTAGCCGCTCTTCCCCAAAATCTATGGCGTGAAATCGTTGATATTCCTTAAATTCCGCTTCTTCGCAAAAGGTTCACGCCGGTTTTATGCGTCCTTTAAGGGGTTCCCGCTAACTTATAGATAGGTCAACGGTTAGACAAGTTCAACCAAAGTTCAACCTAATATACAGAACGCCTTATATTTAACTCGCCCACCTTATTCGGGCTGTGCTATCTCCAACATTGCTTGAATCCTCCTTGGTATCTTGACAGCGTATCTCTCCCAGCTAAGGCTGGGATTTTTTCTTTGGCGCTTCAGGCCGCGATCGCCAAGCCGGAACCCTCCAGATTGCAACCCTTCGCAATTTTGCGTTCAGAAAAAAGTTTGAGATACCTGCAAAAGCGTCCAAAAACCTGGATGACTTAGAGACCTGCGATGACGAAGGCCAGGATGGACGTTGAGATGGCTGCCTTAAGCAGTAGTGAATACATCGGTTTCATGGCAATTCAGCTTTGATGCTGCCTCGCTTTTGGGTAGATGAGCATACGGAATCTGAACAGACAATCGTACCAGCAATCAAATCACCACATCCAACGATAATTGGGTCGGGCCGGTTTACCCTCCTCCAAATGGATCACCTCAGGGAGCCGATTGACACTCCCCATAGCTAAAAGCTAGGGGATTCTTGGCTCATCCACCATCCTTAAAACTGATCTGAGAGTTTTATCTCAAACTCCGCAACCCCTCACCAAACAGCCGCACCAAAATGGTCAAACTATCTAGATGTTGAGCAGTCAGCCCCAGCGGGAAAAGTGTCCCCAAGCGTTTTTTACCCTGTTTCGGCGTGCCCCGCCGTACAGCATTTCGGATCTGAAACTAACAGTCGCTGGTGGTTCGGTACTCTGTCGAGTCCATACGTTTTTAGAGAGGG
>JBHJGR010000162.1:0-45298 GCA_050331615.1 Elainellaceae cyanobacterium
CCTCTCTAAAAACGTATGGACTCGACAGAGTACCGAACCACCAGCGACTGTTAGTTTCAGATCCGAAATGCTGTACGGCGGGGCACGCCGAAACAGGGTAAAAAAACGCTTGGGGACACTTTTCGCGCTGGGGCTGACTGCCCAACATCTAGATAGTTTGACCATTCTGGTGCGGCTGTTTGGTGAGGGGTTGCGGAGTTTGAGATAAAACTCTCAGATCAGTTTTAAGGATGGTGGATGAGCCAAGAATCCCTTAGCTTTTAGCTATGGGGAGTGTCAAGCTGATGCAGTCCGGTGAAAGTGACTTCAATTTGCCGCCTTCCTCTGGTGGGACAGGTGCTAAAGCAGCTGCGGGCGTTCTGTCGGCCCGGTCCCAAGAGACTGCTGCCACACCCAAGGAAACAACCCCTAGAGAAGCCTTTCACCTGACGCCTCAAAACTGGCCAGGCTCGACAACTAGGGTAGATGTGTCTTCTCGCCCACACGCTGTAAATCTCCCGTTTAACGGTCACGCCGCTCCCCTGATGCCGATTCGGAGTCGAGATGTGGAAGCCATGTCAGAGCTTTTCGACATTCAAGACATCGCAGAGATCGAGTGCGACATCAATCACAATTTGACCCGGCGCTATCCTGAACCTTCTTGGGACGACGAGGTCTTTAGCTTCCTGAGCCATTTTCTCTAGGGCAGCATCACGCAGAGATTTACCTTAATCTTTAGTCTTGCCAGACCTCTAGGGCCATCCGCTCCCCAGAGAAAATATAGCGTTTGAGGGCTGTGCTGCTCCTGGCAAACTCGGAAAGAGATTCCTGCTCCCCTCTTGCAAACTGCCCCCTCCAGCATCACACTGGAGGTGAGTTGGACGGCAGTTGATAGGCATTCGATGAGAGGTCATTGTGAAACGAGTACTTGCCATTATCTTAGGGGGGGGAGCGGGTACCCGCCTATATCCGTTAACCAAGCAGCGTGCCAAGCCTGCAGTACCGCTGGCTGGAAAATATCGTCTGATTGATATCCCCGTCAGCAACTGTATTAATTCCGATATCTTAAAAATCTATGTGCTGACCCAATTTAACTCCGCGTCTCTAAACCGCCACATTGCCCGCGCCTACAGCTTTTCCACCTTCAGCGATGGCTTTGTGGAAGTGCTAGCAGCGCAGCAAACGCCAGATAACCCCAGCTGGTTCCAGGGGACGGCAGACGCCGTGCGCAAATATCTCTGGCTCCTTGAGGAGTGGGACGTAGACGAATACATTATTCTCTCAGGCGACCACCTCTACCGGATGGACTATCGCCTCTTCGTCGAACGCCATCGGGAAACCAATGCCGACATTACGCTATCGGTGGTTCCCATTGACGAGAAGCGGGCTTCTAGCTTTGGCCTAATGAAGATTGATGATGTGGGCCGAGTCGTTAGCTTCCTCGAAAAGCCCAAGGGAGACGCCCTCAAGCAAATGGAAGTGGACACCACGACCCTGGGGCTATCGCCGGAGGAAGCCAAGCAAAGTCCGTTCATCGCATCGATGGGAATTTACGTTTTCAAGAAAGACGTGCTGATTA
The DNA here is from genome assembly GCA_050331615.1 of Elainellaceae cyanobacterium. Lineage (GTDB taxonomy): Bacteria > Cyanobacteriota > Cyanobacteriia > CAKZMO01 > CAKZMO01 > JAYKGU01. The sequence continues at coordinate 1,559 of JBHJGR010000162.1, forward strand.
AGCTGCTCAAGGACAATCTAGAGCAAACTGACTTCGGTAAGGAAATCATTCCCCACTCGGCTAGGGATTACAACATTCAAGCCTATTTGTTCAACGGCTACTGGGAAGATATCGGTACCATTGAAGCTTTCTACGAAGCCAACCTGGCCCTAACCCGCCAACCCCGCCCTGCCTTTACCTTCTACGACGAAGACGCTCCTATCTACACCCGCTCCCGCTATCTGCCGCCCAGCAAGCTGCTGGACTGCCAGGTCACAGAGTCCATCGTGGGTGACGGCTGTATTCTAAAAAGCTGTCAGGTTCATCACTCCGTCCTGGGCGTTCGCACCCTCATCGGTGAAGGCAGTGTCATCCGCGACACGCTCATTATGGGAGCTGACTATTTCGAACCCCACCCGGAGGAGATGGCGGATGGTGTTCGCCATCCCAAGCCCTCCCATGCGCTGCGGCGGCAGAAGAGCAAGTCTGACCATCATGCCATCGGGGTCGGCATTGGGCAAAACACAACGATTCAGCGGGCGATTGTTGACAAGAATGCCCGCATCGGCAGGAACGTGCAAATCCTCAACAAAGACCACATTGAGGAAGCCGACCGGGAAGATCAGGGTTTCTTCATCCGCAGCGGCGTCATCGTTGTGCTCAAAAACGCAGTGATTCCCGACGGCACGATCATTTAGGGCATCCCCGCTGAAATCGGTATGGCGCGGTTGGTTCTCATGATTGGGCTACCCGGAAGCGGCAAGACGACGCTGGCAGCGGAGATTGCCCACAATTCGCCCAAGTGTTTGGTGGTGTCAACCGATGCCGTGCGAGCCAAGTTCTACGGTGATGAGGCCATTCAGGGAGAATGGCGGCGCATCTGGGCAGAGGTGGAGCGCCAGCTGCGGGAGGCGATATCTGCTCCGCACGGGCAGGTTAATCATGCCCCACCTCCAATCCCTCTACCGCGCTTAATGACTCCCACTGTGATCTATGACGCCACCAATGCAGTGCGGCGGCAGCGACGGCGGGCGATCGCCCAGTTTCGTGCCCTGGGGTTTCGCCAAATTTTTGGCCTTTGGCTGGATGTGCCACTGGCGGAATGTTTAGTGCGCAATCGGGGGCGATCGCGACAGGTACCGGAGGACGTGGTGCAGCGTATGGCCCGCTGTTTACAGGATGCGCCACCAGAGTTGGGTGAAGGGCTAGATGCCCTGGTGCGCTACCGAACGCCGTCGCCAGCGATCGCGCAGTCGCAGTCGGCAGGTGCGGAAATTGCGATGCCCCCCCCGCAATAACCGAACCCCTTCTACGGTTGACCCTTGCTAGCTTAGAGTTGTAAGTCCTTCCGTAAATAGCGGTTACATCGGTAACCGGGAAACTTAAGATATAAGTAAGTAATTAAACAGCGTTTAAGCAACTAACGCCTACCTGAAAACTCGCCAGAGTTTTTGGAGTCCAAAATCCCTATCGGTTTTTTCGGATAGGTTTTAAGCAGATTGGTTAGATTGAGCGTCAGGAGAGAATCGGGTCGATGGCTGCAACCGACTTTAAGGATTACTACGCCCTGCTGGGAGTGAGCAAGGGGGCAAGTGCAGATGAGATTAAGCGAGCCTACCGGAAGCTGGCGCGGCAATATCACCCTGACATGAATCCCGGAGACGCAGTGGCGGAGGCTCGCTTCAAGGAGGTGAACGAAGCCTACGAGGTGCTGTCCGACTCTGATAAGCGTAAAAAATATGACCAGTTTGGCCAGTACTGGAAGCAGGCGGGCAATGCCGGAGCCCCCTGGTCTGGCGGCGGCGCAACCAGCGTCGATTTCGATAACTTCGAGTTTGGGCGCTACGGCAGCTTTGATGAATTTATCAACGAACTGCTGGGGCGGTTCAACACAGGCGCACCTGGGGGTTCATCCTACAACTACCAGAGCCGCACGGGGCGATCGCCCGGTAGCTATGGCTTCACAGACCCAACGGGATTTGACGATCCGGTGGCCGCTGGTCAAGATCTGGAGTCGCCCATCACGCTGACCTTCTCCCAGGCTTATCACGGGGTGCAGCAGCGCCTGAGCCTGGGCAGCGAAGTGATCACCGTCCGCATCCCACCGGGAGCAAAGCCCGGTAGCCGGATTCGGGTGCGGGGGAAAGGGCAGGCAAACCCCATATCCAATCGGCGGGGAGACCTCTACCTAATTGTAGAGCTGCAGCCCCATCCTTTTTTCAGCTTCGAGGGCGACAACCTGGTGTGCGAACTGCCCATTGCCCCTGAGGAAGCAGTCTTGGGGAGTTCGGTGGACGTGCCCACGCCCGACGGAGAAGTGTCGATGAATTTACCCACCGGGATCCGCTCAGGCCAGACGCTGCGGCTGCGAGGGAAGGGCTGGCCCCAGCCCAAGGGCGGTCGGGGCGACCAGCTAGTGAAGGTCATCATCGTTCCTCCGAAGGATATCTCGCCCATCGAGCGGGAGTACTATGAAAAGCTACAGGCAAATCGCAGCTCTGACCCCCGTCGTCATCTGAAAAATACGCGGCTGTAGTGGCTAATGGCATGGCGCGAAAACTGATGTTCTGGACGGCGATCGCAACCACAATGGCGATCGCCGCTGTTGCCTGCCAGTCGCCACCCGATGACCTCAGTGAATTTGAGCAGCCCATTCAGACGCGGGAACAGCTCAGGATCGGGGTTTTGATGCCTGAGTCCGGCTCCCTGGCCACGGTGGGGCAGCCCCTGATGAATGCACTGGTGCTGGTGCGCGATCGGGTCAATGCCTGCGGCGGCGTCAACCAGGCTCCGGTGGCGCTAGTAACGGCAGAAACCCGCAGCTATCCTCCCGTCGAAGCGGATGCCATGATGCGGCTGGTGCGGGGGGCGCAGGTCCACGGGGCGATCGCCATCCTGTCCAACGATGGAACGCCCCGCTTGATTAGCATTGCCAACCGCAACCGGGTGCCCCTGCTGTCACCGACCAATGCCAACGCCCCCCTGGTAGATGACGGCGAGATATTTGACGGCTACTGGTCGCGGACTGTCCTCTCCTATCAGCAGGAGGCGATCGCGCTGGCAGAGATGGCGATCGCCAGGGGATTTGACGCGATCGCCACCGTTGTCAGCGATACGCCAGACGGCATTCAGTTTGAGCGAGCTTTTACCCGCCGGTTTGAGCAACTGGGGGGAACGGTGGTTAATCCAGACTCCCCCATCCGCTACGAGTTCCAGCCCTTTGCCAGCGAAGCAGAAGATGCCCGCCTCCCCTTTGGCTTTGGCGGTGAACCCTTTGCGGATGATGGCGCGGATGACGCGGACGGCGCACAGGGAGGGACCGCTGACCCAGCCGCAGCCCAGCTTTTTGATCGACCGCCCGCCGCTATAGCCATTTTTCTAGATAATCGGGCCGGGATTGATCGAGTCAGGGCGATCGCCAATCAAGGACCGGCAGCCGATGTCCAGTGGATTGTGGCCCGAACGCCAACGCTGGTGAAGATGTTGAAGGACGAACAGTTCCAAATCCATTCCACCCCATCTGAGTCGGAGGCGGCGCAGGCAGACAACCGCCATGTGCTCACCGGAGCTTTGGGTCTATCGCCACGACCGAAGCGCGAGGCGTTCCAGGTCTTGGTGCAGGCATGGCAGTCCCGGTTTGATGAGCCGATGGGTGCCTTTGTGCCCCAAGCATGGGATGCGGCGACGCTGCTGATGCTGGCCGCGGAAGCAGGCCGCGATAACGATGGTAAGGCCATTCGCTCCCAACTGCAGGCAGTTGCTAATCCGCCTGGGATGCCGGTAACAGAGGTCTGCCAGGGACTGGAGTATCTACGCAATGGTGAGTCTATCGACTACCAGGGAGCCAGCGGTGCCCTTAATTTAGATTCCTGGGGAAACGTCATGGGGGTCACTGAGTTTGACCTGTGGCAGGTGACCGAGACCGGCGATCAGGAAATCATCGATCAAATCACCCGTCTCCCCGCCGTTGGGGGAACCAGCATAGGGGGTGACGATTAACCAAAATCAGTGTGGCAGAATTGGGAGGACATGAGCCACCTGTTGCCGTTGCCAACTGTGTAATGCCCCCACAGGCCACCAGGGCCTGCTCGCGAGCATCCAGGTGGCGTTTAATAGGTCCTAACCTCAATGAAATTTCCATTCTTTCAGCGTTCTTCCCCCAATCCGTCTCCCCAGGAGGACTCTCAACCGCGCGGCTTGGGGACGTTTGGCGGCGTCTATACCCCCTCGATTCTGACGATTCTGGGCGTCATCATGTACCTGCGCTTTGGCTGGGTCGTCGGTAACGTAGGGCTGTTAGGAACTTTGATCATTGTCACTCTTTCTACCAGCATTACCTTGCTCACGGCGCTGTCGATCTGTGCGATCGCCACCGATCGGGTGGTGCGTGGGGGAGGTGCCTATTACATGATCAGCCGTTCCCTAGGCATTGAAACCGGTGGGGCCGTTGGCATTCCCCTCTTTTTTGCCCAGGCGCTCTCGGTGGCGCTCTACACCATCGGTTTTGCTGAAAGCATGGTGGAAGTTTTCCCCAACTTGAATCAGCTCTACGTGGCCCTGATTGTCACGGTTTTGGTGGCCATCCTGGCGATCACCTCGGCCAGTGTTGCCATTAAAGCCCAGTACTTCATCATGGTGGCGATCGCCCTCTCCCTGATCTCCCTAGCCCTCGGCAAGCCGCTGGAAAATACCGAGATTGAAATGTGGGGTGCCGCCGATCGCTTTTCAGAGCCCTTCTGGCAGGTGTTTGCCGTCTTCTTTCCCGCTGTCACTGGGATCATGGCAGGCGTCAATATGTCAGGAGATTTGCGGGAACCCACTAAAGCAATTCCCGCGGGTACTCTGGCTGCCGTGGGCACGGGTTACCTGATCTACATGGGGCTGCCCGTCCTCCTCGCCATGCGGGCCGATGCCCGCACCCTGATTGCCGAGCCGCTGATCATGCAGGAGATTGCCGTTTGGGGACCGTCAATTTTGCTGGGGGTGTGGGGAGCAACCTTGTCTAGTGCGATCGGCAGTATTCTGGGCGCGCCTCGGGTGCTGCAGGCTTTAGCGCGGGATGGCGTATTGCCCCAGTGGCTGCGCTTCCTGGGTCAGGGGAGCGGCCCCGATGATGAACCCCGCATCGGTACGGCCATTACCCTGTTTGTGGCGGTGCTGGCGGTTTACGTTGGGGATCTGAACCTGATCGCCCCGGTGCTCACCATGTTTTTCTTGACGACCTACATGGTGTTAAACGTGTCGGCGGGCATTGAGGGCTTTCTGAAAAGTCCCTCGTTCCGCCCCACCTTTCCGGTCCCGTGGGCGCTGTCATTATTAGGGGCGATCGGCTGCATCGCCGTGATGTTTCTGATCAACGCGGCGGCAACTGTAGTGGCGGCTCTGATCGTCTTGGGAATTTACTTCTGGCTACAGCGACGGGAACTGCGGGCTACTTGGGGGGATGCCCGCCGCGGCATCTGGATGGCGCTGCTGCGGATGGGCATTTTGCAGATCAGCGAAAGCACCGAAGATCCGAAAAACTGGCGTCCCCATATCCTTACCTTGTCGGGTTCGCCCTCGCGCCGCTGGTCGCTGGTGCAGTTGGCCGATGCCCTCACCCATAATCGCGGTTTAGTCACGGTGTCTAGCGTGCTGCCCAGCGGCTCACGGGATATGGGCCAGCAGGCCGATCTGGAGGAGAGGATTCGGGAATATCTGGATCGGCGGGGGGTGCGGGCTTTGGTGCGCATCGTCACGGCCTCCGATCCCTTCCAGGGGGCGATGCAGCTAGTAGAAATCTACGGCATTGGGGCGCTGGTTCCCAACACCATTCTGCTGGGGGACAGCGAAGAACCCAGCCGCCGCGACAGCTACTGCCAGCTCATTACTCAAGTGCATCGGGCCAAGCGCAACCTCATTATTCTGCGGGAGAACCATGACCGTGGTTTTGGCGATCGCCGCCGCATTGATGTTTGGTGGGGCGGGGTGCAGTTTAATGGCGGACTGATGCTGCTGCTGGCCGACCTGCTGCGCAATAACATTGATTGGCGTAGTGCCGAAATTTTCCTCAAGCTAGTGGTGCCCGACGAAGCAGCGCGGCAGGCGGCATGCACCAACCTAGATGAGCTAGTGCAGAGTTTACGGGTAAATGTGTTCACCCAGGTGATTGTGTCAGAAGGGCGACCCTTTGACGTGACCCTGCGGGAGGCATCGGCCAAAGCTGACCTGATTTTCCTCGGCATGGCCACCCCCGGCGAAAACTACAGCCAGTATTATGAGGCGCTGCAGCGACGCACAACGGATCTACCGACTATCTTGTTTGTGCTGGCTGCTCCCGACTTCGCCTTTACGGAGGTGCTGGCAGAGAAGTAGGTTAGTGGCCGTTGTTAGCGGCGATCGCTGCCTCTGGGTAGTGGTCGTCAAACTTCTCCTGGTCGAAGTAGTAAACCGTGCGAATTGGGTAGGGAATATTGTAGTCGGCCTCATCGCAGGCTCGCTTGAGCGCCACCATAACCCGGCTCTGGGTCTGGCGCACGTGGATTTTTTCGGGACGGGTCCAGTAGCGCACAACGAAGTCGATAGCGCTGTCGCCAAATCCGGTGATATCGATTTCCACCGACGGTTGGGACAATACGCCCTCCACATCCGTCATCGCCATGGCCAATACCTGACGGGCGCGGGCGAGGGGAGTGTTGTAATCCAGCCCGATCGCCAGATCTGTCCGGCGACAGCTGTAGTGAGTCATCACGTGAATGGGGTCGGTGAACACCAGGGAATTGGGAATCACCACCCGTTCACCCAAGTAAGTGCGGATTTTGGTGGAGCGAATGCTGATCTCCTCAACCGTACCCTCAAACCCCTGCACCAGAATTTGGTCGTTGAGCTTGAAAGGCTGATTCAGCAGCAGCAGAATGCCCGCTAGGAAGTTCTTGAAGATGTCTTGAAAGGCGAAACCAATGGCCACCGAACTGAGGCCCAACAGTCCAATGATGTCGCCCAGGGCCAATCCGGGGAAGAGCACTAAACAGGCTAGTAATGCCCCTCCCACCCAGACGGCAACCACCGCTAGCTGGACCGCTAGGGTCCGTAGGGTGGCGTTTTCAATAAATTGTTCCGTCGTGGCTGCCACCAGACGGCGAATGGGCTTGGTACCGTACCAGGTTGCCGCTAGGATGGCGATCGCCAAAAGCAGAGCCGGAACGGCAATGACGGCACTCTGTAGAATTTCGAACAGACTCTCCTGAATCACCTGCAGGAAGTCGGAAACGGCCAGTGGTGTCATGGAATTCTCCGTCGATACGATGGATGGGGAAAGCGAGGCTTAAACCAAACCATTTCGGGAAATGGAGTTTCCCAAGAGGACGAGGTTTATCTATGGATTGCATTGAATTCATCGAAGACTTGCCACAGCTTACCTTAACATTTCTTCACCCCATTCTCAGCTCGGGTGTTCCTGCCATCGTGCCATTCTCTGACTAGAGAATTCATGTGCCCAGGGTGGGATTTCGCGACGAGAAGGCCATCTACTTCCGGCGAGGCTTGACGGGTCAGGCGGGTTGCTCCCTAAAATCAAAGCGCGACTCGCAATCTCACTGCCCACCGCCCATCCTTCTCAGCATGAGGAAATTTCGATGATTGAGCTATATCAGTTTGAGCTGTCCCAATATTCCGAAAAAATCCGGTTCATTTTGGACTACAAAGGGCTAGCCTACCGCAAGGTTGAAGTAACTCCTGGCGTTGGCCAGCTAGATGTCTTTCGTCTGTCGGGCCAGCGGCAGGTGCCCGTGATTAAAGACGGGGCAGAAGTTATTGCTGATTCAACGGCGATCGCCTTCTACCTAGAGAGAGCCTATCCTGACCGCCCCATCATTCCCACCGACGCCCAGCAGCGAGGACTGTGCTTGCTGATGGAGGAGTGGGCCGACGAGTCGATGGGATTGAATGCCCGCAAGGCCATGCTAGGAGCTTTCAGCCAAAACGCTGACCTCCGCACGGCAGCTCTCCCCCGCTCGACGCCCGACCTGGTGAAAAGCCTAGTCAATGCTGTTCCCCATGAAGCGCTGGACCTCATCGGCATGGGCATCGGCATGGGACCAGACACCATCAGAGCGGCCCGTAAATCAATCGAGCAAAACCTGGAAGCCCTGACCCTGCTGCTGGCCAACCGTCCCTACCTGGTTGCCGACTCCCCCACCCTGGCAGACTTTGCGGTGGCAGGCACTACGATGTACATCAAGTTCCCGGCAGGCACCTACCTCGATATTCCTGATTCCCTGCGGGGGCGGGGCATCCCTGGACTGGCCGACAATCCGGCCTATGCCCCCTTCTGGGAATGGCGCGATCGCCTCTACACCGACTACCGCCTGGCCGCGCCCCTTCCTGGAGCCGCCACGGGTGCCCCTACTTCCATCAAGATCGATTAGGTAGGCACCATTTGCCCCATGTAAATTGCCGCTGAAAGTACGCGATGCTGAAGGCAGGACGGCGGGCATACTAACGCCAAATCAAACGTCGCATTTTCAGCACGGGAAGACTCAGCGCTATGGGGACAGGCACCGAGAAATTGGCGATCGCCCGCCAGCACTACCAGGCGAATCAGTTTGCCGCCGCTGCCCAAATTTGTCGGGAGCTGGTACAGGCAGATGGGTCCCAGTCAGAGAGCCAGTCAGAGGGCTGGCTGCTGCTGGGGCTGTGTCTCTACCGGCAGGGGCAGCTCCAGGAGGCTGAACGCTGCTACCGCACCCTGCTGACCCACCAGCCGGACCAGGTCGAGGCCCTCAGCAACCTGGGGGTGATGCTCAAGGCCCAGGGGCGGCTGGAGGAGGCGACTCAAACCTATGAGCGGGCGATCGCCCTGGCTCCTCAGTCGGCAGCCCTGTGGAATAATCTGGGCAACGCCTGCTGGCAGCAGGGCCGGCTCGACCTGGCCCGACACCACTTTCAGCAGGCCCTCCAGCTCGCCCCTGACGATCTGGACACTCGCCAGAATCTGGGCAACGTGATGCGGGAAGCAGGGGCGTATGGGGAGGCGATCGCCCACTACCAGCACCTGCTGCGCCACCGCCCCCAGGACAGCGCCGTGCTGAATAACCTAGGCAATGCCCTTCAGGGGCTAAAGCAGTTTCCTCAGGCGGTGCCCTGCTACCAGTTGGCCCTGAAGTATGCTCCCAAAGCGGCCCATATCTGGAGCAACCTGGGGTCAGCCCTCCAGGAGCAGGGGGCGGTGGATGAGGCGATCGCCGCCTTCCGTCGCGCCCTGGAGCTGAAGCCCGCCTACGCCGACGCCTACTACAACCTGGGCAACCTGTGGCGCTCCCAGGATCGGCTGACCGAGGCAGTGGTAGCCTACCGCCAGGCGATCGCCCTCCGCCCCAGATTCACAATGGCCTACAACAATTTGGGGCTGGCGCTGCACGACCAGGGAGATTATGTGGGGGCGATCGCCGCCTATGACCAGGCCCTAGCCCTTGACCCCACCCACGCCGATGCCCACCTGAACCGGGGCCTCTCCCACCTGATGCGGGGCAACCTCCAGGACGGCTGGCGCGACTACGAGTGGCGCTGGCGCGTCATCGGCCCCAACTTCAAGCCCCCCCGCGCCTTCACCCAACCCCAGTGGGACGGCTCCGACCTGATGGGCCAGACCATCCTGCTTCACACCGAACAGGGCCTGGGCGACACCCTCCAGTTCATCCGCTTCGCTCCCCTGGTGAAGGCCAAGGGCGGCACCGTCCTCCTGGAATGCCCTCCCCCCCTGCTGCGCCTGTTCCAATCTATGGACGGCATCGACCAGCTCATCCCCACCGGCCACCCCCTCCCCGACTTCCAGGTCCACGCCCCCCTGATGAGTCTGCCCCACTGCCTGGGTATTAGCCTGGCCAATCTGCCAGGTCGAGTTCCCTACCTGATGTGGCAGAAGGAAGAAGGCGGAAGGAAGAAGGAAGAAGGAAGAAGGAAGAAGGAAGAAGGCGGAAGGAAGAAGGAAGAAGGAAGGAGGCAGGAGTCGGGAGTCGGGAGTCGGGAGTCAGAATCCAAAATCCAAAATCCAAAATCCAAAATCCAAAGTCAAAATCCAAAATCCAAAATCCAAAATCCAAAATCCAAAAGGCTTGGCATCGTCTGGGCGGGCAGCAGCGGTCACCGGGGCGATCGCCACCGCTCCACTGCCCTCCACCACTTCACCCGCCTGCTGGAGCTACCGGACATCCAGCTCCATAGCCTGCAGAAAGGCGAACGGGAAGCAGATTTGGCGCAACTGGGCGATCGCGCCGCCCAGATCCACAACCTCGCTCCCGAACTGGAGGACTTTGCCGACACCGCCGCCGCCATTGCCCAACTGGATCTGGTGATCACTGTGGATACCTCTGTCGCCCATCTGGCGGGAGCCCTGGGCAAACCTGTGTGGATTCTGCTGGGAGCCGCCCCCGACTGGCGCTGGCTGAGCGATCGCCCCGACAGTCCCTGGTATCCCACCGCCCGCCTCTTCCGCCAATCCACCCCCGGCGACTGGCCCAGCCTCTTCGACCAGGTCATCACCGCCCTCGCCTCCACCGACTCACCGACCCATCCACTCCCCCACCCATCCACTCCCCCACCCACCCACTTCGCCCAAGCCGCCTACCGCCAGAAACGCTACCCCGAAGCCGCCACCCTCTACGAGCAGGCCCTCGCCGCCGCCACGGATCCGTCTGCTCGCCTCGACCTCCAGACCAGCCTGGGCAACGCCTACCTGCACCAGGGGCAATCTCGGCGGGCGATCGCCCAATACCAGGCCGTGTTGGCCCAGGCCCCGCAGCGGGGCAATGTGCGTAACAATCTGGGGGTGGCCCTGCGGCAACTGGGACGGCATCCGGAGGCGATCGCCCACTACCAATTCCTCCTCCAGCAGCAGCCCACCGCCGATGCCCACTACAATCTGGCCAATGCCCTGCGGGATGAGGGCCAGCTTAATGCCGCCATTTATCACTACCGTCAGGCCATCGAGCAGCAGTCCGACTATGGCAACGCCTGGAATAACCTGGCTAATACTCTCAAGGATGCGGGACGGGTGGATGAGGCGATCGCCTGCTACCGTCACACCCTCGCCCTCGCCCCCGACCACGCCAGCGCCCACTACAACCTGGGCTATGCCCTGCTGCTCAAGGGCGACCTAGGGGCGGGCTTTGCGGAGTACGAGTGGCGCTGGCGAGTGGCCAACTTTAAGGCTCCCCGCGCCTGCCCCCAGCCCCAGTGGGATGGCTCTGACCTGAATGGGGCAACCATTCTGCTGCATACCGAGCAGGGCTTCGGCGACGCCATCCAGTTCAGCCGCTACGTGCTCCTGGTGGCCCAGCGGGGCGGCAGAGTGCTTATTGAGTGTCGGCCTCCCCTGATGCGGCTCCTGAGCACCGTGCCGGGGGTGACACAGGTTGTCTCGCGGGATGCTCCGACGCCGCCGTTTGACGTCCATGCGCCGCTGATGAGTCTGCCCCACATTCTGGGCACCACCCTGGCGACTGTTCCTGCCCCCATTCCCTATCTCTCAGCCCCCGCCGAAGGCTTTACCCTCCCCGAACCGGCTGGGGATGCCTCGGCGGCAGCGGCTCCACCCTTAAAAGTCGGTCTGGTGTGGGCGGGCAGCTCAACGCACAAAAACGATGCCCATCGCTCCTGCCCGTTTATGCACATCTGGCGGCGGCTGCGATCGCCCGGCATTACCTTCTACAGCCTGCAAAAGGGCGATCGCACCCGTGATCTGGCGGATTACTGTGACGGGCAGTGGCCCATGATCGATTTGAGCGATCGCCTCCAGGATTTTGCCGATACGGCAGTGGCGATCGCCCAACTGGATCTGGTGATTACGGTAGATACGGCGGTGGCCCATCTGGCGGGAGCCCTGGGCAAACCCGTCTGGGTACTCCTCTCCCATCCCTGCGACTGGCGCTGGTTGGGCGATCGGCCCGATAGTCCCTGGTACCCGACCGCACGGCTTTTCCGGCAAACCCAACCAGGGGATTGGGCGGAACTTCTAGGTCGGGTCCGGCAGGCGCTGATTGAACTTGGTAAACCGGTGTAAGGGCGAAGCATTTCGGCAATGCGCTTGGGAGAAGACCCAAAGATAATTACGAAATGCTTCGCCCCTACGAGGGCTGAATTTCTTTAGTCTCTGTTTTTAGGCGGCGTAGCGCTGTACGGCAGCGACCAGATGAGCTGTCCAGTGCTCTACCAGATCCAGGCTGGCGGCTTCTACCATGACCCGAATCACAGGTTCGGTGCCGGATGCTCGCACCAGGACGCGACCGCGATCGCCCATCTCAGATTCGGCCAGGGCGATCGCCTGCTGGAGTGCTTCCGAGTCCTGCCAGGCGGAGCGCCGCTGGGGGTCTTCGACCCGCACGTTTTTCAGAACCTGGGGATAGGTCTGGAAACTGCCGTCTACCAGATCGGCCAGAGAGCCGCCGGATTGACGCACTACCATCGCCAGGTGGAGGGCCGTGAGGGTGCCGTCCCCTGAAATGCCGTAGTGGGGACACAGGACATGGCCCGACTGCTCGCCTCCCAGCATGGCTCCCCGCCGCACCATCTCGGCATGGACGTGCTGGTCGCCCACGGGGGTGCGCACGAAGACGCCGCCCGCCTGCTGCCAGGCCCGCTCAAACCCCAGGTTGGCCATCACCGTGGTAACGATGGCGTTGCTGGGGAGCTTGCCTGCCTGCCGCAGGGACTGGCCCCAGAGGTAGAGAATATAGTCGCCATCCACAACGCGCCCCTGGCCGTCTACCGCGATCACCCGATCGGCATCGCCATCGAAGGCAAAGCCCAGGTCAGCATTGTGGTTGAGCACGGCGGCCTGGAGGGGAGCCAGATGGGTAGAGCCGCAGTTGACGTTGATGCGATCGCCATCCGGTCGGTCGTGGAGGCACAGCACCGTTGCCCCCATGCGCTCAAAGGCCACTGGAGCCAGGGATACCGCCGCGCCCCAGGCCAGGTCCAGCACGATTTTCATGCCCGCCAGGTTGGCCCGCAGCCCCACCGAGCGGCGGAGTGAGGCGAGATAGTCGTTGAGCAAATCCGGACGGGCAATGTACTGGTGCCAGCGGGGGGTGAGGTTGGCGGTGACCTGGGGCGATCGCAGCCCTGCTTCAATCTGGGCCTGCTGCTCCGTTGCCAGCTTGGTGCCATCGGCCCCGAAGAACTTGATGCCGTTGTCTTCGGGCGGGTTGTGGCTGGCAGAAATCATGATGCCGCCAATGGCTGCCGTGCTGTGGGTGAGAAACGCCACGGCGGGGGTGGGGCACAGTCCTAGATTCCAGACCTCCAGGCCAGCGGCGGTGAGGCCAGCGGTGAGGGCGATCGCCAGCATGTCGCTGGAGTTACGAGAATCCTGGCCGATGATCACCGCACCACCAGGGGAGGCACCGTGGTGCTGCCACACCTGCCCGGCCCAGAACCCAATTTGGGCGGCGAGGGGGGCAGTAAGGATTTGGCCAGCTTTGCCACGAATGCCGTCGGTGCCGAAGAGCTTGCCAACGGGTAGGGAAACGGGATCCCAGAGGTTTAGCGGCAGCAAATCAACCGGATCAAGAGATCGGGTCGCGGTCGGATCTCCCAGCCGCCGCGCTTCCTGAGAAGATATTGGTACTAGAACCATGCTCGAATCACTCCACACATCACACTCACATGGAGAATACCACCTTCATGAAGAAGTCTGAAGTCATTACAACAGATTGGCGAAGGTGTGGAGCCTCCATGCTATTTAGTTACGGTTCACCCTATCCCATACCCGGATTTAAACGCCAACGTCTTTAAAGAGAGATTGCATGGCTTCTACAGACAGGCCCGCTTGAATGACCTGGGGATTGCTGGGGTCAAATGGCCCCCGCAGGCGATCGATGGACTGGATCTCGGCCTCCTCAGGCAGCACGGGGACGTCTGGGTCGAAGGCGGTGGGGCGCATGAGGGAACTGGAGAATCCCCGGAAGACGGCGATCTGGTCCGGTTCGTCCCCAATCTGGGCATTGACCAGCAGCACTTCATCGGGGCGACGCAGGGTATACTGCTCCAGCCGGAGGCCAAAAGATGGGGATGTCATGCCCTAGTGCTCCATGGCCGATCGCCCCTGCTTGCCCAGCTTCACCAGCACAAAGTACCCCAGGCACAGCAGGTAAAACACCAGCGCTAGAATCCCCAGCACGCCCAGAAAACCCCGCGTCAGGTTGGCGTGAAAGTACTCCTTGAACAGCAGTGGAGCCTGCCGCCAGACCTGACAGTAGGGCAGCCCAAAAGTTTCTTGCGAGAAGGCGCAGGAGAGGAACGGCAGGGTGGCGATCGCCCCCAGCCCACAGTACACGCTCACCGCCCAGCGCCAGGAGGTAAAAGCGAGCTTCAGCGGCGTGCGGGCCTGATCATCAAGTTCGTCGTTGATATCCACCCAGAACCACAGGCTGACGGGAATCAGCACCCGCGCCATCACAGACGTCAGGAAGCTGAAGGGAAAATTGCCAATCATCAGGTAGACGGTGATGGCCAGCAGGCTGGAGACGCGCCAGTAGATGGTTAATAGGCGCTGCATGGCGTCGGCCCGGCGCACGAAGGCCCAGATCAGCAAAATCAGCGGCAGCAGCACAGTGAACAGTACCGCCAGTCGGTAGTCCATCCACACCAGCGATCGCAACAGGTCTTGACTCATATCCAACTCGTCGTTTACTTATGGCTACCTATTTATAGCGTTTCTCACACAAGCGGAGTGCGGGAGGTGAGGGCACAGTGCGCTCCTACCTCCCCAATCGATCCCTCACCCGATTGGAAATCGCTGGGTTAGAAATTGCCGGCCAGGGCTTCGACGCAGCGATCGCAAATCAGCGGATGCTCCTCAGCCTTGCCCACCGAGGGGGAATGGTTCCAGCAGCGATCGCACTTCTCGCCCTCCGCATCTACTACCGCTACGCCAAGGGCATCAGACTCGGCGGTGTATTTAGCCTCCTTCAGGGCGGCAGGTGTCGCCAGCAGAGCAACCTGGGATGCAATCAACAGGTAGCGCAGCTCGTCTACGCCATTGCCCGTCAGGTCAGGGGGGTTGAGCGCTGTGAGCCGCTCGCGGAGTTCTTCGTCGGTGACGTAGAGCTGCACCTTGGCATCCAGAGAAGAGCCGATGGCCTTATCCGATCGGGCCTGCTCCATCACTTTATTGACCTCGGTGCGGATCTGGCGCATCTGGCTCCAGAACTCCGTCATCTGGGGCTGCTGCCACTGGTCTTCCAGCTTCACCCAGCCCGCCTCAAAGACCGAGCGGTGGGGCGTCCCGTAGGGAAGGTGCTGCCAGATGTCTTCGGCCATGTGGGAGAGAACGGGGGCGATCGCCCGCGCCAAATTCTCAATAATCACCGTCAGCACCGTCTGGCAGCTGCGACGGCGGCAGGCGTCTGGAGCGCTGATGTAGAGCCGATCTTTGGCAATGTCCAGATAGAAGTTGGACAGATCCACCACGCAGAAATTCTGCACCGTCTGAAAGAAGCGGAAAAACTGAAAGGTCTCAAACGCATCCGTGACCTCCGCGAACACCTCCGTGGTGCGATGCAGCATATAGCGATCCAGTTCCGGAAGCTGGTCGTAGGGCACGGCGTTGGTTTTGGGGTCGAAGTCGTGCAGATTGCCCAGCAGGAATCGGGCCGTGTTGCGGATCTTGCGATACACATCCGCCATCTGCTTGAGGATATTCTTGCCCAAAGGCACGTCCGAGGAATAGTCCACCGATGACACCCACAGCCGCAGCACATCCGCACCATAGGGCGGCTCCTGCTTCTGGTTCTTGCCGCCGTTGATGACGATGGCCGGGTCCACCACGTTCCCCAGGGACTTGCTCATCTTGCGCCCCTGCTCATCCAGAGCGAAGCCGTGGGTGAGAACCATCCTGTACGGCGCGTGGCCGTTGGTGGCAACGCTAGTGAGCAGGCTCGACTGGAACCAGCCCCGGTGCTGGTCCGACCCTTCCAGGTAGAGATCCACTGGATAGCAGAGGCCGTTCCGCTGCTTGGCCACCGCCGCCCAAGAGGAGCCAGAGTCGAACCAGACATCCATCGTGTCCATGCCCTTGCGGTAGGTGCGGCCATTGTCACGGTACGCCTCCGGCAACAGGTCGGCGACGGGCAGCTCCCACCAGGCATCGGAACCTCGCTCGGCAATAATAGCCTGAACATAGGCGATGGTTTCCTGGTTGAGCAGCACCTCCGCCGTCTCCTCGTCATAGAACGCGGGAATGGGGACGCCCCAGTTGCGCTGGCGGGAGATGCACCAGTCGCTGCGCTCCGATACCATGGCCGCGATTCGGTTTTCCCCCTGGGCGGGAATCCACTTCACCTGGGCGATCGCCTGCATCGCCTGGTCCCGGAAGCCTTCTACCGAAGCAAACCACTGCTCCGTAGCTCGGTAGATAGTGGGTTTTTTAGTCCGCCAGTCATAGGGGTAGCGGTGCTGGTAGGGCTCCCGCTTCAGCAGGGAGCGGGCTTCAGTGAGGGCAGCAATTACTGCGTCGTTGGCGTCTTTGAGCACGTTGAGTCCCGCAAATGGTCCCGCCTCTTCAGTGAAGTTGCCAGCGGCATCTACCGGGCAGAGCACCGGCAGGTCGTAGCGCTTACCCACCCGGAAGTCATCTTCCCCGTGGCCAGGGGCCGTATGCACCAGGCCCGTACCCGACTCTGTCGTAACGTAGTCGCCGCCGATGACGATGGGGCTTTCCCGATCAAACAGGGGGTGGCGATAGGTCGAGAATTCTAGAGACTTACCTGGCAGGGTAGTCTGCACCGACAGGTCGGCATCCAGTACTGTGGACAGCTTTTCCACCAGATCTTGAGCAACGAGTAAGTGGCGGAAAGCGGGGGAATCGCCACCGACCTCAACTACCGCGTAAGTCAAGTCGGGATTCACAGCCACCGCCAGGTTCGCCGGAATCGTCCAGGGCGTTGTCGTCCAGATAGCCACTCCCAGGTCGGCTAGGTAGGGGGACAGGGCCTTTGCCGTATCAGCCAGACTCACCATCGGAAAGGCGGCATAGATACTCTGGGAAACGTGTCCTTCTGGATATTCCAGCTCCGCCTCGGCTAGGGCGGTTTGGGAACTGGGGCTCCAGTGCACCGATTTCATGCCCCGATAGATGTAGCCCTTCAAGACCATCTCCCCGAAAACGCCGATTTGAGCGGCTTCATACTCCGGGGTCAAGGTCAGGTAAGGATGGTCCCAGTCGCCCCAGACGCCATACCGCTTGAAGCTCTCCCGCTGCTGATCCACCTGCTCTAATGCCCACTGCTTGGCTCGCTGCCGTAGCTGCAGCGGCGTGAGTTTCTCCCGCTCAGCGGACTTCATCGCCTGGAGTACCTTCAGCTCGATGGGCAGGCCGTGACAGTCCCAGCCAGGGACGTAGCGGACCTTGCGCCCCTGAAGGAGCTGGTACTTGTTGATGGTGTCTTTGAGGATCTTGTTGAGGGCATGACCAATGTGCAAGGCCCCATTGGCGTAGGGCGGTCCGTCATGCAGAATGAACGGCTCCCCTGGGTTGGACGTTGCCAGCGTTTCGTAAATTTGCTGCTCGGCCCAGAACTGCTGTAGCTCAGGCTCGCGCTTGATAGCGTTAGCCCGCATCTCAAAGGAAGTTTGGGGAAGGTTGACGGTATCTTTATACGTTCCTGCTTTTGCCACGGTTGCCAGGGGGGTATGATTTTCAAAGCGCTCAAGGCATAGCACTTAGGCATCGCCCTACCGAAGCCCAAGCTGGGAGACGGGGCGATCGCCACCACCGCCACCACTTCTGCAATGCCCGCGCCATGCCTTCCATAGTACTGTTCACAGGTCGCACTGTGTCAGGCATTGCTGCCCCCCATTATTGACCACCTGCCCCAGACATACAAGCCCCAACCGTCGCGCCGTCTCGGTGCCCGGTTTAGACGCGGCCATTTTGCCCCATCGATTTTTTTTGATGCCAAATTTCGGTTGCTTCTGCCATCATTGAGGTAGTCCGTGTGATTACTGAACCCTTATTCCACTTTCAGTTTCAACTCTATGGGCTTATCCACGAGATCGACGTATCGGGCAACCCAGCAGCGGGCGTCTGGTGACGGTGTCGCTGCATCTTTTGCTAGTGAGGATAATTTCGACAACTACCGGCGGTCTCAGTCGCTGCCGGTGCTAACGGGGTTAAGGCGGTGGCGATCGCCCCAGGCGGATGCTCCCACCGCTGCAGCCGCAGCGGGTATCTTGAGAGACCCTGTCTTGGCCACCGTTCGTGGTCGTATGGGCAATCGCTTGACCGAAGTCCTGAGGCCGGGGCGGCGGCAGCGGGGGCAGCTTACCACCGACGACCCAGCCAACGAGATACGTCCGGGGCGCTCCGCTGATGACTACTGGCTCCGTCGCGTCAAGGCCAAGCAGCAGGTGCATCTCAAGCTCAATTCAACCCAGTTTGACACGGTTCTCCAGGTCTTCGATGCCAATACCGGTGAGCTACTGTTCCAAAACGATGATTCGTTCACCGGTTCGTTTCAGGCAACGAATTCTCGCCTGACGTTTATCGTAAAGCCCCGAGTCGACTACCTGGTGCGGGTCACCAGCTACAGCAGCGGCGAGACAGGCAAGTATCGTTTACGCGCACGCGCCTTTACGCCCTCCATCCTGGATTTTAGCTTTTCCTACGGGGCGGGGCTGGTGGATGCAGAGGCAGCGGTGGCAGCGGCGATCGCGTCACTCCCTGAGGCCCCGTCTCCCAATATCCCGCCTGCCGACGCTCCTGAGGGCGAGCTGGAGTCGTGGAACCTGGAACAGGTGCGGGCACCCCAGGTTTGGCAGCAGGGCATCACGGGTCAGGACACCGTGGTGGCGGTGGTGGATACGGGGGTCGGGCTCAACAACCCCGACCTGGCTCCCAATATTTGGCGCAACCTAGATGAGATTCCCGACAACGGCATCGATGATGATAATAATGGTTTTGTGGATGACGTAAACGGCTGGGATTTTACGAGCGATCGCCCTACCCCTGGCGATCGCAACGGTCACGGCACCCACGTCGCAGGCATTGTAGCAGCAACCCGCAACGGCACAAGCGTCACTGGCGTCGCGCCCGATGCCCAAATTATGCCGGTCCGGGTGCTAAACAGTTCCGGGTCGGGCACCCAATCTCGGGTAGCTAAGGGCATTCGCTACGCCGCCCAAAATGGCGCAGACGTCATTAACCTTAGCCTGGGAGCCAATCCAGGTACTAAAGTGAGGCGTCAGCTCAGGCGAGCGCTCAAGCTGGCCGCCAACCTCGATGTGACGGTAGTCATTGCTGCTGGCAACGAGCGTCAAGAGTTGGGCAGTACCCGGTCGGGGGAGCCAGCATTTTGGGCCTCAACGCGCAATTTGGGCATTGTGGTTGGTGCTGTGGATGAGACCCTGAAGGTTGCCGATTTCTCCAATCCGATGGGCAATCGCCGCCTCGGCGACCCGCTGCCAAACTTCGTAGTTGCCCCTGGCGTTCGCGTTTTCTCGCTCCTGCCCTTCACCAACCTGCCGTTCCCCTTAAGCGGCACATCAATGGCTGTACCCCACGTAGCGGGTGTGGTGGCGCTGATGCGGAGCGTCAACCCGTCCCTGACTTCCGAGGAGATCACCACCATTCTGTCTGCGACTGCTCGCCCAGAAGGGATTACGGTGGTTTAAGGATTGGCCAGCAGCTCTTCGATGCGGGTGATGCCTGCCTGAGCGGTTTCTGCCGTCGTGGCATCGCCCTGCTCGGTCGCCACCTCCAGCATCATTTGGTAAAACTCCAGCGCCTGCTCGTAGTTTTCCATTTGCTCATAGGCCAGCGCCAACCCACCAGCGATCGCCCCTTCCCCGCCCCGGTTGCCCTGCGCCTGGGCTAGAGGTAAGGCTTCTTCATAGGCGGCGATCGCCAAGTCAGACTGCCCCAGGGCCGAATGGGCCAGCCCCAGGTTAGCCAAAAAATTTAGCTCCATGGCCGGGTTCTCAATATCGCGGGCCAGCCCCAGGGCAATCTGATAGAGGGCCAGGGCCTGCTCATGGGCACCAATGGCGTTGGCGGCATAGCCGAGATTTCCCAGGGTTCTAGCTTCCCCTAGGGAATCTCCAAGCTGCTGGTAGAGGTTGAGGGCCTGCTGCCAGGCAGCGATCGCCCCGTCTACATCGCCTGCCTCTAGCCGGTCGTTGCCCTCATCTAGGAACTGCTGGGCCTCTGCCTGTGAATCGTCCAAGCTTTGGCCCTCTGGGCTTTGGGCGAGGAGCGGCACAGTGGGTGCTGCCACAGCCGGCGAGACGAGGCCAAAGCCTAGCGCTGCCGCCAGCCAGAAACGGGAGGTAAGCAGAAGCCGCAGCAGTCGCATGGGAAGATCCTCGCTTTAGCCGAAAATACCGCCGAAGAAATCAATCGCCTCTTTCAGGGCCGCAATAAATATATCAACTTCCTCGCGCGTATTGTAGAAATAGAGGCTGGCCCGCGCAGTGGACTGGGCCTCCAAGCGACGGTGGAGCGGCTGGGTACAGTGGTGACCGGCCCGAATGGCGATACCCGCCTGGTCCAAAATAGTGGAGAGGTCGTGGGGGTGAACAGCACCGGCAGTAAAGGAGGCCAGGGCAGCCCGGCCCTTGCCCTCGCTATCCGGAGCCGGACCATAGACCCGCACCTCCGGCACCGTCTGAAGCTGCTGGAACAGGTAGGCCGTCAGCTCGTGCTCGTAGGCATGGATGCGATCCATGCCAATGTCCGTGAGGTAATCCACCGCTGCCCCCAGGGCGATCGCTTCGGCAATGGCGGGCGTACCGGCCTCAAACTTGTGGGGCACATCGGCATAGGTGGACTGGTCGAGGAACACGTCGGCAATCATCTCACCGCCTCCCAGAAACGGGGGCATGGCGCGGAGGAGCGATCGCTTGCCGTACAAAAAGCCAATGCCAGTGGGGGCACACATCTTGTGGCCCGACGCCACCAGCCAGTCGCAGTCGATCTCCTGCACATCGACGGGCATATGGGGAATGCTCTGACAGGCATCGAGCAGCACCTTGGCTCCCTGGCGGTGGGCCAGCTCGGTAATTTCCTTGACTGGATTGACGCAGCCCAGGGTATTAGAAACGTGGGCGATCGCCACCAGCCGAGTCTTGTCAGAGAGGAGCGACTTGAACTGCTCCAGGTCAAAGCTCTCGCTTTCGTCTAGCTCAACAAACTTGAGCACGGCACCCGTTCGCTGGGCAATGAGCTGCCAGGGAATCAGGTTGCTGTGGTGCTCCATTACGGAAAGGATAATTTCGTCGCCCGGCTGCAGGGAATTTAGACCCCAGGAGTAGGCCACCAGGTTGATGGCCTCGCTGGCGTTGCGGGTGTAGATAATCTCTTCCCGGTGGGCCGCATTGACAAACGCTGCCACCTTATCCCGCGCCCCCTCGTAGGCATCCGTCGCGCGGGCACTTAAGGTGTGGACGCCCCGATGGACGTTGGAGTTGTCCTGCCGGTAGTAGCGGTCCAGCACCTCTAGGACGGCAGTGGGCTTTTGGGACGTGGCCGCGTTATCCAGGTAAACCAGCGGCTTCCCGTGGACGGTCTGCTGCAGGATCGGGAAGTCGGAGCGGGTATCGGCGGCGAGGGTTCTGGCTTGGGTAAGGGTCATGGGTGCTATTGGTGGTTTCAATGGCGAGCGAACGGTAGATGCGGATTAGCTAGTCAAATTCGCAACAACCTGAGACAAACGCTGCTTCAGTGAAGGAACGGGAATCTGCTCAGTGATTTCAGCGGCAAACGCATAGATGAGTAGCGCTTGGGCACTGGCGGCGTCAATGCCGCGGCTCTGGAGATAAAACACTTCGTCGGCTTCGAGCTGACTCACGGTTGCGCCGTGGGTACATTTGACGCTATCCGCCACGATTTCGAGCTGAGGCTTGGTGTCAACTCGTCCTTTGGGAGACAGCAGCAAATTGCGGTTGAGCTGTCCAGCATCGGTGAGCTGAGCTGCCTGGGGGACGTGCACCTTACCGTTGAACACGGTGCGGGCACTGTCATCTACAACACATTTGTGGAGCTGGCGGCTCATACCGTGAGGGCGACTGTAGGCGATCAGGCTATGGGTATCGCTGAGCTGCTGCCCAGTGGCTAGGGTCAGTCCGTTCAGGGTCGTCTCCGTCTGCTCACCGGTTTGAAAAACTTCCAGGTTATGGCGGGCGATCGCCCCTCCTGTGCTGATGGCGTGGCAGGTATAGCGGGAAGTGCGCTCCTGGGAAACGGCAGTTTTGCCGATATGGAAGGCGGTGGTGCGATCGCGCTGCAGTCTTGTGTGGTTAATCTGGGCGTTCTCCGCTAGCCAAATTTCGCTCACGGCATTGGTGAAACAGACGCCATTTGCTACCGTAGCGTAGTCTTCCACGAGCGTGACCGCACTATTCGGTGCGGCTACCACTAAACAGCGGGGTTGGGACATCAGAGGGACATCGGTCGCGGTCGAAAGAAACAGCAGATGAACGGGGACTTCTAAAACCACATTTTTAGGAATCCAGACCACCGCTGCGTCCACAAGGCTAGCAGTGTTCAGCGAGGTAAAGGTCTGCTCCAGGGCCTGCTGT
Organism: Elainellaceae cyanobacterium; assembly: GCA_050331615.1. Lineage (GTDB taxonomy): Bacteria > Cyanobacteriota > Cyanobacteriia > CAKZMO01 > CAKZMO01 > JAYKGU01. Next base: position 24,089 of record JBHJGR010000162.1, read on the forward strand.
TTTCCTAAGTAGGGCACGAGGTCATTGTGTAGGGCTGTCAGCAGGTCGGCGTCTAGCAAACTACCCACCCAAACGCCCTGGGGCAGAGCCGCCACCGAAGACAGCCAGGGGGCATAGCGTCCGTTGACAAATACCAAACGGGACTGCGACGCTTCCGGCAGTAGGAGGTGCTGAATCGTATCCAGCTCGACTGCCGCCGCTTGCCCCTGGCTGGTTTGAAACTCGTGCGCTAGTAGCGGTGCCAGGTCAGTAAAGCGCCATTCCTCGTCGCGGGTGGTGGGGATCATGTGCGATCGCACCTCCGCCAGCGCCTGATTCCTGATCTCGGAGAGCCATCCCGACACTTCAGCGCTCAGGTCTGGACTGAGTTCCTGCCGCAAATCTAAAAGCTGGGAAAAGTAGGCAGCCCGGTCAACCTTGACAGAGGTTGCTCCTGTCGCCGCATTGGCTGGCACGGCCTGAATCGTCATGATGCGCTCACCCCCGCTCTTGCTTCTTCCAGCACCCAATCGTAGCCCCGTTCCTCCAGCTCCAGAGCTAGATCCTTAGTACCTGTACGAACAATGCGTCCAGCATCCATAACGTGGACATAGTCGGGCACGATGTAGTTCAGCAGCCGCTGGTAGTGGGTAATCAGCACCGCAGCGCTATCGGGCCGGGTGAGTTGGTTAACGCCGTTGGCGACAATCTTTAAGGCGTCGATATCCAGCCCGGAGTCGGTTTCATCTAGGATGGATAGAGTGGGGTCTAGCAGCGCCATCTGCAGAATTTCGTTGCGCTTCTTCTCGCCTCCAGAAAAGCCTTCATTAACGCTGCGGCTAAGGAAGGCCGGGTCCATCTTCACGACACCCAGCTTTTCCCGAACAAGCTCATCGAAGTCAAAGGCATCCAGCTCTTCCTCGCCCTGGTGCTTGCGCTTGGCGTTGAAGGCGACCCGTAGGAAGTCCAGGTTGGACACGCCAGGAATCTCCAGGGGATATTGGAACGCCAGGAAAATGCCTTCCCGTGCCCGCTCCTCTGGCTCCAGGTCCAGGAGGTTTTGCCCTTTGTAGACTACCTCGCCCCCCGTGACTTCATAGTCGGGGTGACCAGACAGGACTTTTGAAAAGGTACTTTTGCCTGACCCGTTTGGCCCCATAATGGCGTGAATTTCTCCGGCCTTCACCTCCAGGTTCAGCCCCTTGAGGATGGGGGTACCGTCCACGTTGGCGGTTAGGTCTTTAACGGAAAGAATGACTTCGCTGTTCTCGTTGATCACGTCTCGTGTTTCCTAACTGGTCTCCAGACTCGCGTCAGTTTTCTGATAAGTACATGGCCACAAATAAAGCTAGCGGGGCGCACCCCCCGGCGGGAGCTCACCCCACCATGGCGTCGTTTACTGATGGCTACTTAACTTATTTATGGAAAAATTCCTGCGGAATGTTCCATAAATTAAGTTTCGACAAGCTACTAGCCCACGCTACCTTCCAGCTTCAGGGCCAGCAGGCGATCGGCCTCCACCGCGAACTCCATGGGTAGCTGGCTGAACACGTCTTTACAGAAGCCGCTGATAATCATGGAAATGGCGTCCTCCATAGAAATACCCCGCTGCATAAAGTAGAAGAGCTGGTCTTCACCAATCTTGGACGTAGAGGCTTCGTGCTCAACGCTGGCAGTATTGTTCTGCACCTGAATGTAAGGGAAGGTGTTGGCTTCGGCGCGATCGCCAATCAGCATGGAGTCGCACTGGGAGTAGTTGCGAGCGCCCTTCGCCTTCGGACCCATCTTCACCAGGCCGCGATAGCTGTTTTGCGACTGCCCCGCCGAAATTCCCTTAGAAATAATGGTGCTGCGGGTATTTTTGCCGATGTGGACCATCTTGGTGCCGGTGTCGGCCTGCTGGTAGTGATTGGTCAGCGCTACGGAGTAGAACTCACCGACGGAGTTATCGCCCACCAGCACGCAGCTAGGGTACTTCCAGGTAATGGCCGAGCCCGTTTCTACCTGGGTCCAGGAGATTTTAGAGTTAACGCCCTGACACAGGCCCCGCTTGGTGACGAAGTTGTAGATACCGCCCTTGCCTTCTTCGTTGCCAGCGTACCAGTTTTGCACCGTGGAGTAGTTAATCGTGGCATTGTCCAGCGCCACCAGTTCCACCACCGCGGCGTGAAGCTGATTGGTATCGAACATGGGAGCGGTGCAGCCTTCCAGGTAGGTCACCGAGCTGCCTTCCTCAGCGACAATTAAGGTGCGCTCAAACTGACCCGACTCGCCGTTGTTGATGCGGAAGTAGGTAGACAAGTCCATGGGGCACTTAACGCCCTTGGGAATATAGACGAAAGAGCCGTCGCTGAAAACTGCCGAGTTGAGGGCGGCGAAATAGTTGTCCCCGGTGGGTACAACGCTGCCCAGATACTTCTTCACCAGCTCCGGATGGTGATGCACGGCTTCGGAGATGGAGCAGAAGATAATGCCCTCTTCCGCCAGCTTTTCCTTAAAGGTCGTGGCGACCGAGACGCTATCAAAGACCGCATCGACAGCCACGTTGCTCAGCCGCTTTTGCTCAGACAGGGGAATCCCCAGCTTCTCGAACGTCTCCAGCAGGGTAGGGTCCACCTCTTCTAGGCTGCCCAGCTTCTCCTGCTTCTTGGGAGCCGAGTAGTAGATGATGTCTTGATAGTTAATGGCAGGGTAGTGGACGTGGGGCCAAGTCGGCTCTGCCATCTTCACCCACTGACGATAGGCTTTTAGGCGAAACTCCAGCATGAAGTCCGGCTCCCCTTTCTTGGCTGAGATCAGGCGAACCACATCTTCGCTGAGGCCAGGGGGGAGGGTGTCTGACTCGATGTCAGTCACAAATCCGTATTTGTAGGGCTGATTGACGAGGGTCTTAACCGATGCAGTCATAAATAGTTCTCTCTGCGCTTCTGAGCGATGACACGTGCGCCAGGTCTGAGCAGGGCGTCACCACACCCCGTCAAGGACTGACGTTGGTCTAATGCTTAATATTGATTGGTCGTAGCGCGGATTTCCTCGATGGAAATCTCTTGCTTATCTCCTGCGAAGTCATTATCGGGGGTGAGGAACAGCATGCAGTGGCATTCCTTACGTTCCCGCATGGGGACGCAGGGGCAGTTCCAGTAGGCTGCTGCGGCCTCGGCCTTTTTATCTTCGTAGTGACGGCAGGGGCAAAGGGGAGCACCTAGCTCATCTTTGTGCTTGGCAAGCCCTTCGATCACAACAGCGGTGACCCCTGGATCAACGCAGAAGTAGGTGTCTGTCCGCTTGGCGTATGCTTCTGAGAAATGCCGCATAGCTTCGAGGCTTTTCTCAGTGGCTTGTTGGGGCTGGGTGTCTGCAGATGTATTCATAAGCGAGGCGACAGGGCGCGCAATAACTTCTATAATTAAAGCAACTTTGACGTTGCTTAACTACATTGTAGGGTAATTTAGCAACATTGATGTTGTCAAAGTCGATTTGTTTCGATTCTTTAATCATCCCTCATTCCGTGGCTCTCCCAGCTTTTACTTTTAGCTGATCCACTCGAACCGCCGTAGGCTTGCCCTTGGCAGAGTCAGGGAGGTTCAGAAACTGTGGCCGCTGTATGGCACACCCATGAGTCGAACCGCACACCATTATCACCGAGACGATGACAGCCACCCACCAACCATCCAGCAAGCAGGATATCTTGCAGTACCTGGTCAAGCAGGAGCAAGCCAGCGCCCAAGATCTCGCTGAGTATCTCGATATTAGCCCCCAGGCGACTCGTCGCCACCTTAAGGATCTGGAGGCCGAGGGGCTGATTGAGCACCAGGTTGTCCACGGTGGCATGGGTCGCCCCCAGCACCTCTACCGGCTCAGCGATCGCGGCAGAGATCGCCTGCCCGATCGTTACGACGACTTTGCTCTATCATTGCTGGATACCCTGGCAGAAACGGTTGGTCCTGAACAAGTCGGCTCCATTCTGCGCAAACAGTGGGAGCGCAAAGCAATCGACTATCGTCAGCAAATGGGTGACGGTCCGTTAGAGGATCGGGTCGCCCGACTGGTGAAGCTGCGGCAGGCGGAGGGCTACATGGCCGAGTGGCATCGGGTGCAGCCTGGCGATCGCCAGAACAACAAGAGCAAGAGTGGCAGCGATCGCCCCCAGTTCATCATCACCGAGTACAATTGCGCCATTTCCCACGTGGCTCAGTCATTTCCCAGCGTGTGCGGCCATGAGCTGGAGATGTTCCAGATGGCGCTCCAGGGCGCGACGGTGGAGCGAACTCACTGGTTGGCCAATGGGGAGCATCGCTGCGGGTATTTGATTCAGGCGTTGGGGGAGTAGGGATTTTGGATTTTAGATTTTAGATTTTGGATTTTAGATTTTTTCCGGGGTGATTAAGCACAATTAATTACACCCCCATGAAAACAATTTTTTTAACTTTGTTTAACTGTTTATATGGTGTTGCCTAACTCCTCTTCTAATGATTTTTTGACGCCTGAAGAGTCGGCCCAGGTGGATCAGGCTCTGCTTACCTCCCGTGAGCGGTTTTCGGCGCGGGTGGCGATTTATTCTCTGCGGGTGCTGAAGCAGATTAGCCAGCAGACTGGACAGGCGATCGCCGACATTACCGATCAGGCCCTGGCGGACTGGGTTGCTCAGGATACGGTCACCGCCCAGGTTTCGGCCCAGGGGCTAGACACCGACGATTCGTTTAAGCAGTTTTTCATTCGCCTGGTGCAGTCGTCCCGCAGACCCCTGGGACAAATTGCCCAGGCCAGTGGTCAGCCGCTGGAGGAGCTGACGCCAGAGCAGGTGATTACCTGGTTTGAGGCCGAGGCCAAGCGGCGGGTTGAGCAAAACTGAGGAAGCGCTATGATATCATGGTGGACTGCATTGGAAGTTGTCGTTTTTTCATAGGAATAGAACAAGCTCATGGCACTGGTTCAAGAGCAAAAGCAGCAAATTATCAACGATTACCAGCGGCATGAAACCGATACCGGCTCGGCGGATGTCCAGGTTGCCATGCTCACGGAGCGGATTAACCGCTTGAGTAGCCATCTCAAGCAAAATAAGAAAGACTTTTCCTCCCGCCGTGGCCTGCTGAAGATGATTGGTCAGCGCAAGCGGCTGCTAGGATACATCGCTAAACAAGATTTGAACCGCTATCGCGAGCTGATTCAACGGTTGGGAATTCGGGGTTAAATCATCGCTTATGCCGTCAGATCCTCAGGCGAAAAAAGCTGGTCGCGATCGCCTCCCGTTTGAGCCCGCGGCTAACCGCAAAAAGGCCGAGAAAAAACCTGCCGCCGCGCCAGCGTCGAAATCGCCCAAACCCTCTGCAGATGTGGCTGCATCTCAGCAACGCGGCTCGACTCAGCGCCCGTCTGCTGCCACAGCAGCCAGCATTCCAGAGGAGGTGAGCCGCCGCATGGTCAAGCGCATGGCCCTATTTTGCGGCATTCCCACCCTGATTGGCCTTTCCAGCTTTTTTGTCAGCTACTACATCGTTTCGAATGACCTATTCGAGCTGCCCACCACGGCGGTGCTCATCACCAGCCTGGGCTTTTTCGGCTTGGGCGTTGTCGGCTTGAGCTACGGTGCGCTGTCGGCCTCCTGGGACGAGGCCCCTGCAGGTGGTGGCGTCCTTGGCTGGGAAAACTTTACGACTAATCTGGGACGGATGCGGCAGGCATGGAAAGAATCCAGAAACCAATCCAAAGCTTAGACTTCAAAGCTTAGACTTCGGCGGTTGAACTGTGATGGACTGGGCTAGGAATGCTTCTGGGCGATCGCCATACATACTTACGAAACGACATAGCGCTGACTGAGTGGGGACTTCAACATGATTGTAGTAATGAAGGTCGGAGCACCGGAGAGCGAAGTGGCTCGCCTGGATGCAGAATTTCGCCAGTGGGGCCTCACCCCAGAACGCATCGTTGGTAAGCACAAGACGGTGCTGGGGCTAGTGGGCGATACTGTTGACCTCGATCCGCTTCAGCTTCAGGAGATGAGCGATTGGATCGAGCAGGTGTTGCGGGTTGAAAAGCCGTTTAAGCGGGTCAGTCGCGAATATCGCCACGGCGAAGCCAGCGAAGTTCTAGTAGTGACCCCCGATGGTCCCGTCGCCTTTGGAGAGCACTGCCCTCTGGTGCTGGTAGCTGGTCCCTGCTCCGTCGAGAATGAAGACATGATCACGGAAACCGCTCGCCGGGTGCGGGCGGCAGGGGCGCGGTTCCTGCGGGGTGGTGCCTATAAGCCGCGCACCTCGCCCTACGCCTTTCAGGGGCATGGGGAGAGTGCCCTGGGGCTGCTGGCAGCGGCACGGGCAGCGAGTGGGCTGGGCATCATCACCGAAGTTCTAGACACTGCCGATGTGGATAAGGTGGCGGAGGTGGCGGACGTCCTCCAGGTCGGTGCCCGCAACATGCAGAACTTTGCTCTGCTGAAAAAGGTGGGGGCGCAGGAAAAGCCCGTGCTTCTGAAGCGCGGCATGTCAGCCACTATTGACGAGTGGCTGATGGCGGCTGAGTATGTGCTGGCGGCTGGCAACCCCAATGTCATCCTGTGTGAGCGGGGCATTCGCACCTTTGACCGCAGCTATACCCGCAACACCCTAGACCTGTCGGTGATTCCGGTGCTGCGATCGCTCACCCACCTGCCCATTATGATCGACCCCAGCCACGGCACTGGCTGGGCACCCTATGTCCCCTCCCTAGCCAAGGCTGCCGTCGCAGCGGGCACCGACTCCCTGATGATCGAGGTCCACCCCAATCCCCAAAGGGCGTTGTCAGACGGACCTCAGTCGCTTACCCCAGAGCAGTTTGACCAACTAATGGGCGAGCTTGAGGTCATTGGGACGGCTTTGGGACGGTGGATTCAGCCTCAGGTCGCCCTGGCCCGCTAGACCTGGCCTTCTCCGGTGGAGCGATCGCCTCACTCGGTCTGGCCAGTGCTCTGCAGGTCCTCAATCTGCTGCTCGATGTACTGCAGCATGCTGATTAAATCTCGCAGTTCGGCCAGCCGGGTGGTGGAAAGGTTGGGGTTGAGTCGGGCGCGATCGCGAATTTCGTTCACCTTTATCTGCAGCTGTCGGGCAATTCCCAGAGCATCCCGACCCAGACGGCTAATCTGCTGCTGCTGGTAGAACTTGAGCGCTGCCCCCCGCAGCACCTGCAGGGTTGCCTGCTCGCCGTGATCAGATGGGATAAACCGAAAGCGCAGCAAAATACGGCTCTGGCTATAGATCCGCTCGATCTCAGCCTGCTTCGCCGTCTGCACCTCGATCAATGGCAGCTGGGCTAGCCGCTTTAGTTCACTAATGATGCTCTGAAACTTTCTCACCGGCACTCGGTCAATCACCGACCGCAATACCCCGCTTTCGCTCCAGAGAATCCGCCCGAAGCGCTGCTGCCGCTCAAAGTATAGCCGCCCGATGCCGCTGGCGAGGGTACGGGCCAGCAGTTCCTGAAGCAAGTCATTTGCCGGCAAGCCCCCTAGTTCTTTGATTGACTTTTCCAGATGCTGGGGGTTGAGGGTAAGGGCGAGCGGAGGAATCAGCAGCGACGGCGATCGCGGCAGCGCTGTGGGGGGTGTGGGCGGCTCTGAGGCGGCGGCAGGAGCCACAAATCCGGCCTCATCGGGCTTAGCTGGCGGGGGCGGGGGCGGGGGAGCACTGGGAGCATCCTGACGGCTGGCTGGTGATGATGGAGCCGCGGGAGAGGGGTCGGTAGTTAGAGGGGAGGGGGTAACCGTCTCCATTTCCGGCGGCGGCGCAAAGGATTCTAGCACCTGCGTTTGCTCCAGAAATTCTGGATCCACTTCTAGAGCGGAGCTGTCGTCCAGGCTGTCGTCTATGGCATCTGCAGACTCAGGGTGGCGATCGCCAGCAGCCCTTACAGCATCCCCCGGACTAGGCGCAGTGGGCGGACCCGCCGAGTCGGCAGCCGCTGGTTGGCCCGAGGGGGCATCGCGCCGGTTTGAGACCGATGAGTCTGCCGTCTGGGGCCGCTCCAGGGAGTTCAGATCCTCGGGGCTATCGACAATTAAGGTCGTCTGTAGAGCCGGGTCGAACGTACGGTTGGTCCGGTCGCGAGCGGAATTGCGGGGAGGGCGATCGCGGCTGAAGTCTGGAGGGGCTGGTGCTGGCTGACTGGCTGCCAGATCAGAAGATTTCTGGTCGGCATACTTTAGGTAGGCCGATAGAGCAATTTGGAGGGCTTCTGAGGAAATTTGGCGGGTGACGAGGGAATAGTTGAGATAGGAGACGATGCGGCGCACATAGTCGCTGGCAGCCGTATCTGTAGGGCATACCATGCCGAGGTGAAGCCGACTGCCGTCTAGAAACAGGGGCAAAACCTGGTAGTACAGGCAGGCTTCAATGGGCAGCACGCCCTCGATCAAAATGAACATTTGATCGACATTTAGCCGTTCGGCAATAATTTCGTCAGCGAGCAGGCGGCGCAGACGGATATTCAAATTCTGATAGTTTGGCTTCCCAGTCTCAGGCATGGCGGGTCCTCAACAGAGGAAAACATCATCTCGGCAGGTGTGTAGCTATCATTCCCTAGAGAGCTCGATCCCCTCACCCTGATGGTTCTACCGTCAATACATCGTGACAATTTGGTTGCTTGCGCGGAAAGATGCGAGAAGCTGGAACTCATTGAGTTGGAATTCATTGAGAATTCAATCGCCGCAGCGGAATTTCCGGATCAGCTTAGGAACTGCTGCGAATTGCCTGGGACGCCAGGTACAGCTTACTCCACTCGGTAACAATCTGATTGGTTTTTACGCTTAGCTCATCGGCGATCGCCTCTAGAGACTGCCCTGCCTTCAGCCGCTCAAGGAGCTGACGCTGGCTGGCAGTCAACCCTTCGAGGAACTCTTCCCACTGGGTAGGCGTTAGCCCTAGGCTGTGCTCCTGTAGGGAGGTACCCAGCCAGGCCATCACCAAATCGGGCTGGCCCTTCAGGCAAAAGACGCGGACGGCGTGGTAGCTTACCTTTTCCCGCAGGCGATACACCTGACGAACGGGTAGATTCATCTCCTGGGCGATCGCATCCTGACTTCGCCCCTGAATGTGCAGCCGCAACCACTCTGCCGCCTCCGGCCCCACATTTTCCTGGAGGTAGTCCATAAACTCGCGCTTCACCTTGCTGCGCAGGATCTGCTGCTCCTCCCAGTATTGGGTCTCCTGGTGCTGGGAGACGGCTTCGTCATCCAGCAGGCTCACGGGGTTGTCGCCGTCGTCGAGGGTCATTTCCTCTGATACCAGGCGAATCATATCATTACTGGGCACCTGGGTCATACCACCCTTCTGGGAGCGCCGCAGATAATTAACAAATCGATAAACTAGCAGGGGCTGATTGCGAATCGGACGCAGGCAGTACTCCTCAATGCTGGTGAGCATCAGAGAGTTGCGCAGCCGGGGATTGGCGGTGCATTGCCCTACCCAGCTAATTTGCCGCTGGATGTGGCGATCGCTCTGGATCATCTCCTGAATCACCTCCTGCAGAACATCGATGACGCTGCGGCGGCGATCGCGCGAGAGGGAAACCCAGGTACGAATTTTATTGCGAATTAAAAACAGGCTGCTGAGCCGCTGAATGAGCTGGCGATAGGCCCGCTCCTGGGGCACACCAAAATATCGCTGGCGCAAAATTCGGTAGCGGTAATCCATTGCCTGCTGCAAAACGGCCAGCTTCTCTGGGGGAATCTGGTTGAACTGAGCAGCCTCCTCGCCCAACAGCCATGCCACGATGCTGTCGCGAATTTGGGACGGCTGGTCGGGGTAATCTTGTTCGAGGCGCGATCGCCAATCCTGCGCCAAGCGGTCAACTACTGCCATCGGTCTGTCATCTCTGGGCTCCGGGTGATCTTGCCGCATCTATGGCCCTACGGGCTAAGGTTTGAGTGTGGACACCCCGCGCCGGGGGGCACCCCTCCTGAGCGTCTTAACGCGAAAGCGTAACGCCATAAGTGCTTAAGCAATTGAGTGGCGCAAAGTTGGAGGTTTAAGACTTGACGCTCCACCAGATGCCGAATCTATTCGATTTATTATTTCACACTTCTAGTAAGTAGGTCGGCACAATTAAATTCATGTTAGAAAACCGGGGGAGTGCCCCGGCGGGCCGCTCCCCCGGTTTTCTAACCTTCGTTTTTCAACGCAGTTCTACTTACTTGGAAGGGGTGATCCCTCAGGATGAGGTCATTCTGTGATGAATTGCATCTGTGGATAGAATAGGAGCGACGCCTCAGCAGGTCAGTTGAGCGCCAACCCCCATACGATGTTTATGCCCCATGCGATGCAGACCCTTCTAAGCCGGGCATACTGATCCAATGGCAGCACCGGGAACGGTAAGAGAGGTTTGCGTCGCTTTCCTGAGGTGCTGTTCCGTTAATATTCTGGCGTGCAGGCTGAGGTAATGATCTGTGACAACTGATCTTTTTTGCGCAGGAAGTCCACTCCAGGTTTCACCGGAAAGCTTAGCCAAAGCCCTTGACCTGGTGAGCGATGCGGTGGCGCTAATCGATCGCAACAGTCGGATCCGGTGGTGTAATCGAGCCTTCCGCCAACTGGTTGCAGCTACCACCGCTGTTTCCCCAGCCAATGCCAGTTTGGTAGACCTGCTGCCTCTAGTTGAAGGCGGACGGGCGATCGCCCCCATTGACCATCCAGCAGCTCAAGCCCTCGTCCAGCCAACCGGCCAGATTACCTGTGAGGCGCACCTTTTTCACAGTCTGCAGCGGGTGACGATCGCCTGGTCATCCTTAAATTGGCCTGATCCCGCCGACGTCGTGGCGGTCATCTGCGTTCAAACCCAATCCGGCACGGATGGGCGTCTAGCGGCAGACATTTCCCTGCCGCACCCCCCCCTGCCGCCCGATGCCCTCGCTGGCATGGCCGACCGCTCTGCACTGATGGAGGCCCTCCAGAGGGTTTTGAACCCATGCTCCCAGCTTCCGGCAGACCCACTCCCCGAGCCCCCCGTCGTGGTGATATGCATCACCCTTGACCAGTTCCGCATGATTCACAACAGCCTGGGGCGGGTCGATGGGGAGCGGCTGCTGGCTCAGATCGCGGCCCGGTTGGGTAGCGAACTCCCATCGGATATGCTGCTGGCTCGGCTAGAGATAGACCAACTAGCGCTGCTGCTGCGGGGCGATCGCCACTGGGCCACCCAGATCGCTGCGCTGATTCAAGCCCAGCTCCGGCTGCCGTTTCAGTTGGGCGATCGCCGCATTACTATTACCGCCAGCATCGGCATGGTAACCGACCTGTCCGGCTATGACTGCCCCTTCGAGGTGTTGCGGGATGCCAACATCGCGATCCACTGGGCCACCGTGGCGGGACGGGGAGACTGCAAAATCTTCGAGCCCACCATGCACCGCCGCTTGATGAAGCAACTGGAGCTAGAGAGTGATCTGTGGCGGGCCTTGGAGAATCATGAATTTGAGCTTCACTACCAGCCCATTGTGATGCTGAAGAACGAACAGGTCGTCGGGTTCGAGGCGCTGCTGCGCTGGCACCATCCCCAGCAGGGTTATGTCTTACCGCTCACGTTTATTCCTCTGGCTGAGGCCATCGGCCTGATCATGCCCCTGGGAGACTGGACGCTGCGGGAAGCCTGCCGTCAGATGCGAGAGTGGCAGGCGCAGTTTCCCCATCTCCCCCTGGCGTCCGTGAGCGTCAACATCTCCGGGAAGCAGTTTTCCCAGCCCGACTTAGTGCAGCAAATTCAGCAAGTTTTGACCGAGACGGCTTTGCCCGCCAGCAGCCTCACGCTAGAGATCACCGAAAGCATGATCATGGAAGATATGGAATCGGCTATCGGTATGCTCAAAGAGCTGCACGGTCTGGGCATCGGGCTGGCCGTAGATGACTTCGGCACGGGCTATTCTTCGCTGGGCTACCTGCATCGATTCCCGGTGGAGATCCTCAAGCTCGACCGCTCCTTTGTGAGTAGCATTGACGTAGACGCCGAAAAAGTGGAGATCATCCAAACCTTGGTGTCGCTAGCGTGGAACCTGGGGATGGATATTGTCGCCGAGGGGGTGGAGACCGCGAAGCAGTTGGCCCAGCTGCGGGCCTTGCGCTGTGAGCGGGGCCAGGGCTATTTTTTTGCCAGACCCCAATCCGCCCGCGACATCACCCGTTTTCTCCAGCAGGCGACTTGAACTGCAGCCCCACCAATTCGTAAAGTCTTATGCCCGAAACTGCTTTTACCGTACCTGCCGACGTTTCCTTTCAAGATGCGATCGCCCTCACCCAGTCTCTACTAGACCAATGGGAAGCAGGCAAACTGTCTGATGCCGTGATTGAAGCCACCATTGCTGCTCTGGTGAAAACCCAAGCCGGGGCGCGGGGCTTTTTCGTCACCTACCTCACCAGCGATCGCCCCCTAGCCGACTCGCCCACCCCAGCCGTCCTTGCCGCTCTCCGCTCTGCCCCTGACGTGGTGCCCGACTTGCTGGTTAAGAATTTGGCGATGTCGTCTGCCATGGCCGTGGCCCACCGCCGCAGCCAGGATGAGGAGATGGCTCAGGGATCGCAGCAGGTGCAGACGCGGGCGATCGCCCTCATGCGTCAGCTCAGTTTGCCTGAGGTGCAGTCCCTGGTGGAACAACTGCAGCACAGCGTTACCGAACACCAGGGACCCTATCAGGAATTTTTGCAGCGCTGGCAGTACGATGCGGAACAGCGAGACGCCATCGGCCAGGCCATTCAGCGGGCGATCGCCTGAGGCCAGTCAGCCAAAGCATCCCGTCCTACCGCGTCCCTGAGCCCTGGCTGGAATCAGGCCCACCGTTGTTGGGAGGAACGTAATTGGCTCGGGCAGAGGTTGCCAGCAGCACACTAGAGCATATCAGGGTGACTACCAGCAGCTTTACCAACAGCTTAATCGACACTTGCATTTCACTAAGCCGGTCCTTTGCCCACTAGGGGCAGCAGGGTTGTGATATTCCCAGGATATTGGCAGAAGCTTGGGGCTGGACCACGTACATTTGCCCAACCAAATATTATTTCTTTCTTAAGAAAATGCGTGAAATACTTAAATCTATATTGTCCTTTGTAAAGTTTATAGGATTTTTGTTGACCTCCCTCCGAGTTCTTGCTGAGCGGGGGGAGGATTCCGATTTGCTGCGACTACTGCTGCATCCGTCCTGGAGCGCACTGACTGCATTTACCCCACATGCGTTGCCGATGAAATTAAGTAGATTCGCGATGGAATAGCAGGCTTCCAAATCCTGTTCAAAGGAGGACCAGTCAACGTCGTACGCCATCTCCATACCTGTGTAGGTTTGCAGCCGCTGATTTGAGGAGCACTTCGCGCTGCACGTTATCGATTTGCTGGCGTTATCGATTTGCTGGCGTTCTTTTAGTCCCATCGTTCTCATCTCCTAAGCGGAGGTTTCCTGAACAAAAGTTCCCTGGAAATCCTTCTCATCAACACTCCTTCAGTGCTCAAGCACAATTAATTCGCGTTAGGACACTCAAGAGGTATGGAACTCCCGCGTCGCGGGGGTTCCATACTCAAACCTTAGGCCGTAGGGCTATATGGGGGGCAAAATCTGGGTCATTTGGGTAAGGTAACGTTGGTAGCGCTTACTAGAGCAAATGGTTGAGTTGGTCACATCATGGTTGGCAGCGAGGGGCGATCGCCAGCGCTGGCTGACGTTGGTTACCACCCTGGTTGTGCTGGGGGCTGGCGTGCGGCTGATTTACCTAGCGGCCCTAGACGGATTTTGGAGCAACAGCTTTGACCAGCCCATTGGCGAATACACCAATCCCGCTTTTCTAGAAGCCCAGAGCCTGCTGAACGGCAGTATCAGCCTGCCCCAGCGGGTCCACGACACAGCGATGTTTAACGATTTGGCCCGCAACGTTTTCCAGCCGGGGCAGACCCTCTTTTTTCTGGTTCATCTTGGGTTGGGAGGAGTGGCGGCCCTGGCTGGGTTCAAGCTGGAGATCGTGGCGATCGCCCTCCTTTCTGCCGTTCTGCTCAATTTCGCCCTGCTGCGCCTGTCCAGATTCGATCCGCTGATTTCCGTGGGAGTCACGGTTTCGATGATGCTGGGTGCCCCCTACTTGGCCAGCTTCCCCAAAGCCCTCAACGGCTCCATCTATCGGGCCAACCACTGCTTCTCCATCCTGTTGCTAACCGCATTTCTAGCCCTGCTCTCCCTCAAGCCAAATCTCTGGCGATGGCTGGGCATGGGAGCCTGCATCGGTGGGGCCATGCTATTTCGAGCCCAGTACATCTTGCTGCTGCCGCTCCCGCTGCTACTGCTGCTGCAGAGCCCAGACGGGCAGCGCTGGCGGATTACCTCGGCATTGACGGATGCTGCTACTCAACGAAAACTCTGCCAGCGGCTGGTGCTGCTTGGCCTGGGTCCAGCCCTGGCGCTGCTGATCATTCTGGGATTCCAGACAGCGCGATTCCATAATCCGTTTGAAAATGGCTACATGCTGGCCTATGAGGGCCGCAGTGGCTACATCGCCGATCGCGCCCACGAGCATGGGCTGCTGTCCTTTCATTTCCTGCCAGAAAACCTGTATCGCACCCTGTGGGCTGCGCCCGAGATTGAGATCAACGGTTGGCGAGTCCAGCAAATCAGCGGCGACGAGCGGGGGAACAGCTTAATCTTCTCCCAGCCCATTCTTTTAATGCTGCCGCTGCTATGGCGGAGCTGGCGCACGGCAAAGGGACAGGCGTGGCTGCTGACCTCCCTGCTGCTGGCGCTGCCGGTGCTGCTCTATCACAACCCCGGCGTCTATGCCCCCGGCTACATGCGGCTTAGCCTGGATTATGCCTTCCTCTGGGCAGCGACGCTGGCGGTGTGTATTCAGATGGACCCCGCCAGTCGGCCCGTGCGGTGGCTGGTGCTGCCCGGTATGCTCTGGGCGTTGGGATACGCGGAGCTGCTGCTGCGGACTCTATGAATCCGATGCTTAGACTGCATCCTGGGAAACGTCCTCAGCCGCGGGCGCTTTCTGCGCCCGCATCCGCATCAGAAGCTGCCGGGCCTTGGCGATCGCAAAGATAAACAGTCCAATCACCGCAATACCCGCCACGACAGGCACCGTAATGGCCAGCACCGAGAGGGCGATCGCCAGCACCAGCTCCAAGGTGGCCAGCACCGGGTTAGACAGTCCACCGGAAAGCACCGTAGACGCCGTGCGCACCAGGTTCATGAATCCCTTGGTCACGCCTGCGGTACCGCCGCCCGCCGCCAGTGCCAGGGTCCACTTGGCCACCGGGTCCATATCAGGAGCCAGGGAGGCGGAGACGACGGTGCCTGCAATCACGGCAGCGGGGGTGGCGACCACATCGATGGCGTGGTCGAGCCAGGGAACGTAGTAGCCAGCAACTTCTAATAGGGAGGCGATCGCAAACACGAGCAGTGCCTGATTGTTCTCAATCCAGTCGAAATTAGCGGGCAAATCAATCTGGCCAACGACCGAGAAGGCACTCAGCGCCAGCAGCGGCACAAAGACGCGAAAGCCAGCAGCAGCACTGAGGCTAATAGCCAAGAGCACTTCCAGGAAAGCATCGGGGGTAAAAAAGTTGCTCATATTGAGTTCGGAGTATTGCGTTGGGGCTTTGCGAGTAAGATAAGCTAGCGACATCAGAAAAACATCGGCAGACGGGGATATAGCACTACGCAGCGGCGTTAGGACATTATCACGAGCGAATCTCCCGCGGCGTGGGGGATTCGCCCACAAACCTGAGCCAGTAGGACTATACAGCGCTTCGCGCTTTGATGGAATCAGATTTTTTGTTGGAAGCCGTGCAGCGTGCGGCTTCCAACAAAAAATCCGTACCTCATACACTTAAAAAGTGCTGTATCTAGATTGTCGGCTAGGATTCTAGGCTAGAAGTACGCTGCCTCTGTCAGGCTACGGCAGAACTCGCAAATTTCTTTCCTGAAGAATTCTTGAAAAATTTTTGAGCGATGCTTAAGAGTCGTTTTGGAGGTTGAGTGGAACAGCGCCACGAATTTCTAGCGTTTGCCCGCCAGCTGGCCCTGGCAGCAGAGGCGGTCATCATGCCCCATTTTCAGAACCATACCGTGAGCTACAAAGCGGATGGAAGCGAAGTGACGATCGCCGATCGGGCTGGGGAAATGGCAATGCGATCGCAAATCGAGCAGCGGTTTCCCGACCACGACATTTTGGGCGAGGAGTTTGGCGCGGGCGATCGCACCGATGCCCGCTATCGCTGGGTGCTGGACCCGATCGACGGGACGGCCTGGTTTACCCTGGGGGTGCCCCTATTCGGTACGCTGGTGGCGCTGCTGGAAGACAACGAGCCCATTGTGGGGGTGATTCACCTACCGGGAATTGGGGAAATGGTGTATGCGGCCAGGGGTATGGGCTGCTGGTTCCAGTCCCGCACCTGTGCTCCTATGCGGGTGCAGGTGCGCCCTCCGGTGGATGTGGAGGAGGCGATCGCCTCTAGTACGGGCGTCCACAGTTCCGACATCCACAGTAAGCCAGGAGAACCCTCCTATCGGCTGACGGATCTAATTCACCAGGTGCGCAAGTTCCGGTTTTGCTCTGACTGTAACCAGCACGCCTTGGTCAGCCGGGGAAAGCTCCACGTGGCGGTGGATACGGTGATGAACCCGTGGGACATTGCGGCCATCGTGCCCTGCGTGGAAGAGGCAGGCGGGAAGGTCACCAACCTGGCGGGAGAACGGGACAATCTTGTGTTCGGCGGTAGCCTAATTTCGTCCTGTGGTGACCCCCTCCACACAAAAGTTCTCAATCTACTCCAGCCCTAGACCGATCTGGGTTTGGCCGAATTTGGCGATCGCCCCTGGCCCAATTTTCGTTCCCACCTTTCAAGACGGGAAGCTATCATCCAGTTAGCAAAGTCCCTGCCCTGCGGGGCCGACCATTCTCATCAGGAGGACGATTTTTACTATGGCGCAAGCACAACAGGGCGATAAGGTTCTGGTTCACTACACCGGTAAGCTAGAAGACGGCACCGTGTTCGACACCTCTGCAGACCGTGACCCCCTCCAGTTTTCCATCGGGGGCGGCAACGTCATTCCAGGCTTTGAGGCTGCCGTGGTGGGTATGAGTCCCGGCGATTCCAAAACCGCAACCATTCCTTCAACCCAGGCATACGGCCCCTACCGGCAGGAAATGGTTGTGCAGATTGATCGCCAGCAGGTTCCTTCTGATATTCCTCTGGAAATCGGGCAGCGGCTTCAGATCCAGCAGCAGGGCGGACAGGCCATCCCCGTTACCGTCACTGAAATGTCGGATGCTGCGGTAACGCTGGATGCGAACCATCCCCTGGCAGGCGAGGATCTCACCTTTGATATTCAGTTGGTAGACCTGGAGAAGGCTTAGGCTGCGTACTTGATCCCCCTAAATCCCCCATAGGCGTTTTTTAGGAAAGAATTACCGGCAATTGGTAGGGGCAAATAGCCATTTGCCCCTGCGTCTCGGGTCGGATTATTTGCAAAAATCACCTTAGAAGGGGGACTTTTGCCTTCGCTCTAAGCAAGCTGTAGGTCACTCGGGCATACATTTCTCCACCAATAGCGTAATTCCTTGACGGCCTACAATTCGTACCCATTCTCCGGGATTAGCAATAACTTGGCCGTAGCTTGACTGGAGTCGGGCGGGCCAGTAGGTTCCTTGGAATCGGACGCGGCCTGGCTGTACCAGGGTGATGGTTCGCTCGACCTGCCCCGCCGCGGGCACTGATACTTGACTGACATCATTGGGAAACACACTTAGGTTCATCACTGGCTCTCCTCTCAGCTGGGGGTAAATTCTGTCAATGATGGACATACGTAATCGTTCAGCTATCAATTGGGTGGAACCACCCTTGCTAATCTATCGGTGTATTCGGCCAGATTTCTGAAAGTCCGGCTGAGTTGCGAAAATTTGTGCCGCTAGTTGCAGGTGGCCACAGGGGAAGTTGAGTCGGGCTGATCCCCAGATATTCTCCAGATGCTGGATGGAGCGGATTCGAGCACAGAGACTATTCGGATACTAAAGCGCTCTAAACAGGGGCGTGCAGGTTCCGAAACTGTCTACCTGCTCGGAATTCACCAATCTACAGCCAGTTTCCCAGCAGCACAAAGGGAGCCCAAAAGTAGGGAAGGCTAAACTGGGGGTCTTCCAGCAGCGATAGTTGGGCCTGCCGCAGGGCCTGCGCCTTAGTGACGCCCTCCTGGCTCCACGCTTCATAAAACCGGGTCATCAGCTCCGCCGTGGAAGCGTCAAACACTTTCCAGAGGGTGGCCAGCGTGCTGCGCGCCCCCGATCGCACAGCCACCCCCGCAAGCCCCAGCGCTGCTCGGTTGTCGCCCCGTGCAGTTTCGCAGGCACTGAGCACCAGTAGCTCAATCGGCTGACGGCGGACCAGTTCACTGGCCTGCAGCAGAGTGTCGAGCTGATTGACATTGATTACGCCGTCCCAGGTGAGGATAAAGGTTTCTTCCTGGGTGGAGCCAAAGATGCCGTGGGTTGCCAGGTGGACAACTCGGGAAGCATCGGCGGTGACTCGTTCCTGCACTGCATCGCTGGTAAATTCCGGGTTCAGCAAAACCTGAGCGTCGGCTACGATACTGCGAATTTTTTCCAGCTCCACCTCTACATTGGGCAGGGGGCCGAAATCGCGGCGGGTAGAGATGGTTTGCACTGCTGGGGCATCAGGGATCTCGCTCATGCCGCCCATGAGGATACTCAATTCGCGATCGCCCTCCAATTCTGGCGCGACTAGCTGTAGCCCTGGAGCCAGGGCAAGGCTGTATTTTTGCACCAGGTACTGCTCGCCGTCATACAGTATCGCCATCGGCACATTTCTCAGCGCCCCGTCCAGCACAAACACCAGTTGATTTACTGGGCTGTCGTCCAAATCAGCCTCGAAGGGACGGATGAGCCAGTCATAGAGCTGCTGCGCGCCCACCGTGACCGAGCGCCGGGAGACCAGCAGGGAGAGCAAATCCGTGACGCTGTTCTCCACCTGCTGCGGCGACAGGTCCTTCACCGTATGCCGCCGCAGAATTCTGGATGGCTCTGAGGCATCCCGTGGGGCTGAGGCCGAGGCGGGGGCAGGCAGGCTGAGAATAACCTCCAGGCGATCGCTCAAAATGATGGGATAAACGACCGCCGCCCGCCGGTCGAACTCATCAATATCCACCTCGCTGCGGTTTAGGCAGGCTTCCCGGAAGAAGTTGTCGATTTCGGCTAACTGCAGCGCTTCAAGGGTGGCCCGCGCCTTCTCCAGGTTTTCCGGCTCCGTCTCCTCCGGCTCCAGCAGTAGCGCCACCAGCTCCCGGTGAATCGGTTCTGTGTCTTCCCGAAAGGAGAACTGTACCTCCGGCACCGCCGCCAGATCTCCCCGAATGGCGTCCAGCGATGCCAGAGCGCTATCGTAGGCAGCGATCGCATCGGTGCGGAGTTCCTGCGATCGCTGCGGCTCAGCCTGCCGCAACGCATCGGACTGGGCTTTGAGCAGGCGTCCGAGCTGCCACTGCCAGCGATAGGAGATATCGACCGCATTGCTGAGCTGGGCCAATCGCAGGGCATTGCGGGTCAGCCCCTCAGCTTCAGCCGGCTGCTGGGCCTGCTCATAGATTTCACCCAAATAGCCCAGGGCATAGGACTGAGTCCGCTCATCCCCCAAGGACTCGGCCTGACGGTTGGCGATCGCCAGCATACTGGCAATGCCCATCCAGTCGGGAAGCTCTCCCAGGAGCTGGGGGGGAACCCGTCGCTGCAGTTGGGCATAGCTCCGGGCCAGGTCGATGCGCTGGTAGATGGTGGTGCGGTCGGGCGGCAGGTTTTGCAGCTGTGCCCGTGCCTGCTCGCCTAGGCGCTGCAGCTCCTGCCAGCGTGCCAGCTCAGCGGCGTCCCACCGCTCGCTCTGGCTGACCCGCAGGCTGAACTGATTTAGCAACGCCTGCATGCGGAGGCTGGGCAGGGTCGTCTGGACGGCGGCAGCGGCATACTGAGCTAGCGCCCGATCGAGGAGATCGGCTGACCCTGGCGCTTCCCGCAGGCGCTGGGTGCTTTGCAGCCGCAGGGCCTTAGCCTGGAGCGTGTTGCCTAGGCTGAGCTGAGTTCTGGCAACTTCGTCGGCATCGTTTAGCCGTAGGGCGATCGCCAGGGCTTCTGCCAACACCTGCTCAGACGTGACCTGAGGCGTTCCGGTTGAAATTGCGGGTTCTACAAGGACGGGCTCGCTGCCAAAACTGTCCCCATCTGCACCCAGGGGTTCCGACCAATCAAACTGCCCCACTGCCCGGAGCACGTCGCCCAAGCTGCGGAGAGCCGCCACTTTCGCCACAGAATCGGGGTGAGCATCCAGCGTTGTTTTCAGCTCGGCCAGCACGGCAATGGCCCGCTGGTAAAAGCCCATTGCCCGCAGAGACTGGGCCTGGTTGTAGCGACCTTCAATCACGCCCGCCATTGCCCCCGCTCGGTCATACTGGGCGATCGCCCCTGCCCAAGTCTCATAGGCAGCCTGGAACTGCCCCCGGGCATACTGGAGTCGTCCCTGCACGGTCAATACTTGCGCCAGCAGCGCAGGCGGGATAAGCGTCTCCGATGATGCCAACAGCTCCAGACTACTGGTAATGGCCTGCTCGGCGCTGTCCCAGTTGCCCAACTGCTGCTGGGCCAGGGACAGGTTGCTGAGGGCGATCGCCTGCTGCAGGGCATTACCCTCGGCGGCATACTGGGCGGCGGCCTCTTCCAGGAGCTGGACAGCCTGCCGGAACTGGCCTGCCTCATACCGTTCGCGCCCCCGCTCCACCAATCCCTGGGCGGTGATTGCCGAGATCGTCGCAGACGCACTGGGAGCCAGCGATGGGTCGCTAGGAATCGCCGGAGGTGTCGGTAGATGGGCGATCGCCGGAGATACGGTTACGCAAAACGCCGTGGCCAGTATGGCCAGCAACACCTGCCGTCCCTGCCGCCACCGTGGCTTGAACCCCATACCTGTACCTCTCCCGCTCAACTTCAAAATTCTCACCTGATGTGGATTCTCTCGAACCCTTTGTTATCTGCAACCCATTTCTGATTTTCAATGTATTGCCTAACGATGGCGACAGGGGCACCCCCAACCGTTGCGACAAAGTAGCTGTTTGTCCAGAGACTCGGCAGCCTTCGCTTTAACCAGGGAAACTCACTCCGCAGCAGCCGGGATGAGCGACCTTTTAACTGCTTGACAATCCGGTGTATCCCAAACTGTGGGTCGCAGTCAATAAGCAGG
>JBHJGR010000163.1:0-5246 GCA_050331615.1 Elainellaceae cyanobacterium
ATGGAGGCATAGCAATGGTGTCAACAAACTGCGAGCAAGTAGGCGCGTCTGAAAGCAGGCTGGCTCAACCACCCTCAGAGCAGTTCTCCATTCAGCCCAAACCAGTTGGCCAGATAGGGATGATCGCCCGAAAAGCCAGCTAAAGTTTGGGACCCCCCCGAATTCAATTCGGGGGAGGCTTCAGAAACTCACATAAGAGCAGCATGAGAACCGGCCAAATGGTTGAATTAGCCTGCATTGAAGAGTCACCTTGCGGTTGATTCGGGTGACGACGATAGCAAATCCAGCAGCTGCTGTTCCGATAATTGGGGAACGCCCAGCTTTTCCGCCTTTGCCAGCTTTGAGCCAGCGTCGGCCCCCACAACTAGATAATCGGTCTTGGCACTCACCGATCCGGTCACCCTGCCGCCGGCTGCCTCAATTTTAGCGATCGCCTCATCCCGCGTGAGCGTGGGTAGGGTACCCGTCAACACCAGGGTCTTACCCGCCAGCGGTTGCTCCTGCTCCCCATCGGATTCTGGCGGAGCCCCGGCGAGCTGGACGCCTGCCGCCCGCAGCCGCTCAATCAGCTCTCGGTTTGCCGGAATCTGGAACCACTGGTGTACCGCCTGGGCAATCTCGGGACCAATGCCATGGATGGCGGCGATCGCCTCCTGATCCGCCGCCGCCAGATCGTCTACCGCAGGGAAATGGCTGGCCAACAGTTGGGCGTTGACGCTGCCCACGTGGCGGATACCCAGACCGTAGAGCACCCGCGACCAAGGCTGCTGCTGAGACTGGGCGATCGCCTGCACTAGATTTTGAGCCGATTTCTGGCCCATGCGCTCCACCGTCACCAGCTCGGCCTCCGTCAGGTCATACAAATCCGCCACCGTGCGCAGCAGCCCCCGATTGACGAACTGGTCCACCCACTTCTCCCCCAGCCCCTGAATGTCCATCGCCCCCCGGCTGGCCCAGTGCACCAGGGCACCCTTGAGAATGGCAGGGCAGGAGGCGTTGATGCAGCGAATCACCGCCTCGTCCTGGGGCTGCACCACGGGTTCGCCGCACTCTGGGCAGTGGATAGGCATCTGGAACGGCTGGGTCTGCTCGGGGCGCAGCTCCTTGAGCACCCGCACTACCTCGGGAATGATTTCCCCCGCCTTACGCACGATGACGGTGTCGTTTACTCGAATGTCTAGCTCGGCGATGCGATCGCGATTGTGGAGCGTAGCGCGGGAGACGGTAGTCCCGGCGAGCTGCACCGGCTGGAGTTCGGCCAGGGGGGTGATGGCTCCTGTGCGCCCCACGTTTACCGAGATGTTTTGCACCAGGGTGGGGGCTTCCTCGGGGGGATACTTGAGGGCGATCGCCCAGCGGGGAAACTTTTGGGTAAAGCCCAGCCGCCGCTGCCGGTCAAAGTCATTCAGCTTCACCACCACCCCGTCCGTCAGGTAGGTGAGGGAGAGCCGCTTAGTGGTCCACTCGTTGTAGTATTCTTCCACCTCCTGGAGCGAGCCGCACCGTCGCCGATTGGGGTTCACCCGGAAGCCAATTTGCTGGAGGAATTCCAGGGCTTCCCACTGGTGGGCGGGCGGGGCGATCGGCTCGGATTCGTCCTCCAGAATGTGCAGTGTGTAGGCAAAGAAATCTAGCCGCCGCTCCGCCACAATGCGGGGGTCGAGCTGGCGCAGGGTACCCGCAGCAGCGTTGCGGGGGTTGGCGAAAGGGGGATCTCCGGCAGCCTGGCGATCGCCATTAATCTGCTGAAACACGTCCAGCGGTAAAAAAGCTTCACCCCGCACCTCCACGCGGCGCGGGGGAGACGGCAGGTTTAGCCGCAGGGGGATAGTGCGAATGGTGCGGACATTGGGAGTAATCTCTTCTCCGGTAACGCCATCGCCCCGAGTCGTCCCCCGCACCAGGATGCCGTCTTCATAGGTGAGGGCAAGGGCCGACCCGTCGATCTTGAGTTCGCAGACATATTCCACCGCTAGGGCTGGGTCGGTACCATCCACCCGTCGCCACCGCTGATCCCACGCCTCTAGCTCGGCCTGATCAAACGCATTCTCCAAGCTGTAGAGGGGAATGGCGTGGCGCACCGAGCGGAACTGCTCCGCGGGCTGCTCTCCCACGCGTTGGGTGGGGCTGTCGGGAGCAATCAGGTCCGGATGCTGGCTTTCCAGAGCCTGCAGCTCCCGGTAGAGCTGGTCATAAACGCTATCTTCCAGGATGGGAGCGTCCAGCACGTAGTAAGCATAGCTCGCCCGCTGAAGAAGTTGGCGAAGTTCGGTTGCTCGTTGGGTTGCCTTGGGGGTTGCCTGCGCCACAGGGATTTGCTCCGATCTGAATCTGTCCGCTGACCTCTGAGCGTCTTATAGCCCTACGGGCTAAGGTTTGAGTGTGGACCCCACGCGACGCGGGGGGTCTACACCTCTTGAATGTCCTAACGCGAAAGCGTAACGCCATAACGCGAAAGCGTAAACTTTTCCAACATGCTCTTAGGGGCTAGTTTAGCGCTTCCAGACGGCGATCTTGCCGCATTAGCAGAACGAGAGCGGAATACGGAGAAAATATGACGAAGCACCCAAAAATTGGTTAGTGGCGTCGACAATAACCAATAGCGAAGTCAACGGTAAGAACTTCTTATTCGTCCCCGTGGCAACGCCGAATCGCTATCTCCACACTGGTAAGCCCAGATTCACATCGGTTATGCCCCTACTGCACGCCTCCCTCCCGATGGTGACCCTGTTTAAGTATTTCCAGGCGATCGCCCCCCATACGCTGCTGCAGAAGCTGGAAGCCTGCGGGCAGGAGCGAGATGCGCTGATCGCAGAACTGGCCCAAACAAAAGCAGAACTGGCCCAGGCCCAGGCAGCACTGCGGCGAAGTGAGGCCCAGCTCGGGCTTACTGCCAATGCGCTGCCGGTGCTGATTTCCTACGTTGATGCCCAGCAGCGCTATCGGTTCACCAACCAGGTCTATCAGGAGTGGTTTGGGCGATCGCCTCGCAGTATCTATGGGCGGCTAGTGCAGGAGGTCGTGGGCGATCGCTACTACCAAAAGATTCAGCCCTATCTAGAGCGGGCGCTGCGGGGGGAGAGGGTGGTTCACGAAGCGGCAATCGTTACGGTCGATGGCATCGCTCGCTGGATCGAAACCTTGTACGTTCCCCATCGAGGGGCAAATGGGACGGTGAAGGGCATCTTTAAGCTGGCAAAGGACATTAGCGATCGCAAAGCCGTCGAGCGGATGAAGGATGAGTTTGTCTCCATCGTGAGCCACGAGCTGCGCACGCCCCTCACATCCGTCCATGGCTCCCTAAAGCTGCTGGCGGCAGGCTATTTGGGCACCTTATCCCCCGAAGGTCAAAAAATGCTGGAAATCGCTGTCGCCAATACCAACCGGCTGGTGCAGCTCATCAACGATGTGCTTAACCTGGAGCGCATCGAGTCAGGCCGCATTACTCTCAATTGGCAACCCTGTGATGCAGCTGTGCTGATTGATCGGGCCGTCAGCGAAATGCAGCCCATGGCCTACCACCACGGCATTATCCTGCGCGCCACATCGGCCTCAGTTCAGCTTTGGGGTGACCCAGAGCAAATTTTGCAGCTTCTGCTCAACTTGCTCAGCAACGCCATTAAGTTCTCCTCCCCCCGCAGCACCGTTTGGATTGAGGCTGAAGTACTTTCTGCCCCTCCTCGGGTGCAGTTTATGGTGAAGGATCAGGGGCGCGGCATTCCCGACCAGATGCTTGACACTATCTTTGAGCGGTTTCAGCAAGTCGATGCTTCCGATTCGCGGCCCAAGGGCGGTACGGGGCTGGGCTTGACAATTTGCCACTATATTGTCAGAAGTCATGGGGGGCAGATATGGGCAGAGAGCACCCTGGGACGGGGCAGCACTTTCTATGTCACGCTTCCTTTGGAAATTGAGCGGCAGACGACTTCTTGGGTCGGTGGGCAGACGGCATGACGGCAAAGCAAATTTTGATCATTGACGATGAAGCGGATATCCAGGCCGTGGCTCGACTGGGGCTAGAGCTAGAGGCGGGCTGGCAGGTTACGACCGCAAATTCCGGCATAGACGGCATTGCCCAGGCCAAACGTCAACGGCCCGACGCCATTCTGCTCGACATCATGATGCCCGATATGGACGGCTTGACCACCCTCAAACAGCTGAAAGCGACGCCGCAGGTTTGCGATATCCCGGTTATTTTCCTGACGGCCAAGTCTCAGGCCAGCGATCGCCGCCAGTTCTATGCAGCCGGAGCGGCGGGGGTGATTACGAAACCGTTTGACCCGATTACCTTAGCCAGCCAGATTGCTGGATTCTTAGCCTGGAACTAGCGTATTGGCGATCGCTGCAAGGGTGAACCAGTCCCATAGAATCTATGCACCCACAAAGTGGTAAGGCGGCAATGCCTCGGTAATCGCCAGGTTCCAGAGGGGGCAGGCCGACTGCCAGCTCTGGCAGTGGCGAAGCAGGTAGTCTTCCCGGTGGCGATCGCTCAGCACATAAACCCGCTCTGCGTCATCTTCGCTGGTGCTGCGGATGGCGCCGGGATACTGAGCCATGATTTGTTGGATGGCCTGTTCCAGTTCGTCCTGTTGCTGCTGGCGCTGCTCGGCCTGGGCCTGGTACTGCTGCTTCTTGGCTAGAAAATAGTCCCGGCCTTTTGTAGCGGTGCGTTGAGCCGTGCTGGTCGTCGGTTCCGACAGGGCGACGGGCATGAGCTTAATGAGATACTCGGCCTTGCCCTGTAGCGCCTCAAGCTGGCTGAGATAGTCGGCAGCGCGCTCGTCAAGGTGGCGCACTAGATGTTCGGTAGAGGGAAAGCAGGTGCCAAAACGCAGGGGCAGAATGTCGGTTTGTTCAAACAGCCCCCGGTTAACCCGATCGTGGGCAATGACTGCCTGTACAAGCTGATCGTCATCCTTTTGCAGGTCTTCAGCGGCGATCGCCAGTTCAATCAAGGCGGCCATTCCAGAACTGCTCACCAGATGGGTATCCCCCTGAATCCCTCGGGGGAGGGTAAGAGCCGTTTCGGAGTCAGCCAGAAGCGCGTAGGTATACATTACTTGAGTGGCAGGGTTGGCACGATCATCCCCATACTAGCCCTCCTAACCCTGAACCCCTGCCAGGAAGGTGGGCATCCAGTTAGACAAAATTGTTTTCATGGGGGTGTGGGGCCCCCCCCGGGGCGCCCCCCCCCCCAACCCGTTATACAGACAAAAAAAAAAAAAGACCACACCAAAAAAAAACCC
>JBHJGR010000164.1:0-10447 GCA_050331615.1 Elainellaceae cyanobacterium
GTCTTTATTTGATCTAATATTTATATACCATCTTATATGCTATTGTATTTTTTTATTTTTGTTGCGGGGGCGCGCCCCCCCCCCCCCCCCCACCTCGGGGGTTCCACACCTCTTGGATGTCCTAACGCGCAAGCGTAACGCCATATTGCAGCGGTCAGGTTGGTTTAGCTAGGATGAGCAGGGCGATCGCCAATATCTATCCCGGCTTCCAGTCTCATCGTGAACCCTCTATGCGTCAACTCTGGCACTTCTTCCAATCGGCAATTGGCATTATCCTGCGCCATCCCGTCACCGGTACCAGCATTATTCCCATCCTGCCGGATGGCCGCATTGTGCTGATTCAGCGCCGCGATACGGGACGCTGGGGGCTGCCGGGGGGCGTAGTCGATTGGGGCGAAGACATTCATACCTGTGTGCGGCGCGAGCTGCTCGAAGAGACCGGGCTGCAGTTAGCTGAGCTGCGGCGGCTGGTGGGGGTTTATTCCGCCCCCAATCGCGACCCCCGGTTTCACTCCATCTGCATTGTGGTTGAAGCCCAGGTTGAAGGCGAGATTCACGTCCACGATACGCTGGAAATCAAAGACGTGAAGGCATTCATTCCAGCCGAGATTCCCATCGGCAGGCTCTCTCACGACCACGATCAGCACCTGCAGAACTATTTTCAAGGTCTGACGACGCTGGCGTAAGTAGAACTACGTTGAAAAACGAAGGTTAGAAAACCGGGGATGTTGGATAATTGTTCCGTCGTTAACACTGCGGCTGATCTTGCCACTCCATGGGCAGCTTTCCTCGCCTGACGCTCAATCAGTTCAAGACCAACCAGTTAAAAATTGGCCTCTCCCGGTTCCGGCTCTGGCTGCTGCTGCTACTCGTGCTGCTGGGCACCTGCTTTCGCATGGCTAGTCTCGATCGCCCCGTGTATTGGGTCGATGAAGTGGCCACCGCCATCCGCATAGCGGGCCATACCCGCCCCGCCCTTACCCAGCAGCTTTCCACCGGGGAGCCCATCACCGTTGAAGAGCTACAGGATTTCCAGCAGATCCAGGGCGATCGCCCCTGGACCGACACCTGGAATGCTCTCACCCAAAGCCCGGAGCATGCCCCCCTCTATTTCCTGCTGGCGCGGGCCTGGGCAGAGGCATGGGGTAGCTCGGTAGCGGCGATGCGGAGCCTATCGGTGGTGCTGGGGCTGGTGGCGCTGCCCTGCCTGTTCTGGGCCTGCGGCGTCCTGGTGCCGTTGTCCAACATGGGCTGGATGGCGGTGGGGCTGCTGGCCGTCTCCCCCTTTTTCGTGGCCTATGCCCAGGAAGCGCGCCCCTATAGCCTGTGGACGGTGGCGCTGCTGCTGCTCATGGGAACGCTGGGGCGATCGCTCCACCGCAACACGCTACTCTCCTGGTTGAGCTACACCCTGGCCCTGGGGCTGAGCCTCTACACCTCGCTGCTCACCGTTTTTGTCGTGCTTGGGCAAGGAGTAGCAGTGCTCAGCCTGGACTTTTCCCGCTGTCCCCGCCGCACCCAAAGCTATCTGCTGGCGACGGGGCTGGGGTTAGCCGCCTTTCTGCCCTGGGGGTGGATTATCTTCAGTCACTGGCAAACGCTGCAGGACAATACCACCTGGATGCGGGAGCCCATCACCCCCTGGGCAACGGCTGCCGTCTGGTTCTACAGTCTGGCGGTACTGTGGTTTGATGTGCCCCTGTCGGTGGACCCGTCGCTGGAGACGCTGGGAAAAGCCCTCGTTGCTCTGGGGGTGGTGGTGCTAATCGGCTATGCCGCTGTGATTTTTTGGCGGGAAACGTCGCCCCTGGTGGGCCGGGTGGTGGTGCTGGGGGCGATCGCCACGCCGCTGGTGCTCCTGGGGATTGATGGCCTGCGGGGCGGCCAGGCCGCCGCCACTCCCCGGTACCTGACACCAGCCCTGCTGGGGGCGCTGATTAGCGTGGCCTATCTGCTGGGCGATCGCCTCCAGCGGTCTTCCCATCGTCGCTGGCGCATCCTAGCGGCAACGCTGTTCTCCGTGGGACTCCTGTCCTGTACCATTGGCCTCACCCATACGTCGGACTACCAGAAGGCTCGCAATCGGGCGAATCCGGCGATCGCCTCCCGCATCAACCAGTCCGACCAGGCCGTGCTGCTGGCCGAATCTCAGCTCACGATGGATGTGCTGTCCCTAAGCCATAGCCTAGAGTCGGACGTCATCGTGCGCCTGCTGCCGTCAGTTCAGTATTTGACAGATCACCCCCTCTGCGAGTCGGCTTTCGTGCTGAATCCGTCTGAGGCATTTCGACAGAGCTTGGGGAGGGGCGATCGCCTCCGGTTAATCTACCGGCCTGAACTTTTAACGAGCGAAGACGTTCACCTCTCCCTCTGGTATCTCGCTCCCGATGGTCGAGCCTGCGGTCCTTCCAGAAGAGCTGCAGATTGATGACGCCCTGCTAGCTGGCCCAACAGATCGATAACGAGAGGCTCCAGCCGCCGCAGATGCTGGGGTTCCCTGATGCGGTTGTCGTAACAGCGTGGAGGGCGCAGCACTGACTGGCCCATTCTGACGGCAACGGGTTCCCGATGACCGCCCGCCAGTTCCCGCCAAAGCAGGAGCCCGTCTTGTCTGCCTGCCAGTTCTTGAATAAACCAAGCCACGTCGCTTTCCGCCGCCGGGCTGCGGCTATTGCCTGCAATGTTGTCCTCAGCAAGGGAAATCAAAGCCGTGAGATGAAAGAGCTGGCTGCTGCGAATGACGGTCTGGGTGGCCGTGCGGGTGGGCACAACTCCCAGCGCCAGCCGATCCGCCAGGTGAGCCAAGATCGGCAGCGGTAGGGCGTCTTCAGTATCGGAAATATCGGGGGCAATCAGCAGGCTGGGCTGGTTCCAGAGTTGGCCGCTGGCTTCCAGCAGGGCGATGTACTTGCAGCCCAGGCTATGGCCAACCCAGAGGTGAGGCAGATCGGCAGGATAGTTCAGCTCAGTCCGGATGCGATCGCGCTCCTCCAGCAAGGTTTGGGCGATCGCACCATGATTGAAGCCAAACTGGAACGGCACGGCAATCACCGTATATCCAGCTTCATAGAGACAGCGCAGCAGGTGGGAGTAGGCGATGTGGGGCACCGTGCCATAAAGCGCCCCACCAATGAACTCGACCACGCCGATGGGCTCGGAGTGTTTGGCCACCCAGCTATGGGCGATCGGCTGAAACAAAAACACCATGATCAAGTAGTTATAGCGTTACGCTTTCGCGTTAGGACATTCAATAGGTGTGGAACCCGGGCGTCGCGGGGGTTCCACACTCAAACCTTAGCTCGTAGGGCTATAAAAAATGATTTTCTTGGGTGTGCGCCCCCGCTGAGGGCGCACACCCCCACAAGCCTGCATTGGCCAGCCTCACAGCCCAGTCTGGGGCTAGGTCAAAATTACGATTTGGCCAGCTTGATGATGCCACCAGGGAGCGTATAGGCTTGCTGATCAAAGTCGGGATTTGGATCATTGAGATTAGCGGGCAGGAAAGTACCGCGAATCTGAGGCGTAACCAGCAGTTCCGCACTGCCGCTCGGCGAGAAGCGCGACAGTTCAAGCTGCACATATCCCCGCACTTCTAGATCTGCAGTTGCCAAGCTGGCCTTGTTGGGTGCCATTTGGGTGATATCGGGCTGCAGCACAAACAGCGTGGTCGTGCCCGAGGCGAGGGTCAACTGCTGGCTGGGGATACCCGTCATGGGATCGGGCACCAGATCGCTAAAAACGTTGCCGCTGCCGTTGTCCGTGATGGCAATTAGTTCTGCGTTGTTTAAGACAGGGGTGGCGATGAACTGGAGCGAAAGGGCTACATCCGCTGATTCCGGCGAATTCAAATTGGAGATTTGCAGGAAATAGGCCTGAACAACCCGTCGCGATACGTTGGGGTCGAAAGGTGCGGGAGCAATGGGCTTCACCAGCAGTTCAAAGGAAGAGACAATCATGGGTAGGGTTCCTTGGGTGGACTACTTGTCCAGCAAAACACTGATGATAGGCCCGAGACGGCACCCGGATGAGTACTATTTGTAAGGAAAGAGTTCCGTTCTTGGGGGCGCATAACCCCACAAGCTGTCGTTCATTGTGCTTGAGCACTTATGAGATGACTTTGGCCTGAGCTTGAAGCGGTAGCTGAATCGTAAAGCAGGTGAGGGCATTGGCGCTTTCAACGGCGATCGCCCCCCCCAGATGTTCCACCAGATGTTTCACCAGGGCCAGCCCCAGGCCAGTGCCGCCATGCTTCCAGCGATCGACGCTGGTGATGCGGTAGAACTTTTCAAAGATGTGGGGCAGTTCTTCGGGCGGCAACTCTACGCCGGAGTTGCAGATTTGGATGCGGAGCGCAGCATCGCGGGTTTCCTGAGCCGTTACCGTGATGCGCTCGTGGGGCGGCGTGTATTTGCAGGCGTTGTGGAGTAGCTCCGTGAGGATTCGCCGCAGCCCCGTCTCATCCGTCACAATTGGGGGCAGATCCGGCGGTAGCTGCAGGCTGAGCTGCTGGTGCTGCTCCTGGGCTCGGGTTTGGAAGGATTCAACGGTGGAGGAGAGCCAATCGCCCAGGTCAATGTTTTCGTAGAGGATGGGCTGCACTCCCGCTTCTAGCCGCTGCAGATCCAGCAGGTCGTTAATCAGGGTGAGTTCCTGGCTGCATCCCTCATCCAGGATTTGCAGATACCGGGGGATGCGCTCATCACGGACCTCCTGGCGGCTCAGGCTCAGGTCCAGCATCTGGATCGCCATTTTGATATTGGCCAGGGGCGATCGCAGCTCGTGGGACACCGTGCTGAGAAAGTCGTCTTTGAGCTGGTGGAGCTTTTCTAATTCTTTGACCTGGTTCTGAGCGGTTTGATACAGGCGAGACTGGCGGAGGGCGATCGCCATTTGTAGGCCAATCTGCCGCAGCAGGCTGACTTCCCAGGCTTGCCAGCCACGGGGACCGCTGTTTTGGTAGGCAGCCAACAATCCCCAGAGCTGGCCGTCCAAAAGAATCGGGGCGATCGCATAGGCCCTAGCCTGAAACTCCTCCAGCAGATCAACGTGGCACTGGGCGTGCCCGGCGGCATAGATATCATTGACGGCAAAGGTTTCGTTGTTCCGGTAGCGCCCACCCTGGGTTTCCTGCAAATAGGTATCCTGCCACACGGGCTGGAGCCACTCTCCCATCAAGGGCCGCCACCCCTCCGCTACGGACTCGGCCACAAACTGCCCACCCCAATCTTCAGAAAACTGGTAGACGGCCACCCGGTCGGCGTGGAGGGTCTGACGCGTTTCCCGCAGCACGGTGGCCAGAATGTCATCCAGGTCGAGGGAGCGGTGGATATTTTGGATAATCAACCGCAGCAGGCGTTCCTGCTCGGCCTGCTGGCACAGGGCCTGGGTGCGCTCCTGTACCCGCCGCTCCAGTTCCTGATTCAGGCTTTGTAAGGCGGCCTCGGCCCGCTGGCGTTCGACCAGCTCTAGCCGGGTTTGGCGATAGAGGTTGGCCTGCTGGATGGCGATCGCCACCTGATCGGCTAATTGTCTTAGAAGCTGGATTTCTTCCTCTGACCACTGGCGGGGCCGAGTGCACTGGTGGGCGATGAGCAAGCCCCATAGACCGTCGGGCTGGATGATGGGCACGATCAGGTTGGCCCGCACCTGAAACTGGCGCAGAAATTCGGCATGGCAGGGCTGGATGCTGCCGTCGTCAATGTCGGCGATCGCCCAGACCCGCCCCTGGGTATATTGCTCGATGTAGCCAGCATTAAAGCAGGGGTCGTGAATTTCCTGGCCCATGAGGGCCTGCCAGTCGGCACCAACAGACTCCTGGACCACATAGCCCTGACCGTCTGACTGAAACCGGAACAGAACGACCCGATCGGTCTGCAGCACCCGGCGCACCTCGGTGACGGTGGTGGCCAGGATTTCGTCGAGGTTGAGCGATCGCCGAATCCGCTCCGTCACCATGCGAATGAGCTGCTCCCGCTCAGCAGTTTGCCGCAGTCGAATAGCGGCGGCGCGGCGCTCGGCTCGCATCTGGGCTTCGCGGACCTCGCGGCGCACGGCTTCTGGCAAGCGGGAGAGGTTGTCCTTCATCAGGTAATCGTGGGCCCCTGCCCGCATCATCGTTACCGCCAGTTCTTCGCCGATGGCGCCAGACACGACGATAAATGGACAATCAAGCTGGCTCTCTTTATAGATTTGGAGCGCTGCATGCGCGTCAAATCCGGGGAGGCGATAGTCGGCGATGATGACGTCCCAAGGGCGACGCTTCAGGGCAGCGCGAAAGGTATCCGCCGTCTGCACCCGCTTCCAGGTTGGCGTGAATCCGCCCTGCCGCAGTACTCGCAGAGTGAGCAGCGTGTCATCTTCTGAGTCTTCTACAAATAAGATGGCGAGGGATTCGTCCATGAATCATCTTCCTCCCGGTGATGGTTCATTGATGAGTACCCAGTACAGCCCCAACTGGCGCACCGCCTCGGTGAACTGGTCAATATCCACCGGCTTCTGCACGTAGCTATTGGCTCCCAAATGATAGCTATCGACAATATCTCGTTCCTCGTTGGAGGAGGTTAAAACCACTACAGGCAGCAAATGGGTGCGATCGCTGGCGCGAATTTGGCGTAGAACGTCGAGGCCGTCAACCTTAGGCAGCTTCAGGTCCAGGACTACCAGAACTGGCAGTGGATTCAGGCCAGACAGCAGGTTTAGGGCTTCCTCCCCGTTCCGGGCGACGAGAATCTCGTTGGTGAGCTTGCCCCGTCGCAACGCGCGGATCGTGAGGCGTTCGTCGTCAGGATTATCCTCCACCAGCAGAATAGTGCGCGAGGCAGTCATGGCTTAGGCTACCGCTTCCATTACGCTTCCGGGGAGGGTGAAGTAGAAGGTCGCGCCCTGTTCGATGGCTGCCTCGGCCCAAACCCGACCCCCGTGGCGATGGACAGCCCGCTGCACGATAGCTAGACCGATGCCCGTGCCAGGAAACTCATCGGTGTCGTGTAGCCGCTGGAAAACCCCAAACAGCTTGGAGGCATACGCCATGTCAAAACCTGCTCCGTCATCGCGGATATAGTGAGCCATTTCCCCATTCTGGTTAATTATGCCAAATTCAATGCGAGCGGTGGCATGGTGGCTAGTAAATTTCCAGGCATTGTTCAGCAGGTTATTGACCACGATGCGCATGAGGGTGGGGTCGGCAGCAACAAACACTTCTGGGGCGATGACAAATTCCACCTGCCGCTGAGGTTCTACGGCCTGAAGTTCCTGCGCCTGCTCGGATACCAGCTCACTGAGGTTGACCTGAATCTGCCGCATCTCGGAGCGGGAAATGCGGGAGAGTCTTAACAAATCGTCAATCAACATCCCCATGCGCTGAATGTTGTGCCGGATGCGATTGAAGTAGTCGGTGGCCTCTGCGTCGAACTGGTCGCCGTAGTCTTCCAGCAGCGCTTTGCTGAAGCCATCGATGGCGCGCAGGGGCGATCGCAAATCGTGGGACACCGAGTAGGCAAAGGCTTCCAGCTCACGATTGGAGGCTTCCAGTTGAGCCGATGTTCTCAGGATTTGCTCTTCCGCCTGTCTGCGGTTGGTAATATCTCGGTTAATGCCGATCATGCGTAGGGGACGGTCCTCGCTGTCTCGCTGCACCATGGCGATCGCCTGTACCCAGCACAATTCCCCATCCGTGCGCCGAATCCGAAATTCCACATCGAAGTCTCGCTCTCCCCTGATCGCTGCCTCCAGGGCCACCTCGGTGGGCGCTAAATCCTCCGGGTGCACTCGCTCGACCCAGTCTTGGTAAGTTACGGGTCGTTCCAGATCCTGCAGACCATAGATCTCATACATGCGCTGATCCCAAATGGCATCGTGGACCAGATTCCAGTCCCAAGTGCCAATGGCCCCCGCCTGGAGCGCCAGGGTCAGCCGGTCTGAGAGCAGCCGTAGCTGCTCTTCAGTCTGCTTTTGCTTGGTGATGTCTACGTGGCAGCCCACCATTCGCAGCGGTTGTCCCGCTTCATCCCAGTCGAGCACCTGCCCGGCACAAATCACCCAGATGGTCGAGCCATCCCGATGCTGGCATCGCACTTCGCTGTAATAGGGCACCTCACCCCGGCTGGCCACATGGCGGTCAAAGCAGGTTTGCACCTCGGGCAGATCGTCCGCCAAGACCAGACTCCGCCAGGCTTCGGGCACATTGGGCAGCTCGTGGTCCTCATAGCCAAAGATCCGCTTAAGGTTGGGGCTCATGTAGCAGTAGTGCTCGGGGATGTGCCAGTCCCAGTACCCGGCCAAAACCGTATCCAAGATGGTCTCCAGCAGATGGAATTCTAGACGCAGTTTTTCCGTCTGGATGCGATTTTCTTCAGCCTGCTTCCGCTCCGTGATGTCCAGGTTGACTCCCGTCATGCGTAGCGGCTTCCCGGCAGCGTCTCGCTGAATCAGGCCATAGGCAGCCAGCCAACGGACGCTGCCATCGGGCCACACCACCCGAAACTCTGTCTCATAATCCCGCTCACCGGCCAGAGCCTGCTGCGCCACGATGTGAGAAGCCCCTAAATCATCAGGGTGAAGCCTGGCTTTCCAAGCAGAATAGGAGCCATCAAATTCTTCTGAGCGGATGCCGTAGAGATCGTACATGCGCTCATCCCAGACCAGGCGATCGCCCACGATATTCCAGTCCCAAATGCCAATATTGGCCGACCTGACTGCCAGATTGAGCCGTTCTTTGCTGCGCTGGAGGGATTGGGTGCGATCGCGGACCTGCTCTTCCAGCCGGGCATTGGCGGTTTCTAGCTCACTGCGGCTGGGCAGGGTGATCGCCACGGGAATGACGGGAATCAGCGTGAAGGCTGTGGCTATGGAGAAGATGGCGGTGACGGCCTTGATCGCTCCTGATATCCAGTAGGTCGGGTACCAGAGGGTCCAGACTTCCATAAAATGGGTCAGGCCACAGGTCAGGATAAATGCGCCAAAAAGCCAAAAGAGCCAGGGATAGGGCAGATCCTGCCGTCTTTGTACAAAGTAAACCAGCGCAATGGGGATGGAAAAATACGCGAGTGCAATTAAGCCGTCTGACAGGGCATGGAGTAACACCAGTCCGGGCTGCCAGAAGTAACAGTGGCCGTGGGGGATGTATGCCCAGAAGCTAATATTCCAAGCAAACGCCGTTAATGTCATGGCTGCTCTCCGATCATCTGCTCTCCGATCATTTGTTCAATGCGGTAGCGAGGGACTCACCTAAAAGCCTGCCACGATTTCTTGCAACTGGATCAGGCAAAGGGCGATCGCTCCCCCTCTGCCAGACCCGCTAGATTTAGGAGGGACGCGGCGTGGCGTGCATCCCCAAGAAAATAATTTTGTTTATAGCCCTACGGGCTAAGGTTTGAGTGTGGAACCCCCGCGTCGCGGGGGTTCCACACCTATTGAAAGACACAGCTCTGACCACCGCATCCTGTGCATGGTTCGCCATGCGATCGCGCCACTGGACATCAGAGGCGGAACCAGCTCAGCTCCAGTCGTCGGCGAGCTGATCCCTGGGTGGACGGCGGGGGGGGCGATCGCCCCTGTCTCCCAAATCCAGCGGTGGCCTTGGCGGCATCTTTCGGCGGCTCCATTCGTCCTGCAGGCGGCGGCGCACCTCCTTAAACACGTTGCGCTGCACCGCGGGGTAGTCGCTCACCCAAAAGCCATAGTCCGGCAGGTAGACATCGGTGACCTTGGTGATGCGGCTAAGATCGGCCCGGTTAGAGACCACCAGCATTTCGGCCCAGTCACCCTGGCGGATGGGGCGATGCTCCCGCTTGAGCGGTACCTGCACCGTGGCGGTAAAGCCGGTTTCGTCACCCACCGTGAGGTTGAGGCGGCGCTCGCGGTTTTCGATAATCACCAGGTCACCGTACTTGTTTACGGTTTCTTCGGTGCCAATGAGTTCCTCGGTGATGAACTTGTCTACCACCTCGCCCCGCCAGAAGCCGCCATACTCGAAGCGTCGGTATTCTCGGTTGCGCTTGCCTGCGAAATAGACCGGTGCCCAGAGCCAGTAGCAGAGGGCGATCGCCCCAACAATAAACGCAATCGGGTCAAACGCTTCCCCGATAATCAGCTCGATGACAACAATGCCCACCACCACCGCGATGGAGATCAGCACCCGCCGCAGCACGTCCGATGGTTTCCCCCAGTAGTACTGGTACTGCGGTCCGGTGGCCACCAGGGGAATGAGGTCTTCTAGCGTTTTACGATTCAGCGGAATTAGCATAGGAAAGCGCAGACCGAAGCTTAATCTGAGCCTAACATTTCGCATAGCCGATGGGGATAGAGCGAGTTGACACTCCCCATAGCTAAAAGCTAGGGGATTCTTGGTTCATCCACCATCCTTAAAACTGATCTGAGAGTTTTATCTCAAACTCCGCAACCCCTCACCAAACAGCCGCACCAAAATGGTCAAACTATCTAGATATTG
>JBHJGR010000165.1:0-5842 GCA_050331615.1 Elainellaceae cyanobacterium
TAAGTTACTCATCCAGCAACTCTGGCGAGTTTTCAGATCGGTTTTAGGAGGATTACAGCAGTAAAATAGATTAATCGTTGAGTCCGTCTAATGACTGATGGCTGCGGGATTTTTGGCGATCGCTCAAACGATTCTACCCGACGACGTACAACCAAAGGGAAACCCTAGAACAAAAGTAACTCGTGCCCGAACAAAAGCAGCCCACGCCCGAGCAAAAGCAACTTAAAATCAAAGCCAATGGGGTGCGCCCCCCGGCAGGAGGCACACCTCACCATAACTATGGTACTTATGACCGCCTACTTAACTACTTACATCATGGTGAAAGTAGATTCAGCGGACGCCATCAGCACGTCAGCATCGATGCCCCGAATCCGGACCAAAGACGCGTCCTCGGTGCTCACGACCACATTGTTGCCATCCTGGGACAGGCTGATCTGATCCAAGGTAACCCCGTCGAGCAGGCCAAGAAAGTCTTCGCCCACCTGGAAGTCGTTGATCACATCCACGGTGTCGTCCTCATTGGCGGCGATCGCAAACATATCGCGACCTTCACCACCGGTGAGGATGTCCTCACCCAGACCGCCATCTAGCAAGTCATCGCCAGCGTCACCGAAGAGGGTATCATCCCCTTCATCGCCCAGGAGCATGTCGTTGCCGCCCTGACCAAAGAGGGTGTCATCGCCCATGCCGCCAAAGAGCATATCGTCTCCACCTGCGTCGCTCGTGGTTACCACCTCATTCAGATCGCCGCGCAGCACGTCGTCACCGACCTCACCATAGAGGATGTCGTTGTTGACGTTACCGGCCAGGGTGTCGTCCCCTTCATTCCCGCGAATCAGGTCACGGTTGGGGCCGCCGAGCAGGGTTTCATCGTCAGGGGTACCCTCTATCAGAGTAGGCAGCGCGTCTTGACCAAACAAAGTCCGGTACATCAGCTCATAGATGAAGGTGTTTTCGTGGGAGCTAGGCAACTCTCCGGCGTTGAGACCGTAGGTTTTGCTGACCACACCATCGGGGAAGTCGGGCAAGCCGGCGTAGGCGATCGCATAGGGAAACTCATTGCCATTGGCATCGGCCACGGAGACAAAGGGTTCCGTGCCGCGACCGGTTGCTCCGTCCAGGGGTGCCTGGGTTGCATCAGAACGGCTCAGCGCGGGATTGACGCCTACTGTGCCCACAGGTTCATCGGCTTCGTCTACGTCGAAGATTTGGGGACCCCCTGCATTACTGTCCGCCGAGGTCACCAGCAGGGTGTTGGGATCTTCATTATCGATAAAGTCCATCGCCACGCCAATGGCATCGTCGGCGCGAATAGTGGCCTCGGTAATGCCTTCGGCATTGTTGTTGTTGCCGAAGTTGTCGGTGGCCTCTTCCTCTAGCACCACCATGAAGCCATCGGGGTCAGCGTTGAGGATGGGCAGGGCTGCCTCCAGCATCTCAGCCACCGTGGGCGGATTTTCGTTGCCGGGCTGGCCGTAGTTGTCTAGACCCGCTTCGTCGTTGGCCTCTTCGGTGGTGTCGTTGTAGGTGTCGGTGGCGGCAAAGATCCCCAGCACTCGCTCGGTGTCTTCGGGCAGGTCGTGAAGCTCTTCACGGGTGAAGATGACGGTGTAGCCCATTTCCTCCGCTTCCTCAATCAGGTTGCGGCCATCGGTGCGGGTCCCCTCTTCGCCAAAGAAACCAACGGTGCCCTCGGGCAGGTAGTCCGTCTCGCCGCCGCCCAGGATGATGTCTACACCGGACTCCAGGATTTCCGCCGTGATGGCTTCGGTTTGGCCCCGGTTTTCTACATCGGCCAGGAAGACGCCCGTTCCCGGTTCAGCAATGAAGCCCGAGTTGATGACCGCAGTGGCCTTACCCGCGGCGATCGCCTCTTCCATAATGGTCACCCCTCGCAGTCCTGACCGAGAAATAACTGGCTCATCATTCTCGTCCAGACCAAAGGACGGGGTAACGGGCTTGGTTCCCAGGGCGTGAACCACGGCTCCAGCGTTGGAGGAAGGTCCCAAGTCGTCTTTGATGCTGTTGATATAAACGCCAGCGTCAGACATCATGTCCCAGTTTAGGCGACCATCAGGTCCCACAGTTTGCAGTCGCGCCATGTTGTAGTGGGCCGGAGTGGTGCCATCGGGGTGGATGAAGATGACGTTCCCGGTTTCCTCGGTCGCTGGCGGAGCGGGTTCCGGCGCAGGAGCAGGCACAGGGGAAGGAAGAGCTACATCAAACAGGGTTTGGTACATCAGCCGATAGATGGCCGTGTTGTCGTGGGTGCTGGGTACCAGGTCGGCATTGAGACCAAAGGCTTTGGTGACAATATCAGAACCAAAGTCGGGCAAGCCCGCATAGGCAACGCCAAAGGGAAACTGGTTGCCGTTTTCATCAGGACCCGCAATAAACGGCGGGGTGAGGCGGCCATCTTCCCCATCCAGTGGCGCTTCTACCGCATCAGAGCGATCGCCTTCCGTCGGGTTGATGCCAATAAAGCCAACGTCACTGCCCGCTTCCACCGATACATCAATAGCCTGGATGCCGCCAGCGTTACTATCTGCAGTGGTAATCAGCAGGGTGTTAGGGCGCTCATTTTCAATAAAGTCCTGAGCAACGCCGATGGCCTCATCTGCCCGGATGGTCGCCTCAATCACGCCACGGGCGTTGTTGTTGTTGCCAAAGTTGTCGGTAGCTTCCTCTTCCAGGACCACAAAGAAGCCGTCCTCATCCTGAGAGAGAATGGGCAAAGCCGCTTCCAGCATTTCGGCCACGGTGGGCGGGTTGAGGTTGCCGGGCTGTCCGTAGTTATCCAGCCGCTGGAGGGCATTGGCTTCTTCCGTCGTGTCGTTGTAGGTGTCTTCAGCCGCAAAGATACCCAGCACTCGCTCGGTGTCGTCGGGCAGGCTTTGCAGCTCTTCGCGGGTGAAGATGACGGTGTAACCCATCTCCTCCGCCTCTTCAATTAGGTTGCGGCCATCGGTGCGGGTCCCTTCTTCGCCAAAGAAGCCAATGGTTCCCTCGGGCAGGTAGTCCGTTTCGCCGCCGCCCAGGATAATGTCCACGCCGGACTCCAGGATTTCTGCGGTGATGGCTTCGGTCTGGCCCCGGTTTTCTACATCGGCCAGGAAGACGCCCGTCCCCGGTTCAGCAATGAAGCCCGAGTTGATGACCGCAGTGGCCTTACCCGCGGCGATCGCCTCTTCCATGATGGTGGTACCCGTATCCGCCAACCCTTCCTGAGCCGAGAGGGACTCGATGGGATTGCCCTCTTCATCCAGACCAAAGGAACCAGCAAAGGGTTTGACGCCATAGGCATGCACCACTGCGCCTGCATTAGAGGTCGCGGTTAGCTGATCGTCGATATGGGTCAGATAAACCCCAGCCGTATCCATCTCATCCCAGTTCAGCCGACCGTCCGGCCCCTCCGTAATGTATCGGGCCAAGGCATAGTGGGAAGGCGTTGTGCCGTCCGGATGGATAAAGATGACGCTGTTGTTGTTTGCCATGATGAACCTCGTGAGTGTGAACGCAGGACAATTGATCAGCGCTGCACCTGGCCCCAACCCAAACCTTCAAAATTAGCCATGATAAGCTAGCACGGAACCTTGGAGGGTCCGCCACTCAATCACAACTGCGCAAGTCCCCGCTCCCGATGCACCAGGCACACCGAGGAAAACTGGCCGATGGAAACTTAGCAAGAACTTGTACAGTTGTCGGGAAGCAGCTTGTGAAATTTTGAAGGCTACAGCACGGAAATTGAGGATTGAGTACCGCAACGCTGCCGACGTCTATAGCTTTGTGCCTTTAGGTTAAGAAACGCGGGTCAAAAAAGGTTAAGAAAGAGGAAAGCCGAGCCAATATCTACCCAAGGGTATAAATCTGCGGCTAACCCCCAAAGCTGGGGCAGGATGGCGTTCACCAAATGCTGAAAATCCTAAGTATAGCCCTACGGGTAAAGGTTTGAGTGTGGAACCCCGGCGACGCGGGGGTTCCACACCTCTTGAATGTCCTAACGTGAAAGCGTAATGCTATACATGGCCATCAATAAACGCTAGTGGGGTGAGCCCCCCGCCGGGGACGCACCCCACCATAGCTACGCTTACCTTTGCCGCTTGCTTTGACAATTGCTTCTAAAATACAGGCAGAACTGGCGGCGATCGCCCCCATCTATCTGCCGCTTACGGTTGATAAACGGACGCCTATGATTCCGGCTCACCAAGCAGAAACCCTCATCTTGCAGCACACGGTGCCCCTCGCTCCCCAAGCTGATCAGGAAACCGTTGACCTGCTGTCAGCCAATGGCCGTATCCTGGCCACCGCCGTAGTTAGCTCCCATGACTTCCCCCACTGGGATAATTCAGCCATGGACGGCTATGCTGTCCGATTTACCGACGTAGAAGCCACCAGCGAGAACAGTCCCACGACTCTGGCCGTGGTTGAAACCATTCCAGCAGGCCATCAGCCGCAGCAGCAAATCCAGCCAGGGCAAGCAGCCCGTATCTTTACAGGGTCCGTTATGCCGCCCGGGGCAGATACCATCGTTATTCAAGAAAATACGCGACAGGAGGGCGATCGCGTCACTGTCCTCACCGCCCCCCAACCCAAAGCCTTCGTCCGCCGTCGGGCATCTTTCTATCGGGCTGGAGAACCCCTGCTGTCAACAGGCGTGGTGCTGGGGGCCGCGGAAATTGCCATACTGGCGGCGGCCCAGTGTCCCACCGTGCCCGTATTTCGTCGCCCCCGCGTGGCCATCCTCTCCACCGGCAATGAGCTGGTCACCCCCGACCAGCCCCTCCAGCCCGGACAGATTGTGGACTCCAACCAGTACGCTCTGGCGGCCCTGGTACAGTCGGTGGGGGCAGAACCCATTTGTCTAGGCATTGTCCGCGATGAGCCAGAGGCCCTGCGGGGGGCGATCGCCCAGGCCCTCGCCCAGGCCGACCTGATCCTCTCCTCCGGGGGCGTCTCCGTGGGCGACTACGACTACGTCGATCAAATCCTGGCTGACCTGAAAGCCGAAATCCACATCCGCGCCGTCGCCGTCAAACCCGGCAAACCCCTGACCGTGGCCACGTTCCCTTCTTCCAACCGTCCCATTCTCTACTTCGGCCTCCCCGGTAACCCCGCTTCGGCCCTGGTCGGCTTCTGGCGCTTCGTCGCCCCTGCCCTGCGCAAGCTGTCGGGACGGCAGTCCGGCTGGGAACCGGTGTTTGTTTGGGGGCGATCGCACCACGAGCTGCGGGCGGGCGGCCAGCGGGAAACCTACCTGTGGGGCCAGCTTCAGGTTGTCAATAGCGACTACGAATTCCATCTGGCGGGGGGCAGCCACAGCTCCGGCAACCTCATCAACCTGGCCCAAACCAATGGGCTGGCGGTGGTTCCCATGAGCACGACCCAAATTCCCGCTGGGGAGCGGGTGCAGGTGATGCGGTTAGGTGGGGCGATCGCCTAAACTTGAATTCCTGCCTGTTCAGCCTAAGCTTGTTCTGATAGAAAGGCAGTTTAGCTGCTACAATAATTAATCGTCCTTGCCGATGTGGCTCAGTGGTAGAGCACTCGATTCGTAATCGAGCGGTCGCGGGTTCAAATCCCGCCATCGGCTTCCAGGTAAATCAAGGCTTTCGCCTCATTGGGTAAGGGTTTCGGCGATCGCCGCCTGCGGGGGTGACTCACTCACGTTGGACATTTTTGGACACTTTTGGGCAGGTTTGGAAGGCAGTTTGAGATAAGGTTTGAGATAAACTTGGGATAAGATATCGAGGTAAGCCGACGCCGCAGTGCCAAGGGTGAGCCATGAAATCCGGTACCCTCAGAACCCGACGGAAGGCAAAAGTCGGGACTGTTACAGTTCGTA
>JBHJGR010000166.1:0-30488 GCA_050331615.1 Elainellaceae cyanobacterium
GGCTGCGTTAGCTGGGCGATGTGGGCGGCACGCCCGGCCGGCAGGCGGTCGAGGTCGGTCTGCCCTTGAGAATTTTGTGGATGCGAGTGCGGCGTTTATGGTCGGGTGTGTCGTAGGCAATGACGACGTGCATAGAGAGTAGGGGGAAAATGGGTGGATGGGTGGATGAGTTGATGGGTTGGAGGGCTGATGGGTTGGAGGGTTGATGGGGGATGAGGGGATAGGGGGATGAGTTGAGTTGAGGCAAGGATGGGGGGATGAGTTGAGGCGGCGATCGCCTATCCATCTATCCTCCTACTCATCCACTTACTTCAAAACTAGCGGTGGGTACTGGTCAATCTCGTCCATCAGGTATTTGGCGAGTAAGCGGGCCTGGATCTCGAACGCTTCCTGGTAGGTGCATTGCCGCTTCATTACCGGATGCGTAAACTTCGACTGCTTCTTCTGTTCATAGAGTCTCAGAAATGAGCGCCGTCCCTCATCGCTGAGAGCGACTGCTTTACTGAGGGGTTCGGTGGCAAAATCATCGGGCGTCAGTGCCCGTTTGTTGATTGCCGCCAGCACCATCGCATCCACCACCAGCGGTCGAAACTCCTCCATCAAGTCAAGGGCCAGGGAGGGTCTGCCGTAGCGCTCGACGTGCAGGTAGCCCAGGTAGGGATCGAAGCCAACAATATTCACTGCACTTTGGATATCGTGAAGCAGCAGGGCATAACCAAAGCTGAGGAGCGCATTGACCGGGTCGGTAGGAGGTCGCCGCCGTCTGGCCTCAAAGCTGAAGCCGTCTACCCGGATGAGTGCGTCGAACTGGCTAAAGTAGGCAGCACTGCCCGCTCCTTCTAAACCTCGTAGGGCCGCAATCGTTTGTGTTTGTTCCAAGGGGGCGATCGCCTGGTCGATGCGCGTCATTGCAGGAGTGAAGTCCAGGGCGGGGTCATTGCGCTGCGATCGCAAAAAGCTGCTGCGGTAGTTCTTGAGCTTGCCTCGAATGACTGCACGAACAATGTGCAACGCTTTGGGTGATTCTCCAACGGCTTTCCACTGAGCCGAGCGCACGAAGATGTTTTTGGTCAGCGGTGGCTCCAGCCTGCCCAGGTATCTCCCGGTGCTGGTGAGAAAGCTGAGGGGAATCTTGCGCTCCAACAATTCGGTCAAAGCGGCTGGGGAAACGGTGGCTCGTCCCAAAACGACTACCCCTTCGACCTTGATCATCGGGACATCCAGAATGGTTTGCTTGTTGGCTCGCACCCGTAGCCGTTCATCCGTCTTGCCCACAAAGGCATCGTCGGTGGTGATGTAGACTGTTCCCATTGGTTTAGCTTTGAGTTTTGAGTGTTAGGTTTTGAGTATTTATGCTTCTTGGTAGCGGCTGACTTTTTGAGCGGCTTGGGGGAGGCATTGGGAGTAGAGGCTACAGCCCTGGCAGCGGGGCGTGTAGCGAGCGGGTGGCATAGTGCCCGTGGTCAGCAGTTGACGGACCTGGGCAATGGTGGCGATCGCCTCCTGCCGCAGCGCATCTGAAATCTCGACCGCCAGCCGCTGGTGGGACTGGGCATAGTAGATGTAGCCCTGGGAGATAGACTTGCCCAGCATCTCCTCCAGGCACATAGCCTGGGCGCACACCTGTAGCTCGTCGTTGTCGAATTCGCCCTTTTTGCTGCGCTTGTACTCAACGGGATACATTCGACCGTCGCTCTCTTCGATGAGATCAGCTCTGCCGATGAGACCGTAGCGATCGCTCTTGAGCCAGATGGCGCGAACCTGCCAGGTTTCTGCCCGATGGCCCTCGCCGAGGGTATGGACGCGATCGTGCAGGCTGGTTCCTTCGATGGTGTACTGGTTATCTACAAATTCCCCTGCACAAAACATACGC
This sequence comes from Elainellaceae cyanobacterium, assembly GCA_050331615.1. Taxonomy (GTDB): domain Bacteria; phylum Cyanobacteriota; class Cyanobacteriia; order CAKZMO01; family CAKZMO01; genus JAYKGU01. The sequence continues at coordinate 1,874 of JBHJGR010000166.1, forward strand.
CAGCACCGATGCGGGCAGTAGCTGTACTGGTTGAGGGCGGCGATGGGCACGTAATTTACTTCAGTCATTTGAGAAATCATGACGTAGAAACTCTGTGTTCTTCCGCAGAAGGGCAAAAGGAGCAGCCTGGAAATTTGGCTCAAGAGACGCGGCGGGTGATGCCCATCCCCATAGGGGTCTTGCGTCCGACGCCTGCATAGAGGGCGAAGTTAGCCAGCGTATTCAGTTGCTTTAGGGTGACAGGATCAACGTCGCCCAAAACTTGATAGGTGACCTTGCCGACGCACCCCATAAACTGGTTGCAAGGATTCGTTTGAGCGCCCGTGTGCTGGAACTGGAGGCGAGGATCGACTACAACGTCTGTGCGGATGTCGAAATAGCTGGGCCGCACAACCTCCAGAATTTCAGTGGGAAATTCCAAACCACTAAAGTAGTTCCAGCGTCGGAGCAGGCTACCAAAGACAAGCTCAGGGGTCGGTAAAGCAGCATCATACTTGCCCTGGCGGAAGGCGGTCGGGGTATAGAACTGAAGTATGAGTTTGCGATCGCTCTCCGATGCCTGCTCATAGAGTTGCGGATAGTCGCAGAAGTTGGCCCAGGGCTGGCTACTCTGGGGTGTTCCCAAAATGTTGGTGACCTGCAGATCGGCTGGCCCTAAGTGCCAGGGCTGGTCGGGATTGAGGTTCAGCCAGAGTTGATTGAGTTGGCTGAAGAGGCGATCGTCGAGCAGTGAGATGCGCCACCAGCAGGGAGTACCAGGAGCGATCGGCTTGCGATAGGTCCAGCGAAAGGAGAACTCAGCCAAATGATGTGTTTGCCCGCGCTGCTGTTTCTGGATCTGCAAAGGGCTTAGGGTAAAGGATTTATTAGCCTGGTTGGCATGAAGTTGATTGCCCACTTCAGAATCCACGGAGCTGACTAAGCTAAGGAACAGGGCATGAAGATGCTTGCCGGAGGTAAATCCTGGAGGGATGGGGGATTCAGGAAAGAGGTTGAGAACGAGGCTATGTGGCATGGCAATTATTAGATTAGATTTTGAGTAGGAGCAATTGCTTGGGGAGCGATTTTCGTAGCCGCGTACCACAACGGGAGTGTCTGGTGGAGATTGTGAAAGAGCTTCGATGAGTTCTTTCACAGTCATGGCTAATTACCGAATCGGTACTCCATGTTTACGGGCAGTTTTAGCGGTTCCTTTAATCCCTCAAAGGTATAGTGCTCACCGACCATCCGCACATTACGGATAAGACTCACGGGGGGCATATTGATGGTGTCATAGCTCACAACTTGATTCGTGAACATGACATCCAGCGGATTGAGTGGGTAGGGGAAGGTGAACTCTCTAGCCGAGTTATGTTTAGGTGTTGGTAGTTCTTTGACATCTACTTCTGCTTTGCTCATCCACTTACCCAAACGAATCCAGCGAGGAAAAGATATGGGTTTTTCAGAGATGATGAAAAACTCAAATTGACTCTCAGGGGCAATTTCCTTGGCCCGACCAAAGCTGGGGATGTTCTTCTGAGTTTTCTGCATCTCTACGTGGTAGCGGTTGTCTGCATATTTCCAGGTGTTGAGTACAGCAGCATGACGAACTGCTCTGGCTGGAGTAATGTAAATGCCCTGCTGATTGAGCGGTGTAAGATGAGCCTCATACATGGGCACCTGCTCAGGACAAAAATAGCGATAGCTATGGTCTTCTCCTACAGTCGTGGCATATTTCTCGCTGTCCACTAGCCCCAAGGCATAGCAGAGCGCGTAGTTATGCAGCACTGGCTCAGTTTCGTAGAGCCGCCCGATTTCTCGCGTGGCATAGTAAAGACTGTCGTGCAGTTCTAAGGTGCAGCGATAAATGTGAGGCATAGCTATGACCTCGCGCTAGCAGCTTTTTTCTTACCAATGTGCTTGCCTGCATAGGCTTTAGCCTCGTCATCAGCTTGTTTCAGGATAGATTGAATCCCCTCTTCGCTAGCGGTTAAGGACTTCACTTCTTTCAAGAGCGTTTGAAAGTCATCGCCAATGAAATCGGTATGCACAATGAATTCCTCACTCATCAGGTTTTGAATGGCGGCCTGGGCAGCTTCAGCGACATCACCCTCATCAAGGGGATCGGGAGCTTTGAGCGTACCCGCTGTTTTCATCTGGTCATAGATGGACTGGGTCCAGCGCAGGTTGCTGACGATTTCACCATCGGCGAATACGACACCGATTAGCTCGTTACGCACTCGGCCTGTACGGGTGGTTTGGGCACCGTAATGGCGAGTTCTTAGAATATTGTTGAAGACATAGAGAAAACTCGCTTCCGTAGGGTCTTTCAGGGTAACAATGCTAGGGAAGAATACCTGGGGGCGGATGTGATCTTGCTGGTTAATACGGCTAGTCACTTCACCGGGCTTAGAATTTTTCTCACCTTTAGATGCCATAGTCCCATTTTCAAAAGGGGCATTTAGGGTAAAGGTTTCGTGGGATTCGTCGAAAGCGGTGATGGAGAATGCTGTATCAACAACGACCTTAGATTTTTCAGAGCCAGAATCGCCGATTGCAAACCCGTAGATAATGCAATCCGGATTATCCATGCCAAATTCGACGTTGTACTCGCATTCTTCTGGCTTTACAAAACCATAAGTGCGAAGGAGTTCTCGCCCAACCAATCGCTCTGGAGTGGACTGCTTGCGCTTGAACATCGATAAGCGACTGATGGTGGTTTTGTCTTCGACACCCGCTCGTACTCGTGCCTTATTCAGTTCACCATCGGTCTGAAAGAGTGGATAAGACTCAGTAACCCGCACAGTGAGGAAGTGGGCGTATTTCCCCATCGGCTTGTACTGAAACTCATCATGGAAAAATTTGGAGTCTAGAGTCTTTAGAAATTTCATGATTTTCTCCTTGAATAAATTTTCTCAGGTTAATTTAAGACAGAAGCGATTGAACCAAAATACGAAGCAAGGGTTCAATATCTTCAGGAACACGATAGTTTTCTAGCCCTTGACAAATGTTCTTAGAGCCTCGATCAAGCTGACTAAACTGCCAAAGAATGCCCGTGGTAACAGCACCAATAATGATTTTCTGGGGTGATTCCATCCATTGATCAAGGGCAATCATCTCGACGGCAAGTTGTTTCATGCCATTGGTGAGGTCTTCTTTTTTAGCTTCAATGATGATGATCTGCGTCTCAGTTCTAAGTAAATAGTCAAGAGAACCTTGAAGCTGATCTGACACCTTGAGGGGGTATTCAATTCTCAGTTGAGCTTGAGTGTAGTGAACAACTTCTGTGACTACACGAGAAATCAAGATTTCTCGACGGGCGATTTCGGTAGTCAAGTTCACAAAAGGCAGAATTTCCTCAATGCGATCGCGTAATTCCTGTAATCGTCCTAACTCGCCGCTATAGCCTGGAAGATTGAGCCGTTGACGCGATAGCGAGTAGCCAAAATCGGCAACGATATCATCTGCTTCTGCGTTGAGATCAAAAATCTTACTGAAGGTGTAAGACTCATTGGGATTAAGGATCTTCATTCTTCTTCTCCAGATTTAGATTGTGATGATTCATTTTCCTTAGATTTTTGGTTTTCTTTATCTTGCTCTATTCGATATAGAAATACGCAGGTATCACGAATTAGGTTGAGTTGCTTTCCAGCTAAACGGGCACGATCTCCGGCAAATGCCTTCTGAAATACTTCATGTACAAAGTATTTTGAGAATGCCAAAATTGCCTGTCGCTCCTGATCGCGTTGCTTACCATTGAATACCCAACGTCCCTCGGCATTTGAGCTATGGACTCGATCCATTAATCTCTCTATAGCCGCAGCCACATTTGCCACTGTTGAGTTTTCTTGAAAATCCGGATTACTCTCTTTGACTTCAGCAAGCAATGTCTCTCCATCCTTCATGCTCGGATCTATTTCAAGAACTACTTTTGCAGCAGTATCAATAGGCTTGAGGATTGCATTTGCTTTGGGCGTGTATTTGTCTTTTGCTCTGTAGAACTTTCGGAAAAGACATGTCAAATTGACTGGATGATTTAATTGTGATTTTTCTTCGTCTGTCACGACTAATTTCTCCAATTGAGAATCAAACACTACATAGGGGTCAAAACAGGGATAGAAGTGATGCGCGTAGAGTCGAGTTTTCTGTAGGAGGTTAGGGGCATCCGCTTTCTGCCCTCGGTTCCACTTGGCAAGATATGAAAAGACATAGAGCGGGCTGGTTTCGATATCTTTTGCCAGCTCTGTAAAGCGTCCCCAGTTGGCGTCATAGCCACCTTTGCCCTGCTTGGCATTAACATCCATGTGGATGGCATAGGCAGCGGTCAGCGTATTCAGGGGAGCCGGACGTTGGATACCGCTTTCATCGGTCCAGCCTTCAAGAATGAAATCGAGCCGGAATCGGTCTTGGCCAACCAGCGTGCGGAAGGCATGGGGAGCGCTGTCGAGAAAGACGCTTTCTTCAAATTCCGCCCCATCCGTGAACGGGGGAATCGGCGATTCAGAGACAACGGTTTTGACATCGAGAATCATCGGAAAGGCCAAGGCCAACCAGCTCGGCATCACCCAGGACTCGGTATCAGTGCTGTCGCGCCCTGGGGGCAGAGCCATGAAATAAAACGTCAGGGGTTTATCTTCGGGGTAGGAGAGTTTGAAGGTTCTGTCTCGTTTGAAATTGAGATCGTCATCAGGCAACTGCTTACGCTGGGCCAGGTCTTCATCCATGAGAAAGGCATCCACGGTCTGGTACCTTTCTCGGCTGAAGTTGGCCTCTAGCTGCTTGCTAATGAAGTGGTTCCGAATGCTGGTGTCAAAGCGGGTTTGAGCAATGTTGCTGTAGGCCCGATGTAGAAACGAGTTCGTTTCAGGCGTGAAGTAGTAGGTTGGGTAGAAGTAGAGGTAGCGGTATTTGCCGTCCTCAAATCGTTTGCCGACGGCCTGGGTTTGATTCATCAGAATCTGCCGCAGCATCATCTCAATGCCCGCAATACTGGAGATGTTGCGTTTAGCGTTGGAGCCTCCCAGATGCTGCTTATTAGTATAGACCTGGGGCGTAAACAGCACCGCCGATTCCATTTGTTCGTTAACCGAGTAGGGCGAATGGGAGATGGAGCAGATCATCTGCCGCCCCCGGCCTGGCTTTTTCGCAGCGTTGTAGTAGGCCAGTTCTTTCAAAAACACATCCACCTGTTCAGCAGTTGATGGCTCTTGTGCTTGCCCCGGTAGCATCACCACTTTGCTAACCCAGTCCCGCACGTCGTCCCAACCATCAGCAACAGAGTATTGAGCTACTACGGGTTGAATAAGTTGAGTGACATGGGCAATGACGTTCAGGCAGATCTGGCGTAAATCCTCGATACCAGGATTCTTTTCCAGAAACTTAGCTGCCAGAAAGTACCATTCGTATGGAACTCCGCCAGTATTACCTTTGAGCTTCAGCTCTTTAAGTTTTTCGTTGATGCGCTGAATTTCTCGAATCTGAGGTGAATATTCAGAGAGTTTCCAGAACTCGGCTACTTTGTGGATGATGTTTTCGGGCAGAACATCAGGTTTAATTGCCGGAAGTTCTGGCAGGTCTTTTTGCTTCTTGCGAGCCTTAGCCCGTTCTTTGATTACTGTCTCAAGCTGATTGACGCGATCGCCCCAAATTTTGCGGCTTATTAGATCACCGAATTCAGCCAATTGATCAATGCGAATGTCATTGCTAAAGACGAAATCGTAGTCAGAGGAAAGGACTCCCCGCTGCTGGAAGGTCAGAAGATTTTCGCTGCGCTTAGTGGCTACTGAACCTTTATTTGGGTTCAAAATCCGAAGCGTGGCATCGAGAGCCACCTGCATCAACCCCGGATCGTCAAAAAACAGGTTGTAATAGTCGGCATATTTCATGCCCTTACCGTCGCGCCCAAACCCGGTTTGACGAAGGCTCAACTGTCCGGCACACAAAGCTTTAATACCGTCTACAACTCGGTCAGGCAGGTTATTTGGAGAAATTTGCGGGGCATCTCGATGGGCTAAATAAATGGCTCCTGTCGGTAGGTAGAGCAGGGTCGTGTAATTTGGATTTTCGGGGTCGTTGTTTAAGCTTTCATAGGCATCCATCAGGGCATTGTTGACCACATTGGTCAGTACTCCTCGGTTTTCGGAAATGGCGTGATAGGTGAATCGAAGTTGGCCATCGCTGAGCCCGTGGATGATGTCATTGAGGCCCGTGTTCTCTGCATCTTGGGGATGTTTGATCACAGAGGCAAGGCGATCGGCCAGACAGGTCAGGTCAGAAAGGCAGCGTAGAGTGCGATCGCGCAGAACTGGATTCAGCCCATCCTCTGACAAGTTGAGGTTCGTGTCGTTCCTTCGCTGGGCGTTATAAGCCAGGAACAGTAGATCATCCAGGTATTGCTGCCAGTTGTCTGGAGTTTCTGGACAGATGAAGCGATCCAGTTCCAGTGTCTTTACCAATACGGTAATGATTTCCCGATGCTCCTCAATCGAGCGTTTCCGGATATCCCCTTCTGGATCTCGCCGGATCGCCCTAAATTTCTCTGGCATGTCCGGAATCAGGTCATAGTCAAATTTCTCAAAGTCATGCAGGATAAAGCCGGACACCAGCAGGCGACGCTCCCGTTCTTTAACCTGTCTTCTCACCGTCGTGTCCAACCCTTGAAGCCGTCGCTCAATTATGTTGGCTGGAAACAAACCATTGAGCAGGTGAGTGTTGAGCGATTGATCAGCAGCGTTGTCTCGACGAATCGGGTCTTTGCCTGCGGCAATGCGTTGGGGATTCACCACTCGATCCAGGTACTCGGCGAAGAACTTGCCCCCTTTAGCGGTGACCCCGACAGTGTACTTCAGCAGATTAGGCAATACTATGTTCGCAAAATCCTGCATTACGGTGTCATCAGGATTTTGGTGCAGAATAGCTTCCCGCAAAAGCTTGAGGGTCAGGAGTTCGCGGGCTACTGGCTCTATAGTTCTGTCACTTTCCTCATCGAGCCCAAGGTCGCCTTCCAGCCAGGAGTTATCGAGGTCTTCAGATTCGGTATCTTCGTTGTTTTGGGTGTCTAGCAATGACAACTGTTCTGGATTGCCAGACTGATTAGGACGCTCCATAGCGGATCTCCTGTAGGTCAAAAATGTTTTGCGGCGGTTGGCTGCGGTTGCTATCCCAGCAGTTGATCAACCGGAAATTGAATGTCGGTAAATGCCTGAAATGCGATCGCCTGCCCCCGGCGAAAGGTCTGTAACTGCTGGTAGCCTGCTTCACTGGGTTCCCGGTATATCTGCACCGCCTCAGCATTGAGATCCACAATCCAGACTTCGGCAATGTCGTCTTTGGCATAGAGCGGCACTTTCACGGTGCGGTCAAATTCAACCGTGGTGTCAGACACTTCAATCAGCGCAAAGACATCGCTGGGCTGAGGATGACCGTTGGCATAAAAGTCAGACCGTCTTTGGAGAATGGCAAAGTCAGGTTGGGGTTCTGATCGAGTGCTTAATTGGATGGGGTTTTGTACCCGCACGATCGCCCTGCTTCCCAATTCCCGCACCAACAATTCATTCATGCGATCTACACAGGCGGCGTGTTGCATGCCAATGGGCGACATTTCGATAATTTCTCCCTGAAGTAGCTCAACGCGATCGCGATCGGTCAGAATACCGGACTCGATCATTTGGTGGTACTGCCCCACCGTGAATTTTTTTCGCAGAATTTGAACGGTCATATTCAGCTCCATTCGCTATGTGTCAACTGTCAAGAGAAAATGTCACCATTTAGATGGATTTTGGGGATGAAGCTGGTCGTGCTGCCACTTTTGAGGATTCTGCTCAATGTATGTGCGTAATCGAGCAAGGGACGCTTCGCTGCGGATGATATGTTCGTAATAATTGCGTTGCCAAAACTTTACTCCGGCCAAATCTCGCACTGCGTTAATTAGCTTGGTTGATTGATATTTGAAGTAAGCAACAATTTGCCCTAACGTCGGCTTCTTAAAATTTTGCTTCGGCGCTAGATCCTGGGATTCTTGTTGAACGGGAAAACTCTCTTCAGCAATTACAATGATGCCGTGGAAATGATTGGGCATAATTACTGCCGCATCTAGGGTCACAGATGGAAAATGATGCGGAATTTGGTGCCAGACTTGTTCGACAATGACTCCATACTGGCTTAGAGAAATCGAGGTATCTATAACCTCACCAAGTAGACATTCCCTCCCCTGAGTACAGATCGTGACAAAATAAGCACCTGCTTGGCTATAGTCGTAGTCTTGCAAACGAATCGATCGCCGATGGTGAATCGCAGGATCATATTTCATCGCCGTAGGGGCGAGGTCTCCTCGCCCAATGAAGGATTTTCATAACCAACCAACATGATCGATTGAATATTGGCAGGGACCGGTTGGGCGGTGGGGGATTTCGCCCTGGGCAGGGAAACCCTGCCCCTACCGTATAGGTAATCGCGATCGGTCAGAATACTGGACTCGATCATTTGGTGGTATTGCCCCACCGTGAATTTCTTTCGCAGAATTCGAACGGTCATGACTGTTCCTTCCCCATGAAAGGGATCTTCAATAGTTGCATCGCGGACTGCCGTCAAGGGAGTAAGGGTTTTCCATATACTCCAACTCGTTCTGACGAGCTGTGTCGTGCCTCAGAATCGAAACAATAGACTCTATTGATGAGACACGCTCCTCTAACTGCTCACATTGCTGTTCAACTTCTCGGATTCGCTTATCCTGAAAGCTATTTCGTGTTCTTTCGGCCTCAATTAAGTCAATGAACCTACGAAGCAAGTCCAGGTCGGAATTGGGTTGCAGCATGGCTTGATCCTCTTGCGCATGTTTGCCCAAAATTCTAGCACAGCCCTTTAGTATGTCGTAACCCTTCAATAATTCTGTTCGTTGTCTGGTATGCTGATCTTTAGCAGGAAAGGAACCAAGGTGATACTTTGGCAGCCTTGGTGTATAAAGCCTCTGAGGTATTGAAACACGACTTACTAAGGTCAAAGTTAATTCCTTTCCTGCCCAATCATTCAAGCAACCCATATCTCACCCCCTTCGCGCCTGAATCGGTGAGCCAAGGTATCAATTAGCAACGCTGACTGACCAAACGCCACTGAGTAGGGCGCGATCGCATCATGGACGCTATTGGAATCACTAATCGGATAAATCTGGAAGTGCATGGGGAGCTGCAGCCGTAGTCGCACCTCTCGCACCGGCTTACGCAGCACATAGCACACCAAGGCTTGCTGTTTCAATCGCTGGTTAATCGAACTCACCCAGGGATTATCCGGTTGCCAGACCTGTAGGCCGAGTAATACTTGTACCTTGTATGCATCGGCGATCGCCTGAAGGTCGCCAGGGTAAGTAAATTTCCAGTTCAAGCGTTCTTCCCGATAGCCCCGCAGTCTTATAAAGCCCAGGCAGTGCTTGAAGCGGCCTTTGGCAATCGGCTGACCGGTGCGCTCTGCGGTTTCCTTGAGAACGTCTAGGAAGGCAGACTTGCTCCACATCTCGATTTCTAGATTGCTGAGTACGCCAGGAAGGTCGTAGGTTTTGAAGCGATCGCGCTCATTAGCTTCAGTCAGGTCATACAGCCCGCACTGTAATGGACTAGACCCGCGAAAGCTCATCGCATCTTCAGCAATGGGGTTACCTTTTTTGCCAGAAAGCTGCTGCCACTCGTCAGCCCATCCTTTGATCCGTCCAAACACTTGACCAAATCGAGCCTCAAAAACCTTTTCACAGGCTAGTTGAAACTTTTGGACAGACCCTTCGTATTGAGATTTCATCGCAGGGTTGGATAGCTGTCGTCCGAGAGAAACCGATTGAACAGCCCCCCAGCGCTTGTAATAGCCCTCAAAATCATTAATCTGACGATATTTGTCGCGGATGAGGGTTTGGAACTGGATGCGATCGCACACTTCCCCATCTGCCAAAACAGCCTCATCCCCAGCAAACAGCCGCTCCACAAAGAAGTTAGGCACCAACGCATAGGCTCTAAAGCCATCAAATGAGATGCCTTGGATATCCTTGTCGTGACGGCCTAAGCGTCCCAATCGCTGGATGAAGTTACCGGCATCTGATGACTCAAAAATTAGAAAGTTGATTTTGAAATCAACCCCGACGTCAATAGTGCTGGTACCGATTACCAGGTCAGCCGCCAGGGATTCCGCTTTTTCCTGTCCTCCCGATAGCCCGGTATTTTCCCGAACAGTGAGACCATGCTGGGCAAAGCATTCTCGAAAAACAGGCGTCAGCCGCTTCACCGCTGCAATGGAATTAAGGATGATGGCTCCCTTGCTGCCGGGGTGTTCTAGAAACTGGTTGAGAATGGACTCCTGATTCTCCTTCAGCCAGGTTTCAGAAGCCTTGGATGTTGGTTCCATTGGCACAAAAGTCAGGTCAATAGACCGCGCTACCTGTCGCCAATGGTCTGCTTGTAAAGCCTCTGCTTCTGTTTGAGTATCGGGAAATTGGTACTTCCCTTCATCAATGGGATTAATGACTCGGCAGCGAAAACCCGCTTTATCCAGACGCTTCAACAACGAATCGCTGGGGGTCGCCGATAGGAATAAAAACTTCTTGCGTCGATTGGTCGCCTGAATCAGCAGCATCGTATTCAAAACGCTAGCAACCTGAGGCGCTGCAAAAACGTGAAACTCGTCGAAGATGAACAGGTCGAAATCTTTGTCGATGCGGTTCCAGAGCTTATCAGGCGCATCTTTGTCCGTTAGATAAGCGCCCCGATGAAGGTAATGGAAAATGTCGGGGTTGGTAATAAGGACTTCCGATTGGCCGGCACGGGATGCGATCGCGCTACCTTTCCGTAACCCCTCATTCTCCGCGTAAATCTCAAGCTCAGGCCCACTCAAGCGATTCACTCTAGGCTCATTCGGTGGTTGAAAGTGTCGAATATAGTCGCGAACCTGATTTTCCTGGTCGCTAGCGAGAGCATTGGTAGGATATAGGGCGATCGCAAAACAATCCCCCTGCATCACATCTAAATATGCAGCCAAACTTTTGCCATCCCCAGTCATAGCAGTATTGAATACGACCTCTATGTGTGGATCACGCAGTGCCTTGAGTGTTTCTGCCTGATGCCAGGAGAGCAGCCATCCTTGAGGCAGAAGGACTTCCTGCGGCACATTGACAGCGGGGCATGAATAAATGGGTTTGAGTGTAATGGTATGAGTTGACGTTGTCATCAGCCCCTCTTCCGACTTTGTTTATTGAAATAGTGTCCGTATTTCATTGCTTTAGCTCCATCATGGCAGGCAAAATAGAATTAATCAACCCTATCTATTGATAAAGTGTACGGACACTTTTAAGGAGTTCCCTGTGACCCGTAAAGGACGCGCCATTACCCTATCGGTCGATGACCACCAGAAAGCCCAGCTTGAGGCGATCGCCCTGGAGTTCAACATCACCTGGGGCGACAAGCCCAACATCTCCCAGCTCGTAAAGACCATTGCCGATGGCAAGCTGCGAGTGGCCGCCAACCACGACTGGACAGGCGATCGCATCAACATCCTCAACCAGGCCAGGAATCTGCTGATTGACGCTGGAGAGATTGACAGCGCTGTGGCGATCGCCCAACTGCTGCTGGAGCGGGGCGAGTTGTCCATCCCCCTGCGTCAAGAACTGGAGCAGTTTGTCCATCAACCCGTCTCCCCCTGGCGGCTGGAGGTCGAGCGGCTGATCCGTCGTCAGCAGCCCTTCCAACTGGCCTACCAGGACGCAGCCGGCCATATCCTAAACTTCACGGTGCGCTATGCCGAGATTGTCCGCCATGAGGAGCGACAGTATTTGGACTGTTGGTGCGATGAAACCGAGGGCAATCGAGACATTCCCGAGCTGATTCACAACTGGTGCCTGCGCCTGGATCGGCTGGCAAACGATGCGGCAATTTCGCCAATGGCGGGGCGATGGCGACCAGCGGGGCTGGACCAAGTCCCAGTGGAAATGCATCTCACAGGGGGGCTGGCGTTCGCCTACCGCACCAAATCAGGGGCAGATGTGGTCAACGAATGGCATCCAGAGCGGCCCCAGGTGCGCCGAGTAGTCCGCCAGATTACCAGCACCTTCTGGTTTTTCCGTGAGGTGCTGCGCTATGGCGAAGAATGTGAGGTTGTTTCACCGGCAGGGGTGCGATCGCTGATGAAACATAAGGCAGATGCCCTATCGGCTCTATACCAAGATGAACCGTAGCAGATGCTGATGGTAATGTTTAGCGAGATACCCTCCATAGAGAAGATCGGCTCCAGTGTGCCCCAATCACCAGGAAAATTGCTGCATTACTGCGTAAAGTTTAGTCTTTGCCTGCTAAGCAAAGCATAAGAAAATTGAAGAATGAGAATACACCTTGCCAGCCAGGATACTGATAGGTTATGCCTTTGCTCGCTTAATCCCTTTCCTACCCGATCGCTGTATCAAATTTTCTCTATGTTCTGGAGGAAGGTACTTCACCCCCTCCCGCAGCGTCAGCCCAGATACTTGCTGGATATGGGTTTCCAGAAACTCATAGGCCCACTCTGGCTGCTGCTTGGACACCTCCCGCAAGATCCACCCGATCGCCTTGCGGATAAAGAACTCCTTCTCTTCCACCATTGGGGAAGCCAACCGGGCAAACAGGTTAAAGTCCTGCCGATGCTGACGTGCTAGCTTCATCAGCGACAATAGAGCCGTCCGCCGCACCCAGAAGTTTTCATCCGTGGACGATGCAGGCTTGGGCGGCGTGCAGTATATCGGCTCACCAAAACAGCCAACGGTAGCGGTCAATCGCTTAATTGACGGCGAATATCAGGCGCAGCGCTACCAGGGAGAGGATAGGGTGCGATCGCCACTGTTCCCCCAGTTGGAACTAACCGTCGTTGAGATTGTCGGCATGACCGAAGGTTAGAAAGAATGACGATAGCCGCGATATGCCGAAGCGGAACCCGCTGTTGAATTTGCCGATGGGCTAAAGGTCTATGCTCATCATGGCCTTCGTTTACCTGCACTATTGCGGAGTCGTACCCTCGTCTGACCCAACCACCTTTGCCGTTGAGACATGAGGGTTAGAATGGGCGTAGGCTAATTTGCTTGCTCTGTCATGCTTTGTAGGTCGGGCTGCTTTTTGTGATTTCGTAGGAGGCGATCGCCCCCACTATGGTTACCACCCCCACTCACCTGACGCTGGAGGACTACCTCAACTATGACGATGGCAGCGATACCCGATACGAGCTCGTTGCCGGAGAATTAGTTGCGATGCCGCCAGAAAATCGGGTTAACGATCGCATCGCCATGATAATTTTGCGCGCGCTTATGGCCCTCATACCGCCAGAACGCCTGAGTTGCAAAGGAACCGAGATCGAAGTCACAGGGCCACGAGCCACCGTGCGCCTGCCAGACCTCCTCGTTTTGACGGAAGAATTGGTTCCAATCCTGGAGGAGCAAAATTGCTCCATCATCTGGCAAGACATGCCCCCGCCCCAACTGGTCATCGAAATTGTCTCACCTGGCAAAAAGGCCAGAGACCGCGACTATCGCTATAAGCGATCAGAATACGGTGCCAGAGGCGTTCCCGAATACTGGATTGTAGATCCCATCCAGGAGTGCGTGACCATCCTGACCCTCGTTGACGGCTTCTACGAAGATACTGTCTACCGATGGGGCGACACGCTGAAATCCCTGACGCTTCCTAGTCTGTCACTCACGGTTAACAGTATCATAAACTTCAGTACATACAGCGCTTCGCGCTTTGATGGAATCAGATTTTTTGTTGAAAGCCGCGCGCCGCGCGGCTTTCAACAAAAAATCTGTACCTCATGCACCTGAAAAGTGCTGTATAAGGTATCAAAATCAACCCCAAACCTGGTGGCATTCTATAAGACAGCACTTTTCAAGTCTTAAGTAGGTAGCCATAAGTAAACGGCACTATGGCGGGGTGTGCCCCCCAGCGAGGGCGCACCCCATTAGCTTCCATTTAAAGCCGTGTACTTATGAGCTACACGTCGCCTTCCCGCCGCTTTCCTTTTGGGGCGAAAATAAACCTTTATTCCGTCAGTTGGTTTTAGGGCTGCATTAGGGCTGCCTTCCAGTAGCCTCCTAAAACCTATCGGGATGACAGGATTTGAACCTGCGACATCCTGCTCCCAAAGCAGGCGCGCTACCAAGCTGCGCTACATCCCGTGGCTTCTGCGCGAGATTCCTTAAAACAGTATAGCTTGCTTCGCTGGCTTGACAAGAATTGCCCCCAGATTCCTAGCCCTCCCATTCCGCTTAGCCTGAATTATTCATTAAGTAGGGTGGGCAGCGCCCACCTAAACCCTATAGGCCAGACAGAGCCAATGGTGGGCACTGCCCACAGTCAGGTGGATTCCATGAACCCCCGCCCTTCTAGGGCTGGGGAGATGTCAGCCTACGGTTCTACGGTTCTGCTTGTCGGATAAAAACATACTGTCGAAAATGGGCGATCGCCCGAAACAATGACAGAAGGTGGTTATAGCCATCTATAAGAGCTTTTCAAAAATTCGCTAGCGCGGGTAAGCGGGCACATCGGCGGCGTAATCTGCTTGTTGGGTGAACTCGTAGGGTCCCATCAGCGCACCCCAGAGCGATCGCCCCGTTTCTGGATCCAGGCCGCGATCGTAGCTGAGAAAACGCCCCGGACTCACCTCAAACCCTAGCGCTACCTGACCCACCTTGCCCTGATACTCAAACTGACATTTGTCTCCAGGTCGCATCGTGGCGGCAAAGGTCTCGCCCCGCTGCTGTACCTCCAAGACGCAGCCCGGTAGCCGGATTAGATCTTCGTCCTGGAGCGATCGCAGCCGTTCCGGGTTCAGACCGGCTCCCTGGTATTGCTCGGGTTGGCGAAAAGCAAAATATTGGACCTCTATGCCATCAGGGCCTTCCTGCAGCATGAGCAGTCGCTGGCGGTAAGCCTGGTCTGGGTAAAGCGCATTGGCCTGCTCGGCAAAGATCGCTGGGTTGCCCTCCAGCAGTCGGGGGAGGGGACGATGCCAGAGGCGCAGCGACACGAACCAGGCGGGTTGGGCCAGGGCCTGCTCCCGATTGACAAATTCTCCCGCGAGCAGACGGGCGAGGGTAGCGGTAGGGAAGGACATAGGAGCACCAGCATCGAGAGGAGGCAGCCCAAAGATGCTTTGATAGTAGATGGGAACTGCACGCCTGACAAATCTATGCCCAACCAGCCTGAGCAACCTGATTCATCCCGCCCATCTGAGCCGTCCAGCGAATTTAGCGATCTGAGGCAGCGATTGCGATCGCACCTTGAACAGATCGTGCGGGAGCGGGACCCCTATTTGGCTTCAGCAGGGCATTTTTATGTCAAGCAATACCTGCAGGAGCAGTTGGCCCAGTGGGGCGAGGTAACGCCCCACACCTTCCAGGTGCGGGGGCAGGTCCACGATAACCTCATCCTGAAGCTGCCTGCCCAGCCCGACCAGCCTGACCAACCGGCGATTCTGATTGGGGCCCACTATGATGCCGTGCCCGGTACCCCCGGAGCTGATGACAATGCCTCCGGTGTGGCGGCGCTGCTGGAGCTGGCACGGGCTTTTGCTGCAGAGGCGATCGCCCACCCCCTCCAAGTCGTGGCCTTCGATATGGAGGAATATGGGCTCCTGGGTAGTGCTGCCTACGCAGAAGAACTCTCGCAGCAGCAAACCCCACTGCGGCTGATGCTTTCCCTGGAAATGTTGGGCTATCGCGACCCTACCCCTGGCTCCCAGCGCTATCCCACCGGGCTTCAATTTTTCTACCCCGACCAGGGAGATTTCATTGCGCTCGTCGGCAACCTGGCTACCGTTGGTGACCTGCGGCAGCTCGGCCAAGCCATCCGACAGACGGGACTGCCCTGCGAGTGGCTTCCCGCCGGGCAGCGAGGCATGGTAGTGCCCCAAACCCGCCTCAGCGACCATGCGCCTTTCTGGGACGCAGGCTATCGGGCCATGATGGTGACGGATACCGCTTTTATGCGCAATCCCCACTACCATCAGGCGAGCGATCGCCTCGATACCCTGGATCTGGACTTTCTCACGGGCGTCTGCAAGGGCTTGGAGCAGGGATTACGCAGCCTATTCCAAGTAATGCTTGAGCGCCAAAATCGCTAAAATAGCTACACTGTCCGCAGTGAGGGGGGCGATCGCACCCATGGGCCAAATTTCCCCATCTCAGACCCAGCCTCCGACGTTTGAGGAGTACCTTGTCTATAGCGATGGGAGTATGATGATTCTTCGCCCTACACTCTTTCGTCTTGCATTATTAAGGAGAACTACTGCGTGCACAAAATTCCCGTTACCGTGATCACCGGCTTCCTGGGTTCTGGCAAGACCACTCTGGTGCGTCACCTGCTGCAAAACAATCAGGGCCGCCGCATTGCGGTGCTGGTTAATGAATTTGGCGAAGTCGGCATCGATGGCGAAATCCTCAAGTCCTGCCAGGTGTGTGACGAAGAGGGGACGCCTGCCAGTCCGCTCCCCGAAACGAATATTCTGGAGCTGGCGAACGGCTGCCTCTGCTGCACGGTCCAGGAAGAATTTCTGCCCACCATGCAGGAGTTGTTGAAGCGACGGGACGAGATTGACAGCATCGTGATTGAAACGTCAGGGTTGGCGCTGCCCAAGCCGCTGGTGCAGGCGTTCCGCTGGCCCGAAATTTGCACAGGCGCTACGGTGGACGGCGTGGTGACCGTGGTGGATGGGGATGCCCTGGCACGGGGGCAAATTGTGCGCGATCGCGACGCTTTGGAGGCTCAGCGCCAGGCCGATGACAGTTTGGAGCATGAAACCCCGATCGAGGAGCTGTTTGAAGATCAGCTTGCCTGTGCCGATCTGATTCTGCTCACCAAAACCGACGTGATGGCAGACGGGGCGCGCGATCGCGTCCAGCAGTGGCTCCAGCAGCAGGCTCCGGCGGGGGTGAAAGTCGTCCCCTGCCACCACGGGGGAATTAGTGCCGATGTCCTGCTGGGCTTCAATGCAGCGGTGGAAGACCATCTCGACAGCCGCCCCAGCCGCCACGACAACGAGGACGACCACGAGCACGATGACGACATCAACTCCGTCTACCTAGAGCTAGAGCAAGCCTTCGACCCCGTGACCCTGATCGAGCGTCTGCAAACCCTGGTGCAGCAGCAGGATATCTACCGCATCAAGGGTTTTGTTGCTGTGTCCAATAAGCCCATGCGCCTGGTGCTCCAGGGAGTCGGCCAGCGGTTCGATAAATTCTACGACCGTCCCTGGCGACCAGGCGAACTCCGCAAAACTCAACTGGTGTTTATCGGGCATGGGCTAGCAGCGGAGGAGATTCGGCGGGCGATCGCTCCTGAATCAGTCACACAAGTGATGGCTTGACGATGATGTTACCGAATTGGCCGAGGGCTCAAAAAAGCTTACGAAGGCTACTTATTCTGATCTTTGCGGGCTGGATTGTGCTCGTTGCCAATTCCTGTGCTGCCCAGCCCGATTTGTGTCGAATCCTTAACAACCACACGATTTGTATTCTCAGCATCAAGCGCAGCGCCAAGAATTACTGGGAATACCGGGCGGCGGTAAGCGTTGACGGCGTCAAGCGTCCGGTGGAGGTGTATGACTGTCGCGATCGCCGCCGAACCCAGCCCAACGGCATCGTGACGCCCTTCGAGCCGCAGGGAGCGGGCGACCTCATCTGTCAGCTTCTGCCGTCTTGACCCGGTAAATTTACGGCAAAAGTGCTGGAAGCGACTAGCTGACCGACAGGATTACCGCGATCGCCGTGAGGTAAGCGTTGGGAAGTTTTGTCTATACCAAATGCATCGGCTTATGCTGCGCGATGGGGACCAGTCCGATGCATCCACGCCTCTCTCACGAAATCAAACATCTGGCCCACACCTTTGCCTACCAGCCGCTGACCCTGGCCGCCCTGCTCAGCGCCACGGCAGAGCGGGGCATGGGCTTGGTGATTGGCCTGCTGGTGGCTCCCTTCCTGATTCCCCTACCGCCGGGGCTCACGCCCTTCCTGGGGTCTGCCTGCCTGCTGCTGTCGCTGCAAATGGCGGTGGGACGGCGATCGCCCTGGCTGCCGCGACGACTGCTAACCTTCACCTTTCCTAAATTCCTGGCGCGACAACTGCTCCATGACCTGCAGCGCCTCTCTCGACTGCTGGAGCGATTCGTCTGCCCCCGCTGGCTCCGGTTTGCCACCCATCCCCACATCTGGCGGCTCAACGGCGGCTGTATCGCCTGGCTGACTGTGCTACTGCTATGCCCCATTCCCTTTACCAATGCAATCCCGGCCTTCGGCATCCTGGTGCTCGTCATCGCCATGTTGGAAACCGATGGGCTGCTGCTCTGCCTCAGCTATGGCCTGACAACGCTAATTACAGCGCTATTCGGGCTGATTTTTTACCTGCTGTGGCGATCGCCCTTCCTGCTGAACTACTGGTTTGAGCGGTTGGTTTAGCGAAGCCACTGCCAGAGCCACAGACACGCCATTCCCACTGCGATCGTCAAAGGGACGCTGCGGTAGCGCCAGGAAACGGCGATCGCCACCAGTCCCGCCAGCAGCCGTCCGTTGGTAAATGACAGGTTGAGGTCACCGTCGATGTAAACCAGGGCCGGTAGGACCAGGGCCGGCAGCACCGCTACGGGCACAAACCGCAGCCCCTGCTGGATCAGGGGAGGCAAATCCACCCGTCCCAGCAGCAGAATGAAGGACATTCGCAGGGCCACCGTGAGCAGCCCCATCACCAAAATCGCCAGCCAAATCCTCACGTCTCCCCCTGCGCCTGCCAGCGCTCTAGGCCAATGCCCACGGCGATCCCCACCAGCGACCCAACAATCAGCCCCAGATTAAACGGCAGCGGTTCAGCGGCGATGGCGATCGCTCCTGCCGACAGCGCTGCTCCGAGGGAGGCCCACTGGCGAATCGCTGGCACAATGACGGCCAGAAAAACCAGAGGGATGGCAAAGTCGAGAGACCACGCTTCAGGAATGCCCGTTCCCAGCACCACCCCCAACATCGTACTCACCTGCCAGACCACCCAGATAGTGGAAGCCGCTCCGCCAAAGAAGCAGGCTTTTTCCGTCGCAGAGAGACTGGGGCGATCGCTCGTCCCAGCATTCTTATTGAAATAGGTAATCGACATGGCATAGCCCTGGTCCGTCAGCATATAGGCTAGCAGCACCTTCTGGAGCGTCGAAAGACCGCGAAAATGGGGAGCCATAGAAGCGCTGTACATGGTGAAGCGCAGATTAATCATCAGGGTGGTTAACCAGATCACCAGCAGGGGAGCACCGCTAGACAGCAGCTGCACCCCGGCGAGTTGGGAGGCTCCAGCGAAGACTATCACCGACATGGCGATCGCCTCGCCCCCGGTCAAGCCGCTTTCGACGGCGGTGATGCCCGCAATCATGCCAAAGGGGACTACTCCCAGGGTAATGGGAGAAATGGCTCTAATGCCCGATAGAAATTCGCTGCGTCGTCCCATCTGCTGCGTCCGGAAGGTTTGGGTGAAGGCTCTAGTGGCTCTATTGGGCCGGACATGAAAAACCCGCTGATTAATTCAAGAATCGTCCAGACATCCCGATCGGATAAATCTATACTGAATAGTGGGCACTGGCTGACCTATTCTAATGATCTCTAAGGAGTTGTGATCTCTAAGGAGATTTTTGCAGATGATCCTACCAGACGACGTAAGGGCAAAGGGCCATTTGCCCCTGCCGACCGTTCAACCGCAGGTAATTTTTTTTCTGGAGATCTCCTAAAGATAAAGATCTCTAAAAAGAGTCAAAATCTCTAAAGGTATCTGAAGGTAAAGGTTGGACTGCTTCTAGCGACGATTTTTGAAGATGGTGCGGTTGAAACCGTCTAAAACGGATGACACGGTCGGTCAGGGATTTACTAGGGATTGATTGGCGCAAGCCTAACCACGCGGTTGTTTGTCTGCCTTCGGGAGAATTAAGCAGAATGGCACAGACCTACGACGAAGATGCAGTTCAGCAAATCTTGAGGCTGGCGCTAATGCGTCAGGGGCAGGCGGGTGACCTGACGCGATCGCAGCTCATTGAGATCGCCCAGGATCTGGGTATCTCCCCTGCTAACCTGCTAGCAGCCGAGGAGGAATGGCAAACCCTCCAGGAGGAACAGCGCGATCGCCAGGAGTTTGAGCGCTACCGCCGCCAGCAGTTGCGCCACAGCGTCGCTAAGTTCGCCATCGTCAACTCTTTTTTGGTCGCTTCTAATCTGCTCATCTCCCATGCCCTCAACTGGTCCACCTACGTCCTGCTAGGCTGGGGGCTGGTGCTGTCGCTACAAACCTGGCGGACGTTTCAAACCGAGGGCGACGATTATGACCGGGCCTTTCGGCGATGGCGGCTGCGCCAGCAAATTGGCCAGTCTTTCAAGGCGCTGTCAGAACGGTTCAAGCTCTCCCCTGCCACCAGACCCACCACCAGCAGTCATGCCAGCAGCGCCACCGCTTCAAGCGATGCCGCCTGGGAAGAGGTCAGCAGTTCGCAGCAGTCTCCTGACGCCTGATTTCCAGGAGCTTTGTGTCGCTTATCCATACTGCTCATGAGAACGCTGAAGCGATGGGGCGCGATCGCCCTCCTGGGAGCGATTTTGGCCGTCAGTCTGGCTCTGGCGGGCGGCTCCAATCTGCCGGTCACCTTGGCTGGCTTACCGATTGTGGGACAGTTGATGCCGCTGCCGTCAGACCTGGTACCCCGAGCCATTTCGGCTGCTAATCAACCGCCGTTGGCAGTTGAGGGCGATCGCCTCCTGACCGACGTAACGGCCCTGGCCTCTGAGCGCTACACTACCACCGGGCGAGATCTGGCCCGTGAATACATCACCCAAACGCTGACATCAGCCGGTTGGAACGTCGTACGCCAGCCGATCCCCGGTGACGCGGGTGGTGGTATCTCGCCGGGCATCAATCTTATCGCTAGCCGTCCCCAGGACGGGACTGTTGCCGATGCTAGCACTGGGCCTGCTTTGCTGGTAGGGGCACATTATGATACCGTGGCGCGATCGCCCGGTGCCGATGACAATGCCAGCGGCGTTGCGGTTGCCCTGGAAGTGGCCCGCCGCTTTGCCTCCCTGCCAACCGTTCTACCTCTGCGGCTGGCCTTCTTTGACCTGGAGGAGGTGGGGCTGGTGGGTAGTCGGGCGTTCGTAGAAGCGATCGCCCCGCCGTCAGATCTGGCAGGTGCCGTCATTCTGGAGATGCTAGGCTACGCCTGCTCGGAGCCGGGCTGTCAGAGCTTTCCCCAGGGGCTGCCTATCTCCCCGCCGTCAGATCGGGGGGACTTCCTGGCAGTGGTCGGCGATGCGGCCCATCCGGCGCTGGTAGATGCGTTTCTCGTCAATGGCTCTGCTGGCTCCGCCGACCTGCCCGTTTTTACCCTCAAAGTACCCACGCTGGGGCCAGTGATATCCGACCTGCTGCGCAGTGACCACGTGCCCTTCTGGGAGCGGCAGATGGGGGCAGTTATGGTGACGGACACCGCGAATTTCCGCAATCCCCACTATCACCAGCCGAGCGATCGCCCCGATACCCTTGATCCTGACTTCTTAACGAGATCAGCCCAGGTGGTGGTGAACGCGATCGCCTCTCTGGTCCTAGTAAATTGATCGTGAAGCGAAGGGGGGATCGCTTTATAATACGGAACAGTAGGAGAAGTGGGTGGTTCGAGACAATGGGACTTTTTAGCTTGCAGACAGGTGTGGTCAACCCAATGCGCTTTGTTAAATCCGCTGCGCTGGCGATCGCTGGGCTGCTTAGCAGCGTGTTGCTGATGGCCAGCCTTTGGGCACTCCCCGCCCAGGCTACAGGGGTTTACGACATTCCGCCGCTAAACCCGGACGACCCCACCTGGGTGCTCGACCAGGCCGAGATCATCAGCCGCGTCAACGAGGGCCAGCTCAGCCGCGAGTTTAGCCAGTTGGCTAGCGACACGGGCAACCAGGTACGCTTCGTGACCGTTCGCCGCCTCGACTACGGTGAAACCATCGATTCCTTCACCGAAAAGCTGTTTGAGAAGTGGTTTCCCACTGCCGACCAGCAGACCAACCAGGTGCTGATGGTGTTGGACAGCGTTACCAACAACGTGGCGATTCGCACGGGAGACGATGTGAAGTCTACCTTGCCTGACGACATCGCCAATAGCGTTGCTCAGGAAACGGTGCTGGTGCCGCTGCGGCAGGGCGATAAGTACAACCAGGCGTTTTTGGATGCGGGCGATCGCATCGCCACTGTCTTATCTGGTCAACCCGATCCCGGTCCACCGGTGGTAGCATCTTCTATTCAGGCAGAGGGCACCTTTACCGACGCCGAAGATACCGATCAGGGAAGCGCCACCGTCCTTGTCGTCGGATTTCTGATCGCAGCGACGATTATCCCGATGGCCACCTACTACGCCTATCAAATTTTTCAGTCCTGAAAATGCTCTTAGCCTTAGAAGTGTAAGCCTACATCTTCTCAGTGCTTACCTGGAAACTCGCTGGAGTTTTTGGGGTCCAAAGCCCCTGACGGGGTCTCTAGATAGATTCTTAGCTACATTGGTGTGACGGAGTTTTGCTCAATGCTCGCAGCTGTTTTCTTTGTCATGGCATTCGTTTTCGCCAGCCTGGTGGAGTACTGGATGCACCGCCTAATGCACGCATCTGCCAGAGTTGGAAAGCGCCACCGGGATCACCATCGCCGCAATGAGGGGCAGGGGGTGCTGTGGGAATTTTTGGACTACGTTAAGGGCAGCTTTGTGGCCATGCTGCTTCCCTTCTTCTTTTCAGTCGAGGCAGGTATCGGCTGGGTCGCCGGGGCGATCGCCTATGCAGCCTTCTCCGCCTATGCCCATCAGCTCCAGCACGAAAATCCGACCCGGTGCTTCTGGATGAAGATGCCGGTTCACTACGTTCACCACAAGTACAATATGTGGCACCACAACTTCGGCCTGGCCGTTGACTGGTGGGACCACGTCTTCGGAACCTATAAACCTGTGGAGTGGTTGACCGATCAGGAGCGTGAGGGCGCAGTTCAGAGTTATCTAGCGCTTCGCTGGTGGTAAGTGTGCTCAGCTACTCAGCTTCGCCTTCACCATTTCTTGCACCTTCTTGCCATCGGCCCTGCCCTTGAGTTGGGACATGGCCTGGCCCATGACTTTCCCCATATCCTTTGGTGATGAGGCTCCCACCTGGGCGATGATGTCATCCAGCGTCTTGCTCAGGTCATCGTCAGAAAGCTGCTCAGGTAAATAGGACTCAATTACGGCCAGTTCCTGAGACTCCTTCTCGGCTAAATCCTCCCGGCCAGCGCTGCGATACTGCTCAATCGAGTCACGCCGCTGCTTCGCCTGCTGCGTCAGAATCTCCAAATCCTGATCGTCAGTCAAGCCCTCTTGGCCCTTGGCCCGAGCATCGGTTTCCCGCTCCAGAATGACCTTCTTAATGCTGCGAACGGCTTCCAGGCGAGTTTTGTCCTTAGCCTTCATCGCCGCCTTAATGTCTTCTGAGATTCGATCTTTTAGGCTCATGGCACTATCCAGATATCCAGTGATGCGTTGACGGGAAGGGAGCGATCGCCCTAGTAATCGGTCTCCTCCTCATACTCTACTACCCGTTTCTTCTCGGGAATATTGAGCTTCTGAGGCTGGTAGGGCTTGGGATTCTCGTCGTCGGCCCAGGCGTCCCCGGTCACGTCGTAGTCTTCGTATTGGGTGTCTTCGTACTGAGGTTCGGGCGGCGAGACCGGCGTCACTTCCTCGTAAGTCGCTTCTTCGATGTAGGCGGCTTCCTGAGCGGCAGGCTCGCCGCCCCAGTTGTCGGCCTCATAGTAGACGGGCTCCGGCTGACGCTGCGGCAGTGGTTCCTGCAGCGGCTGGGGTTCGTTCCAGTTGTCTTCGTCCCAGGTTTCGCTGGCAGCCGTCGTAGTGGACTGAATAGGTTCTGATGCCAGGGTCGTTGAGCCCGTGCCAAGCTGGTTAGCAGGGGAAGTGGGCATGGCGTAGTAGTCGTCTTCCGTGCGTCGCTCCCACGGGGCCGTACCAATGCCGAGACGTTCCAGTACGCCGACCGTGAGCTGTACCAGCTTTTCCTCCGCTCCTTCGAACACAATCAGGCGATCGGGGCCGCTGCTCACCACCTCATCCATCGGTAGCTCATAGGTGCTAATCATTTGGTCGGGAATCTGGGGAATGCCCAAAGATGCAATCACCAGAGACGTGACGCGACCGTCGCTGGCGTTAAACTTAAAGCCCCTCACCTTACCGAGCATTTCCCCAGTTTCAGTAATCACTTCGCAGTTGATCAAGCTGCTAAACGCCTCTACATCCACCTCCTGATCGAGCACAGTGTCGTCGTCTACAAGAATGACGTCACCGACCTGGCGGACACTGCTGAGCAGCATCGTCTGCTGAATGTTAGACAAAACCCCGGACAGCATACTCTCGCGCAGGCCAAGGGCAACGACTTCTCGCCGATCGATGTCTACCCAAAGCTGACTGACAACCCCCAGGCGTTTTCCTGTATCGCGGGTAATAATCTGGGTTCCCAGGATGTCAGAGCGTTGTAAAAACTGTTCAACCATGTTCGAGTCCTGATCTCGGATCGAGATATGCGACGAATGAGAAAAATTGTTGGAGAATGCGGCTGCCGAAATGGCGGCAAGCTAGGCTGCGCCATGCCCAACCCCACTGTCAGGCACGCTGCGGCTGGAGGTCAAGTCCCAAAACCTGGGTGTAGGCCCCTCTTGCCTGCGTCACACCAATCGTCCGCTCCGCCGATTCAATCATGGGACGTCGGAGACTGACCACAATGAACTGGGCATAGAGAGACTGACGTTTAATCATTCTAGCTAATCGCTCTACATTTGCCCCATCTAAGAACATATCGACTTCGTCAAATGCGTAGAAAGGGGACGGACGATAGCGCTGCAGGGCGAAGATGAAGCTAAGGGCGGTGAGAGATTTTTCGCCCCCCGACATGGAAGCGAGGCGGCGTACAGGCTTGCCCTTGGGGTGCGCCACTAGGTTGAGGCCGCCACTAAAGGGATCGTCGGGGTTGTCGAGCTGGAGGTAGCCATCGCCGTCAGAGAGTTCGGCAAAAATGGTCTGGAAGTTCTCATTGACGGCATCGAAGGCTTCCTTAAAGGCCCGCTGGCGCAGCGTTGTGAAGTTTTCGATGCGCAGCAGCAGCTCGGTCCGCTCCTCTTCTAGGGTCGTCAGTTTTTGGGTTAGCTCCTGCAGCCGCTCCTGGGTGCGCTCATGTTCTTCCAGCGCCAGCATATTCACCGGCTCCATCGCCTGGAGGCGCTTCTGGAGCGATCGCACCTCTTGCTGTAGCTGCTCCAGACCTAGGTCAGCGGGAACCTCGGGCAGGGGATCGGGAAGGTCAGCCTGCTGGGCCTCCAGCTCGGTGCGCCGCTGCGCCAGCTCCTCCAAAACGGCCTGGCGGGTTTCCTGCTGCTTCTGCATCTGCCACTCAAGCTGCTGGTGCTGGGTCTGCTCGTCCCGAAGTTGCCGCTCGACGCGATCGCGCCCCGCCTTTTCCGCCGCCAGCGACTGCTCCAGCACCGCCAGGGCGGCGTGAGTCTGGGCAATCTGCTCAGCCAGGACGGTCTGCTGCTGCTGCAGGCTGGTTTGTTGATCGAGCTGCTCGCGCTGCTGACTGCGACAGGACTGGATTTGCTGCTGCCCCTGGTGAATCTTCTCCTGGAGGCGCTGCTGCTGGGTCGTTAGATCCTGAAGGCGCTGTTCGGTGCTGCGCAGAGCTAGCTGCTTCTCGGCAAACTGGGCTTCCCGCTCCCGGATGGCGGCCTGAGCCTGCTGCCATTCCTGATGGGTTTGGGACTGCTCCAGCTCGGCCAGGGCTTGGCGCTGCTGCTGGAGAACGGCTTCCTGCTGGGGCAACTGCTGTTCCAACGTTCTCAGCCGAGTTTGGGATTCTTGCCATTCGTGGCGATCCTGTTCGAGCTGCGATCGCCCCTGATGCTGCTGGTTTTCAAGCTGGGTAATTTGGGTTTGAATCTGGGTGAGCCGTAGCTGCACATCTCGCTCTTGCTGGCGAGCCGTGTCTAGATCCTGGGCGAGGGTTTTGAGGTGGACCGTGGCCTGGGCGATCGCTCCCTCACAGCGATCGAGAATCCGGTCAATTTCGTGGAGACGCTGACGCAGGGCGATCGCCTCCGCTGATTCCCCTGCCTCCACGGTGCCGAAATGGAGGGTACCCTGGCGATTGCTGAGGCTGCCCCCGGTCATAGCTCCGCTGGCTTCCAGGAGTTCCCCTTCCAAGGTGACGATGCGATAGTCTCCCAGGTGCTGACGGGCCTCTGCGAGGGTGCTGAATACCACTGTGTTGCCGAATACATAGGCAAATACGTCCCGATATTTGGTATCACAGTCGATGAGATTGACGGCATAATCCACCAGCCCTGAGGGACGCTTCCAGGCTGAGATAGCAGTGAGTCGGGGCGCACGTATCTTATTCAGGGGCAGAAAAGTAGCCCGCCCGGCCCGCTTTTCCTTGAGCAGCCGGATGCCTGCTGCGGCAACGCCATCGTCTTCCACCACCAGATGGCCCAACCGCCCCCCCGCCGCAATTTCTAAAGCAAGCTGGTACTGGGGATCAACTCGTCCAAGCTGGGCAACCAGACCACAAATGCCCGGCAGCCCGGTTTGCAGCAGCATTTTCGTGGCATAGGTACCCTGGGACTCTTGTAGGGCTTGGGCTTGGGCTTCCAGCTTGTCAAGCTGGCGCTGCTTCTCTCGCTGTTCGTGATGGAGGCGAGTCTGGGTTTCCTGCTGAATTTGCAGCTCCTGCTCAGCCGCTGCTAGCGATCGCGCCAGCGACTGCACCTGGCTCACAGCAGCCTGATGCTGACTGCTTACCTCGGCTTGCTGCGCCCGCCCAGTAGCCAGATCCTGGGCGATTGTCTCGACCGCTGCCATCTGAGTCTGAATCTTTTGGTCAAGCTGGCTGACCCGCTCCTGCAGTCGGGCCTGCTCCTGGCGCTGGGGGTCAATTTCGGCGAGCAGTGCCTCGACCTGATGGCGGAGGGCGGCCTGCTGCTGCACCCAGACGGCTGAAGCAGCGGCGATCGCACTGGCCGCCTCACGACTTTCCTCCAAATTTTGGTGAGCCTCCATTTGCTCCATCTCTAGATGCTGGCGCTCTTGCTCCCGCAGCTGCTGCTCCTGCTCCAGCCGTTCCAGTTCCTGGTGATGCGCCTGTAGCTCCTGCTGGATATGCTGCAAGCGGTTTAGCAGGTCTTGGCTGGCAGCCACCAGCTCCTGCTCCTGGCGCTGGAGCTGCCGCTGCTCGGCCTCGCGAGTAGCCAGAGTGGACCGCAGGCTCAGCTGCTCATCTTCACCCAAAGCTTTGACCCGGGCATTGAGCTGTTCAAGCTGAGCAGCGGTTTGCTGGAGCTGAATGGTTAGATGCTCTCGCTGCTGAGTTAAATCGGCGATGTGTTGTTCAGCTGAAACGACCTGTAGGCGAAGCTGCTCCACCTGCCGCTGGCGCTTGCGCCAGAACAGCACAGCTTCCCATGCCTGCCGTTCTTGAAGGGTGGCCCGCAGGGCTTGATACTTCTCAGCCTTAATGCGATCTTTGGCGAGGCGATCGCGCTGATCCGTCAACTCCTTCTCGACGATGCGGAACCGCTCTTCCCGCTCATGTACCGCATCTAGCTTTTCCTTAGCCTGGTTGATTTTGCGGTCGAATGATGCAACTCCCGCCAGTTCGTCGATGATCTGTCGCCGCTCCCTGGGGTTCATTGAAATGATGCTGGTAACATCCCCCTGGAGCACCACGTTGTAGCCTTCGGGGTAAATACGGAAGCGCTGGAGCTGCTCGTGCAAATCTGTCAGAGTGCACGACTGGTCGTTGATGAAATAGCTGGAGGTATAGGTGCCCTGGGGCGTCACCCGTAAGCGACGGGTCACCTTCCATTCCTGTATCCGTCCGTTCTCAGGGCTGAAGGCGGCTCCGTTCCTTGAGCCATTACCGCTTGGATAGCCGTCCTCGGCGACAGGGACTGTACCATCGTGATCCCCAGCAGATTTCTCGACAGGGCTTTCAGCAAGAGGTGACTGCATCGCCGCCTCTTGCTGACCATCTCCGACACCGTCGGTCTCTTCGTCGGTCAGCCAGTCGTTGGAAATATCGCTAATATCAAAGGTCACCGTCACCGTTGCCTCTACCGTTGAGCGAGTGCGACTGCTGTGACTCTGGTTTACTAGGTCAGGAAGCTTATCGGCTCGCATTCCCTTTGAGCTGGATAACCCCAGGGCAAACAGCAGGGCATCCAGGATATTAGACTTACCGGAGCCATTGGGACCGGAGATGACGGTGAACCCGACGCATAGCGGAACCTGTGTCGTTCCACCAAACGACTTAAAGTGGGAGAGTTCGACACATTTGATGTACACTCGCGGGCGGAAGTCCGTTGTATCAGTACAATTATACTTGAGCGCGTAGCGACAGTATAGCAGATTTGACTGGATTGGTCAGACAACTCCAGAAGTGACATCCTCTCCCGCTAACCGCTAGCGGTATAGCGGGAGCTTCCCAACCTCACGATTGAGAGTTGCTGCATCACAGGCAGGGTATCCCCTAAGCCTCCACAGCCAGAGAACGGCAGTCCAACCGTCCTATAAACCC
>JBHJGR010000167.1:0-4328 GCA_050331615.1 Elainellaceae cyanobacterium
CCCGCCCGCTTCTGCTGCAAATAAAAGGCTTGTGACCAGGCCGAATGGCGACGAGCCTGGTCTACCCACTCAACAAAGGTCTGCCGCAAGAAGATGGGACATGACCAGCGCCAATGCACTCAGCGCTTCTTGCCACTCCCCTCCTTGACCGGCGCAATGTCCACATAGCTCATGAACGCCTGCGCTGAGCGAAAGCGACTTCTGTCTTCCCCAAAGGCTGCCAGCAGGCGTGGTGCCAGGTGCGGGCCTGCTCCCGGTAGCGACTGAAACAACTCTGCATCAGGCAACGACTCAAACAGCTCAGCAATCTTCTGGTTGAAGACCGCTAGCTGAGACAGAATGACCCTGAGCAAAGCGATTAATCCCAGCGTCAAAGCTTTGGCTGGCACCACAATGGCCTCATCTTCAGTCAGCGGTGGCCCTGCCTGCCGAATCTGCTCAATTCGCCGGTTGATGGCGCTGTGGCGCACCACATGGTGGCTACGAAAGAACTGCTTTAACTCCTCTTCGCTGGCGGCTTGAGCCGCTTTGACATCCCCAAAGCGCTCCACAAATTCATAGAACACCAGGGTATCTTTGTCCTCAAACCAATTGAGCACTTGGGGAAAGTAGGACTTGAGGGAGGCAGTGATGCGATTGGTTAAGCGCACCTTTTCG
Source organism: Elainellaceae cyanobacterium (assembly GCA_050331615.1). Classification (GTDB taxonomy): domain Bacteria; phylum Cyanobacteriota; class Cyanobacteriia; order CAKZMO01; family CAKZMO01; genus JAYKGU01. The sequence goes on from JBHJGR010000167.1 coordinate 658, forward strand.
CCCACCAGCATCCGCCTTGACTCCACCCACTGGCGCAAAGCCCGGTGCTTGGGACAACCCGCCTGCCAGACTTCCAGCTTGTCGGGATGGGTGCGCATCAGCTCCACCAACAGGCGAGCATCCACCGGGTCAGACTTGGCTCTTGACGGCTGGAAGGCTTTGCGGTAGTTGGCAACAGTTCTGGGATTGATGGGAAAGAGCACCAGGTTGTCGTACTGACACAGGGCGTAGAGCAGGGGGCCACGCTTTTGCTCCAGTCCTACGGCAATCTTACCTGCTCCATAGCGCTGCCGTATTTGGGTGACCCAGTCGAGGATATCTTGAGGCTGGCTTTGAATGACGCTGTCTTCCCAGCTATCGGTAGTACAGTCATAGAGGGCGATGTCGTGTTTGCGGTCTGCCCAGTCGATACCGATGTAGGCGACATAGTCAGTAGACATGGCGCTTGAGGCGATCGCTTCAGAGCTAGGAGCTTCAGAGGTGGGGGCGATCGCCTCAGAGGTGGAGGGTTCGGAGGTGAGGGCGATCGCTTCGCAGGTAGAGGCTTCAGAGGTGGGGGCGATCGCCATTTGGGTCGATGGGGTTGTGGCTGAGGGAGTTATCATTGTGTTAGATTGAAATCCGTTTTTTGGTTCAAGGGGGCAAGCCAACCACCTGCTTCAAGGTCGAAAAGATTATGGAAGCGGTTAAACCCCGTTCCCTGAGAATTCGTCAAGGTGAAGCAGGTAAAGATGAGAGGCGATACGATATGTTAGTAGTCATCCACTGACGCTCATGGCACAGTCGTCCTCCCATCTAGGTTGGCTGTCCCCCTTTTTTGACTTTAAGTGTTTTGTTGCCCTGAGCAGGATTAAAGTTGAGGAGCGATGCGATATGTTAGTAGACATCAATGCTGCCGCCTAATGCATGGTTGTTTCCTCGGCTGTTGCCCTGGCTGTCCCCACATAAAGTCACGGCAGCGGACGGACGAACACCTCTGGTGTGAAGTTCTAGGATACTTGCCGCCGCTGCATTCCACCGTTATGCTGCTTCAAGCTGTCGGTAGGAGCATAGTCGAACGAAATTCTTGTAATGAACCAACTACGTTGGTAGCGATGCAGGCGAACGCGACAATTGCTCCTGACCATGAAATGAATGACCATAAAATGAAAAAGACAACATACTTCAGGTTTATTTATGGATCAGCAAAATCGTATCACGCTCAACCCAGATGTCCTGGTTGGTAAACCCATCATCCGAGGTACTCGCCTTTCTGTTGAATTCATCATTGACCTGCTTGCCCAGGGATGGAGCACCGATGAAATCCTTCGCAATTATCCCGGTATCAGCCTTGAAGATATCCAAGCCTGCCTCAGCTATGCCAGTGCTATGCTCAAGGCTGAAAAAGTTTATGCTATTCCGGTTTAGTCCATGCGCTTCCTTGCCAATGAGAACTTTCCTCTGGATGCTGTAGAAGCATTACGCCAGCAAGAACATGATGTAGTTTGGATTCGTACAGAGTCTCCTGGCATTTCCGATCCTGAAGTATTGAGTCGTGCCCAAGCAGAAGACCGTATCCTCTTGACTTTTGACAAAGATTTTGGCGAACTTGCTTTTCGGACGAAACTTCCTGCTGCCAGTGGTATTATTCTGTTTCGGATGACAGCACCCTCTAGTGCGGTAGTGGCTCAAAAAGTAGTAGCGGCGATCGCCCTGCGAGATGATTGGGCTGGACATTTCAGCGTCGTCGAAGATGACAAGGTTCGGATGAGACTTTTGTAAAGCAAATCTGTTTTTGTTGTCTCTGAGAAAATAGTTCTACCCTGTGGTAGCAACGGCAGCATAACACTGTATTGGTGCGGACGTAACAAAGGTCATCGGCAAGAGTTCAAGGTTGTCTACCGCCGCACAACTTCACCGTTGGGCTGCTTCGAACCCCGGTTGGGACAGTAATCAAATCGCTTCTGCTGAGTGCCGATAGTGATCGCACCAATCCAGTTAAAGGCTTAAATGTATTGACAATGTAAATACGTCCTGCCTACACTACAAACATGGATGTGTATTTCGTTCTCAATGGCATCACTTTTGTCTGGAATGACGAGAAAGCCAGGATCAACCCAATCAATCACGACGGTGTTACGTTCCAGCAAGCCGCAGAAGTCTTCTTCGATCCATTGCTGGTGGTCGTTAATGCAAGTCGTAATGATGAAGCGCGAAATGCCGTTATTGGTTTAGATCGGCGTTGGAATTTGCTGTATGTCGTCTTTGTTGAGCGGGAAAACGACACCATTCGGATCATTTCAGCGCGTAAAGCGACACGGAAGGAGCGGGAATTTTATGAAACCTGAAACGTTGAAAAAGCGGTTGGATAGGAATCGTCCCATGACGACAATCACTATTCGTATGCCTGAAGATGTGATTGAGGACTTAAAGCAAGTTGCACCCCTGCTTGGTTTTTCTGGGTATCAACCTTTAGCGCGTGCTTATATTGGACAAGGTTTGCGGGCAGACTTGGAGCGTTTGGAAGGTGATACGGTATCTGCATTGATTGCAAGCCTTAAGCGTCATGGGGTCAGTGATGATGTAATTCAAGAGGCCCTAGGTGAAGTGACTGGACGTTAGTTTAAGTCTGGGTTACAGCCAGCATCCCAGCATCCCAACATCCCAACGCAGCGGACGGACGAAAGCTGCTGGTGCTAAGTCAAGGGTGTCTACCGCCGTTGGTTGGGAACATTAGCCAGCTTCGGCGTTGCGTCCTGGATTGGTTGGGAGGCTGAGATACTGTCGCTGACTCGATTGGTTGGGGTGCGATACGTGCTCCGCACAGGCTAAGCCAACGCCCCCAATTCCAGCAGGTTAAGCCTATTCATCGATCGGTCAACCGCATCACTCCCACACTGACGCTGATGAGAAGCGGAGGTGATGTTTTTGACACGATCGGTTGATTGCTCATCGCCCAGGAGGGGTTGGGGGGCGATCGCTCAGTTTACTATGGCAATGCTCCCATTAAACCGGGAGAAAATGAGTACACCTTAATCTTGCAATAGTCATGAAAAAGCTGTGGGGCATACTTCTTATTTGTACCTGGACAATTGTTCTTATTGTCTCCCATGTATTCACCCCTGCTGTTGCATCTGTATCCTTCACGGGTTTAGGTGACTTAGAAGGAGGGGATTTTTTAGCAACGCGCTAGGAATTTCAGCAGACGGTTCTACAGTGGTGGGTGCAAGCAAGTCTTCTACGGGAATTGCAGCCTTTCGCTGGAGTGAAACAACAGGTATTCAAGCACTGAGCGGCATTCCGGAAAATACTGCCGTCTCTGGTGCAACGGCAGTTTCTGCCGATGGTTCGGTTATCGTTGGCCGCATGATGAGAGATTTAGGATTGCCTGGTGATAATAGTACGCAAGCCTTTCGTTGGACATCCGAGAGGTTTGAAACTTTGCCAGAGGTAAATAATGCGAAGTCTTCGAGTACCGCCCGCAGCCCCAGTTGGAGAAAGCTCAGCCCCCTTTGTCCGTGCCAGTCGAGACGGGGCCGCTGCCCGCAGCACACCAGCAGCATCCCCAGCACCAGGGCGATGAGGGAAGCACAGGCTAGCAGCCTCACTAAGCAGGTGAGCGCCTGGGCATCTTGTAAACCAGAATCCAACAGCGCAAAAGCGGCTGACTTGTAATCCTTGAAGTGGGGTTC
>JBHJGR010000168.1:0-3578 GCA_050331615.1 Elainellaceae cyanobacterium
GTGCCAGCGTCAGAGAAGAACGACCGGGAAGCATGGATGAACCCTGATAAGAGGCTGGATGATGTAGGTCTATCCGAGAGCCAGTCAGAGTCAGGTGGATTCCATGAACCCCCGCCCTTCTAGGGCTGGGGAGATGTCAGCCCAGCAGGCTGCTATTCCGTGGCAGCCTGCGGAGGCTACCTCACATTTGTACAAACCCTGGTCTCCAGGCAACAGCTCAAAAACCGCTGGTATCAAATACTTCACGGCAGATGTGATAGGTGTAACAGCGCTCGAAAATGGCGTCAAACTCCTGCCACAGTTCCTGGCGACCGCAGGTGTCGGTTGCTGCTGATACTGCTGCAACTGCCGATAGTACTGCCACAGCAACTGCTGCATCTCAGCAATGTTCTGCTGCTGCTGCGGGGTGTCTGCTACCAGACGTCGCAACCCTCGTTCCGCATGCACCCAGCACAACCCATGGACGAACACGTTGAACTGACCGGCCCCATCGCTGAGGATGCGCAACGGGGCGTCTATCCCCTGGCCCATCACCCCGCCCAGTAAAGCTGCTTCGCTCACCAAGCGCACCACCTTGGGGCGCTTGATACCCTGTGTGCTCAAATAATACTGCCAATCCTCTGCTTGCTCGGCCACCACCCTTTCGCTAAAGTGCAAGCACTCCCAATACTTGGCCGCTAACTGCTGGTTCACCAGATAGGCTTTGGCATCTTCATTGAGCAAATACTGGGGATGCTCACCCTGGAGGATTTCAAGGAAGTTGCGTCGACTTTTGGACGCCCCACTGCTGAAGTAGGTAAACCACTCGTTGCCAATCACCGTGCAGTAACCGTTCTGGCCCTGATGCCGCGCACCGGTATCATCGGTGTGAAGGTACTTTGCGGTCTCGATGCCTGCCTGCAACACTTGCTGCTGCTCGTGGGCAAACCACTCCTGCGGGTCACTCAAAATCTGATGCAACTGCCCTTTGGACGTCTCGATGTCCCATTCCTGCAATTGCTCGTGCAACAGCCCCTGCGTCACCCGGCACTGGTAGTACTGACAGAGAATATAGGCCTGCAAGCAAGGTCCGTAATGGCCGTTGCGGTACTCTAACGACAGCTGCCCCACGATGGTGCTGCCGTCTGCCTGCACATACTCGGCTAGACGAAAGCGAATATTGTGCCGCTCTAGCTTCAACTCCTCGACATCATAGTCTCGATAGCCGTTGAACTTAGCTCCGGTCGGCACCTCCACTGGTTCGATCTTGCCATGAAATCACCCCTGTCTAACGCTTCTGCGATATCTTTCGTCAGTTTACCCAGGACAGGAGAACAACCCGCGTTGGATGGTGAATGAAATGGCGATCGCGATGGTAATTTCAAACAAATCAGCGTCAGTCAAAACGCCCAATCTACGAACGAAGCGTCTTATGTCTATGCTTCGCAATTGCTTCAATATCGAGATCCACCCACTCTTGCCATGCCTCGTCCTGCTCATGCAAAACTGAAATTCAGCCTGATGATTTTCATCTGCCTCCACGTTGTTTTGCCTTTGCCATCCGGCGATCGCCCCCGCTGACTGCAAAGGCGGTGTCTCTGAGTTTTTGAGCGGCTCGGACGGGGAGAATTCGTGATTGCAGCAGCTTCAGCGACAGCCGACCAAGCAGCATAGCCAGTAGCACTCTTCCTTTTTCAGGTAGCAAGTTCGGGGCGATCGCCCTGCATCAGCACTTCTACCCGCTCGCCAAATGTCAGTACCAGTTCGCCCATCTCATAGCGGTGGCGATCGCTCCTCCATTGCTAGCAATCAGGTGAAAGGGATAGTTTTCTCCGGTCAAAGTCAGAGAAGTCGGGATGTGGACGCATTCATTAGCCGTAGTCGCAGTAGCCTGTCCTGAGGGAGTTGTAGTTCACTAATTTTGACCCTGCCGATTCTCTACTTTTAGCCACACCTCCAGGACTGGGTGGACTATGAAGCGATCGCCTACAAATATCGGTGAACCGAAAAACTTAGTACACTTTATCGAGCCATTAAATTAATGCCTTGATAAAGATCCGAGATCGCAACTTCTAACCCAACACTTCTCAAAACCAGGTAATCGCCTTCACCGTGAATCTCGATTTCCCATTGATCAGAGTTCGGTGAAACCCGCCGCCGACATTTAACTTGAATTTCATCCTGAGAAATTAATACGTACTCCTCCAAAGAATCCAGCGATTGATAATCTTCAAACTTGACGCCTCGGTCAAATTCCTCAGTGGAGGGAGACAGCACCTCAGCGATGAGCTTGGGATAGCGTTTCACATAGCGGTCTGCCGTATCGCGCGGATCGCAGGTCACAAACGCATCAGGATAGTAGAAAAAGTCGTCGGCATAATTGACTTTGACATCTCCTGAGAAAAACTGGCAGTCACTATCCCGTAGATGCAAGTTAATTTCTGTGAGTAGATTAATGCTAAGACGGCTGTGATTATCGCTACCCCCAGCCATCGCATAAACCAAGCCATGGCGATACTCGTGGCGAATGACAGTCTGATACTCAATGGCAAGATATTCTTGAGGGCTAAACCCGGCGGGGATGGCAATCATCATGTCAGCAGTCCCATTGTTGTTGTTAAGAACTGCTCCTAATTTAGCTTATCAGCCGGCTCTAAATGCCTATCCAAAAATTCGCCAGAGTCTTTGGAATCCAACCCCCCTTGATGGAGTTTTCGGATAGGTTTTAACTAGTGCCCCGTTTGCTCTGTGGTTGATCCAGTCAGGGAATCTCCGGCAGTGCCTATGGATGGGTGGATGGGTTCAAGGCATCAATTAGCGGACTGGGTTGAGTGAGGGGATCGTCAGTCTGACCGAGTCCGGCGGTGGAGAGCGCGATCGCCTCTGTCAGGGAATCTTTGACTGTTTCATCATCTTGGGATGACAGCAAAGTATCGTGGCGTTGAAAGACTTGATCGAGCGATTCACCGAGTTTGATTTCCGCAATGGAAGTATAGCCGAGGTTGTTATCAAAGATATCGAATTCGTTTGTGGTAGCGGTATTCAGCATGACGGTCTCTCCTATTGGGGGGTAAAAGATGAACAATCAAGAAGCAGTAATTGCTGGCAGTGAACCGCAGTGAACAGGGCATCAAACCGTTGAACGTTTGGTTGCGATTGCTTGCTTGATTCTCAGAATAGGAGGAATGAAAGGGGGAATCACCAGAGCTTTCTACCAGGATGAAAATTTATAAATGACAGGTTGATGGCAGAAAATACAAAGGACAAGCGCACGCCCCTACAAGATGTATGGCGTTACGCTTTCGCGTTAGAACGCTCAGGAGGTGTGGAACCCCCACAATACGGGGTTCTACACTCGAACCTTAGCCCGTAGGGCCATAGAGCGTAACGCTATATTGCTGACTGGATGGAGTCGGGCCGATCGCCGCTGCAGAAAACTACACCGAAGCATGGACAATCTTGACTACTCCCCGGTCTGAAGACACGGGGATTCGTGGATAGTCCAGAGACGGACCCGCACAGGGGAAGTCAAAGCCCCTCTACCTAGTCCTGACAGGTCAAGACCTACAGTTCTAGCTACTTTTCTAAGAATGTTGGCC
>JBHJGR010000169.1:0-11861 GCA_050331615.1 Elainellaceae cyanobacterium
TCCACTGACGCTCATGGCATAGTCGTCCTCCCATCTGGGTGGGCTGTCCCCCTTTTTTGACTTTAAGCGTTTTGTTGCCCCGAGCAGAATTAAAGTTGAGGAGCGATGCGATATGTTAGTAGACATCAATGCTGTCGCCCAGTGCATGGTCGTCTCCTCGGCTGTTTCCCTAGCTGTCCCCCCATAACTGCGTGGCAGCGGACGGGCAAAAGTTGCTTGTGCTGAATTCAAGGTTATCTGCCGCCGCTGCACTTCACCGTTAGGCAGCATTTAGCTGTTGGTGATGAGAGGTTATCAGGGATATCACCAAACACTTCAATCGCTTAGGAGATTCATCAAACGAGACATAGCAATTTCAAAGCTATTAATGGGTGCTTTAACCGCTTACCTAGTTATTGTTAAAATCGATCATTTTAGGACAAGCAGTACAGGATAAATTTGACATGTCTGAGTTGTTAAAGGAATATTATAAATTACAGTATGACCGTATTGCTCAACACGAAGGGCGACGGATGCAGTTCAGCAATCTTGCTATAGTTACTTCATCGGCTGTTATTACAATTGGAATCAGGCTTGACTGTGGTCAAGCTTTTGGAGTCAGCATCGTGATTGCAGTCTTATTGATTGCAATAAATGTTGCGGCTATTCTCTTTATTGATAAGTCAAGACAATGGATAAAATTTCACCAGCTACGTGCTAAAAAGATCTTAGAAAAATATGATCAAGACTTAAATGAGATTGTTGAATCGGTGGAGAAAGCCGATAGTTCAAAGGACCCTTTAAGTCTCATTAACATCCAAAAATATCTGCACATGAGCCTTTTGGGACTCGCTGTACTTTATCCGGTAGTAATTTACCTCATATGTAGAAAACCATAAGAGACTGATGTTTTTGCCCTATAGCAGTTTGCTTCAGTGAAGGGATGAGTTTAGCTCATGAACTTTGAGTGGGACGAGAGAAAAAACGAGGTTAATATTGACAAGCATGGATTCGATTTCGCTGACGCTCTTCGGATCTTTGATTTGCCGATGGTTATTGAATTCGATGAGCGATATGATTATGGTGAGGATCGATTGATTGGAACAGGAATGCTGGATGGACGAGTTGTTGTGCTTATTTACACCGAACCTGACAATCAAACAATTCGTATTATCTCACTCAGAAAAGCTCTTTCACATGAAAGGAGACGTTATGAGCAATACCTCAAGAACCGACTGGGCTAGAATTGATGCAATGTCAGATGAGGATATCGATACTTCTGATATTCCACCTCTTGGCGATGAGTTTTTCGCAAAAGCCAAACTGCGGATGCCTGCTTCTTCACTAGCTACTGTTGCTATTCGAGTTGATTCTGAGACTCTAGCCTGGTTCCAATCAAAAGGTGAGGAGGCAGAGCAACACATGGCTGCTGCTCTACGAATTTATGCAGAAGCACAGAAAAATGCTGCTAGTCTGCGTCAATCAGCCTAACATAGTCCCTGAGGCGGACGGGGTCAATAGGGAACAGGAAAATCCTTCTCCTGGTTGAGTTCAGCGCTTTTTCAGCGCATCAAACTCATTCCGATGCTGAGACTGTCACTAGCTTTGACATCTCGCTATCAGTGCGATCGCCCTCACCCTAAGTTGAGTTGAGATAACGTAGCTTGCTTTCCGCAGGGAAACCCAACATCCCCAAATCTCTTAACGGCTGATTGTAAGAGAATGGGGCAACCGATGGAGTATCGCCGCACGAACACTCCCGGAGTGCGATCGCTGCTTTTGTAGGAGGCGATCGCTGAGTATCAACTTAAGGTGGGACGCTTTGCCGGGAAGAGAATTCAGGAGTCAGGAGCCAGAAGTCAGCTCCCTCCTGAATTCTGACTCCTGGATTCTGACTCCCTATCTAACCAGGATTTCCCGGTTTAGATGGATAGCCAGAGCACTGGTTTCCGAGATAGGGGCGATCGCGTCGGGGTGATCAAGGGGAGCAATCGACCACCCGCTTCAAGGTCGAAAAGATGATGAATGTACTTAATCTGCCTTCTGGTAGTTGTCGCCATTGGTAAAGCCAGGTCTAATTTGTGAGAGAACTTTATCGACAGATAAATTATGGTTTAGCAAAGCCCGTTCTATGGCATCTATGTCATCGCCATTACGATTAAAGCCACATATTTATTCTACTGAGGGAGACAGGTCAAAATGCAGCGATTATTAACGAGAAGCCCAGTTGCGGTGGCCGCCTTTTGGATCGCCGTATATCTTGCGATCGCCCTGCTACCTCTTTTTATCTTACTCCTATACCCTCCGGCTCCTGATGGACGAAGCTTTTGGACAGAGCTTTCAGTTGCTCTAGGGTTTATTGGGTTGGCAATGTTAGCCCTTCAGTTTGCCCTCACTGCCCGCATCAATCGGATTGAGGCATCCTACGGGGTTGATATCATCCTGCAATTTCACCGTTATATTTCTCTTGTGGCTTTCGCCCTGATCTTGATTCATCCCATTGTTCTCTTCATCGATCAGCCTGAAACGCTACGGTTATTGAATCTCCTAGAGGCTCCGTGGCGAGCCAGGTTTGCCGTAACTGGCACTCTGACGCTGGTTGTCCTCGTTGTCACCTCAATCTGGCGGCAGACTCTTAAAATTTCCTATGAGCTATGGCGCACAAGTCACGGCATTCTGGCCGTGGCGGCAGTGACGTTGGGCTTAGCCCATGCACTGGGAGTCAGCTATTATCTGGGACTGTTCTGGAAAAAACTGTTGTGGAGTGCGATCGCCCTGACTGCTTTGTGGTTGTTAGTTTACGTCCGCATTATCAAACCCTGGATGATGACCAAACGCCCCTACCTGGTAGAAGAGGTCATTCCCCGAAGAGGAAACGTATGGACACTGGCCGTTCGACCGAGGGGACATGAAGGGTTCCGTTTTCATCCCGGACAGTTTGCTTGGATAACTGTCGAAATCTCACCCTTTCGGATGCGTGAGCACCCCTTTTCCATGTCTTCGAGTGGCGACCATCCTGAAAGGCTGGAATTCACGATCAAAGAGTTGGGAGATTTTACCCAAACTATCAAGGATATCGAGCCAGGTATAAAGGCTTATCTCGATGGCCCCTATGGTGTGTTTACGAGCGATCGCTACTGGGACTCTGCCGGATTCGTACTCATTGCGGGCGGAATTGGCATTACCCCGATGATGAGCATGCTGGTCACTGCTGCTGAGCGGAAGGACGATCGCCCCTTTCTGCTCATTTACGCCAGCAAGCGATGGGAAGATGTGACCTTCCGAGAGGAACTGGATAGCCTGGTTGACGCTCTGGATCTAAAGATCATTCATGTATTGCGTGAGCCTCCCGAAGACTGGACAGGCGAAACGGGTTATGTCAACAAAGACCTCCTGCAACGATACATTCCCATCCATCGGGGCAGCCGACAATACTTTATCTGTGCCGCTCCAGTCATGATGGAGCAGGTCGAAGCTGCACTTCATGACTTGCAGGTGCCTGCAACCAATGTCCACATGGAACATTTCAATCTAGTTTAGTTCTCAACTATGAATGGCTTATGCGATACGTCATTATGCTCCAAATTGTTAGTATCATTACCTTGATTTTACTTGGAGCTTCCGCAATGTTTGCGTGGCTGCAAAATCGATCTTTCCAGCCCCCCCCGGAGTTAGAGGGTACTTCTTCACCGGGGGCGATCGCCCTTGATAGGTTGGGTTGAACAACCTAAAATCCAACACCAATGCAGTTTGCTAGCTGCCCTTGAGTTGCTGGGAAATGTATTACGGCTCAGTAACGGTGCAGTGGACGAGTGCAGGGGTAAGGGCGAATGTTCTGTAAAATGGGGGAGAACATACATTTCAAAAAGTCTAATGGTTAAGTCTCCTGAGATCGCATCAACTTCAGTTGAAATGGGGTTTAAGGCCCTGTCTGATCCCCTGCGGCTTCAGGTGCTGGATCTGCTGCGTGAGCAGGAACTCTGTGTGTGCGACTTGTGCGATCGCCTCGAAGTCCGCCAATCCAAGCTGTCTTTCCACCTCAAAGCCCTGAAGGAAGCGGGGCTGCTCCGTTCCCGTCAGGAGGGCAAGTGGGTCTACTACAGCCTCAACCTGCCTCAATTCGCGGTGCTGGAGCAGTATCTCTCGGACTTCCGGCGCTTCAGCCCCATGCTGCCCTCGCGGATCTGTCCAGAGGACGAACCTCGCTGTTAAGATTCATGAAACCTGATCCCTGCCGCTGTATAGATTTCTGCTTCCCAGCTTGACAAATCAAAAAAAATTGATTTGACTGGAAGTGTGATGTCCCTGCGGGTCACTCACTTAAAGCAGGAAGCCTACCCAGGGATAGGAGTCAGAAGCCAGAAGCCAGATCCCTCCTGAATTCTGACTCCTGAATTCTAGATTCCTACCCAACCTGGCGTGTCAACACTTGACGCTTCTCAGAACCTGAGGCGGGTATCGTTAGAGGTTTTATGGCAAAAGTTGCAGTTAATGGATTTGGGCGCATTGGGCGGCTGGTGCTGCGAGCCGCCTGGAGCTGGCCCGACCTGGAGTTTATTCACATTAACGAGGTGAAAGGTGGCGCTGTCGCTGCCGCCCACCTGTTGAAGTTTGATTCGGTGCATGGGCGCTGGTCCCCAGACGTGGGAGCGGCGGGGGAGGATCGCATTCTCATCGACGGGTCGCCTCTGAGCTTTAGCGATGACGCCACCCCTGGGGAGGTGCCCTGGGACGAACTGGGGGTGGATATCGTGCTGGAGTGTTCGGGAAAATTCCGCACCCCGGAACTACTTGACGCTTATTTCAAGCGGGGAGTGCAAAAGGTGATTGTGGCGGCTCCGATAAAGCAAGAGGCGCTTAACATCGTCTACGGCATCAACGATCATCTCTACAATCCGTCTGAACACCATTTGCTGACGGCGGCATCCTGCACCACGAACTGTTTGGCTCCGGTGGTCAAAGTTATCCACGAAGGGTTGAGGATTCGACACGGAATCATCACCACCATTCACGACAATACCAACACCCAGACGATTGTGGACGCGCCCCACAAGGATTTGCGGCGGGCCAGAGCTACCAGTCTGTCGCTGATTCCCACCACTACTGGTTCGGCTACGGCGATCGGGTTGATTTATCCCGAACTGAACGGCAAGCTTAACGGGCTGGCGGTGCGGGTGCCTTTGCTGAATGCTTCCCTGACGGACTGTGTGTTTGAGGTGGAACGCTCCACCACTGTTGAGGAGGTGAACCAGTTGCTCAAAGCCGCCGCTGAGGGGGAACTGAAGGGCATTCTCGGCTATGAAGAACGTCCCCTGGTTTCCATTGACTACAAAGACGATCCCCGCTCCTCCATCGTGGATGCCCTTTCGACGATGGTGGTGGATGGTACCCAGGTAAAAATTCTCGCCTGGTATGACAACGAATGGGGCTATGCCAACCGCATGGCGGAGCTGGCCCGCAAGGTGGCGATTTCGCTGGCTTAATCAACTACATCCAAAAATCATGGCATCTTCAACCTTTGACCAACAGGGGGTGCGCAACTATGCCCTCGTCACCGCTGCCTATTGGGGTTTCACCGTTACCGATGGGGCGCTGCGGATGCTGGTGTTGCTCTACTTCTATACCATTGGCTATTCGCCGTTTGAAGTGGCGATGCTGTTTCTCTTCTATGAAATCTTTGGCATTATCACCAACCTGTTTGGCGGCTGGATTGGCTCCCAGTTTGGCGTAAAGCTCACCCTCTATGGCGGCATTGCCCTCCAGGTGGGGGCTTTGCTGATGATGACCCCAGTGAACGAGTCGTGGGCGATCGCCCTGGCAGTTCCCTACGTCATGGTAGCCCAGGCATTTTCAGGCGTTGCCAAGGACCTCACTAAAATGAGTTCCAAAAGCGCCATTCGCCTGGTGATTCCCCAGGAGGCCCAGTCCTCCCTGTTCAAGTGGGTGGCCATTTTGACGGGATCAAAGAATGCCCTGAAGGGGGTTGGATTTTTTGTCGGCAGTGTGCTGCTGGCGTCCGTTGGCTATACCAATGCCTTGCTGATCATGGCGGGTGGGCTGTTCCTGGTGCTGCTGTCAAGTCGCTGGCTGCCGTCGGGGATGGGCAAAATCAAGGCCAAGGTAAAGTTTCGCCAGCTTTTCTCCAAGAGTCGGGAGATCAATATTCTTTCAGCCGCGCGGTTCTTTCTGTTTGGCGCGCGGGATGTCTGGTTTGTGGTGGGTTTGCCCGTGTTTCTCTACAGTACCCTGAACTGGACGTTTGAGCAGGTGGGAGGCTTTCTAGCCATCTGGGTGATTGGCTACGGCATTGTGCAATCTTTGGCTCCTACGCTTCTGCAAAGGTTTGGTTCGGGACGTCCACCCCAGGCCAGTACTATTCGCTTCTGGACGGGATTTTTAACGGCCATTCCAGCGGCGATCGCCCTGGCTTTGCAAACGGGTCGCCCCGCCGGACAGACTATCGTCATTGGCCTGATGGTGTTTGGCATCGTCTTTGCTTTTAATTCAGCAGTTCACTCCTACCTGGTGCTGGCCTACACCGAGGATGACAAAGTGGCGCTGAACGTAGGCTTTTACTACATGGCCAATTCCGGCGGACGGCTGGCAGGCACAGTGCTGTCGGGTCTCATTTTCCAGCTCTATGGTCTGGTGGGCTGCCTGTGGGTGTCTGCCGTGTTTGTGCTGCTGGCGGCATTGATTACCCTCAAGTTGCCCAATCCCAAGCCGGGGAGAGCGATCGCCTGGAAATCTGGCGGTGACTAACCGATGACGGCTGAACTCCCACATTTGATAGTTTCTAACCTTTGGGCCAAGGCATCACCTTTAATTTAATGGCACACTTCGTTTCAACTACATTCTTTATGCCAACCACACGCTTCACATCCATTTTGAATCCGAAGAGGTTACTATGCATTTTCCACAATTTCAGCCCATAGCGGCCCTGGGTTTAATTTCTTTGACAGCAGGCTGTCTGGCACCATCCGATCCGGAGCATACGCGACAGTCCATCGCCATTGATGGTTCCAGTACGGTGTATCCCATTACCGAGGCGATCGCCGCCGACTATCGCCAGACTGAGGAAGACCCGGTTGACGTTAATGTCAGTTTTTCGGGAACTGGCGGCGGCTTTGAGAAATTCTGTACCGGAGAAACCGATATTAACGACGCCTCCCGACCGATTTCGGACGCCGAGATTGCCGCCTGCAACGAAGCTGGTGTGCAGTTTCTAGAGCTACCTGTTGCCTTTGATGCCCTGACGGTGGTAGTAAATCAGGAAAATGACTGGGCTGAGGCAATTACCACTGATGAACTCGAAAGGCTTTGGCAGCCTGCGGCCCAGGGTGAGATTACCCGCTGGCGTCAAGTTCGCCAAGGCTGGCCCGATCGCCCCATCAATCTCTATGGCCCCGGATTGGACTCCGGCACCTATGACTACTTCACCGAGGTAATTGTGGGAGGAGATAGCCGCAGCGATTTCACCGCCAGTGAGGATGATGACATCATTGCCCAGGGAGTCGGTCAAGACCCCAACGCCCTGGGATACTTTGGCTATGCCTACTACGAAGACTATCAGGACACCCTCAAGGCGCTGGCGATCGACAGTAGCGCTGGCCCTGTCACGCCCTCCGCTGAGACGGTAGCCAACGCTGAGTACCAACCGCTCTCGCGTCCCCTGTTTATCTACGTCAACCTGGCCTCTGCCCAGACCAACCAGGCGCTAGGAAACTTTGTGCAGTTTTATCTCGAAAATGCTCCGGAACGGGTCGAAGAAGTGGGATATGTGCCGCTGTCAGAAGAAGCCTATCACATTGCCTGGGTCAATTTTCAGGAAGGGGAGGTCGGCACCGCCTTTGATGGGGAACCACAGCCCAATCTCACCATTGCCGAACTGTTGAGGAAAACCAAGCGGTTTTAGGCCATGCCAAACCTGGGCACCTGGTAGGGACCAAACGGCCATTTGCCCCTGCCGGGGGTGGGATGATATTTGTCCGCAGATTTCGCAGATTTCGCAGATGAATACCTTCCTGCCGATTCTCTATCTGCGTCCATCTGCGTCATCTGCGGATATATCAAACGCTGTTGACGCGACAGGGTATGAACATTTCCAGAACTACCTTAGACAAATTTGCATTATTCTTCTAAAGATTTCAATGAGCCAAAATCCCTTCAAAGAAAGCCCGAAAGCAGTCCAGGCAGGTAGTCGTCTCAGCTTTTTTGAACGCTACCTGACAGTATGGGTGATCCTCTGCATCTTTGCGGGGATTGCCCTGGGCCGTATCTTTCCCGGCATTGCAGCAGCCCTTGATGCCATGAGTGTCTACCAGGTGTCGATTCCCATTGCCATCTGTCTTTTCTTCATGATGTATCCCATCATGGTGAAGATTGATTTTTCCCAGGCCAAGCAGGCCGCCCAGACGCCAAAGCCAGTGATGCTGACGCTGGTGGTCAATTGGCTGATCAAACCCTTCACGATGGTTGCCTTTGCGCAGTTCTTTTTGGGATGGCTCTTTCGTCCTCTTTTAGAGGGAACGGAGCTGATTCGAGGCGTAGAGGTCACCCTGGCGAACTCCTACATGGCGGGAGCCATTCTTCTGGGCATCGCCCCCTGCACCGCGATGGTGCTGATGTGGGGCTATTTGTCCTACAGCAACCAGGGACACACGCTGGTAATGGTGGCCATCAACTCGCTGGCCATGCTGTTTCTCTACGCGCCGCTGGGAGGATGGCTGCTGTCTGCCAACGATCTGATTGTGCCGTGGGAAACGATTGTGCTGTCGGTGCTGGTTTACGTGGGGCTGCCCCTGTTGGCGGGAGCGGTGTCGCGCACCTGGATTCTGCGCCATAAGGGAAGGGCCTGGTTTGAGCAGGTATTTCTCAAGTACCTGAGTCCGGTGGCGATCGCCGCCCTCCTGATCACCCTGATTCTCCTCTTTTCCTTCAAAGGGGATTTGATTGTGGACAACCCCCTCCACATTCTGCTGATTGCGGTGCCCCTGTTCATCCAGACCAACTTTATTTTCTTAATCACCTACGTCGCCGCCCAAAAGCTCCGTTTAGTCTACGAAGACGCCGCTCCGGCGGCATTGATCGGAGCCAGCAATCACTTTGAAGTGGCGATCGCTACCGCAGTCACCCTCTTTGGATTGAACTCCGGGGCAGCTCTAGCCACGGTTGTCGGCGTCTTGATTGAAGTCCCCGTGATGCTGATGCTGGTGGAGGTGTGTAAGCGCACGGCCTTCTGGTTTTCCCGTGAGCCGGAGAAGGCGACTTTGCCCGATCCACGCTGTATTCACCCTATGAATTGACCGCAAAGTGTCCCTGCAAGCATTTACAAGGATGGGCAGATACCAATGAAGCGCATTATGTTTGTCTGCAAGCACAATTCTGCTCGTTCCCAGATGGCAGAAGGCTTTGCCAGGGCAATGGGCCAGGGCAAAGTTGCTGTCGCCAGTGCGGGTCTGCAAGCCAGCCAGATTCATCCCGGTGCGATCGCTGCCATGAACGATGTGGGTATTGACATCAGCAACCAGACTTCCAAACCCCTCAGTGACTTTAGCCCTGAGGACTTTGATGCCGTCATTTCCCTCTGTGGATGTCGTGTCAATCTCCCCTCCCAATGGTTGGTGAGCGACATCTTTGAGGACTGGCAACTGGCCGATCCGGCTGAGGACTCCGACCTGTTTGTACCGATACGGGATCAGATTCGGGAAAATGTCGCTCGCCTGCTTCAGACACTGCACATTGAAGGCGATCGGCGCTGGATTAGCATTCAGGCGAATTTTAGTCAGTGCCAGGACCGGGGAGAGTCAAAATAACTTGGAGTAAATAGCAATGTCTCACTTATTAATCATTGGTGGCAGCGATGCTGGCATCAGTGCTGCACTGCGGGCACGGGAAATTGACCCGTCTGTAGAGGTCACCGTCATGCTGGCGGATGACTTTCCCAACTACAGTATCTGCGGACTGCCTTTCTTTCTCAGCGGCGAAGTCCCGGACTGGCACAATCTGGCCCACCGCACCAAAGATGATATCCTGGCCACGGGTATTCAGCTATTGACCAACCATCGGGCGATCGCCATCCACCCCGACTCCCACACCGTAACCGTCCTCACACTCGACCAGCAGGAAATTCAGCTCACCTACGATCGCCTGGTTCTCGCCACGGGCGCAGCTTCAAAGCGCCCCCCCATTGACGGTCTGGACTTACCGGGCGTTTACTTCCTGCGGTGGATGGAAGATAGCTTTGCCGTGCATCAGCATTTGACCCAGCACTCGCCCCGGTCGGCCCTGATCGTGGGTGGTGGCTATATCGGCATGGAGATGGCGGATGCCCTGACCCTGGCGGGGCTGGCGGTCACCGTGGTCGAACATTCTCCTACCGTGCTAAAAACCGTTGATCCCACCTTTGGTGAGCGGGTCGCTGATGAACTGCGGCAGCATGGGGTGCAGGTGGTGAACGGGATATCGGTGCAAACTATTCAGCAAAAGCAGGATCAGCTTTGGGTCAAAGGTTCAGAGGGCTTTGAGGCGATCGCCGATCTCGTCCTGGTAGCTGTCGGTGCCCGTCCTGCAACCGAGCTGGCGGAAACCGCCGGAGTCGAACTTGGCGAAACCGGAGCGATCAAGGTCGACCCCCAAATGGCAACCACGGTGCCCCAGATCTACGCCGCCGGAGACTGTGTGGAAACGCAGCATCGCTTACTAGAAGCGCCCACCTACTTACCCTTGGGCACGACGGCCCACAAGCAGGGACGCGTGGCTGGCGAGAACGCTGTGGGCGGGGATGCCGCCTTTTCGGGTTCGCTGGGCACCCAGGTGGTGAAGGTGTTTGAACTGGCGATCGCCCGCACCGGCCTGCGCGAAGCAGAAGCCCAAGAAGCTGGCTACACGCCCATCACCGTTGAGTTTGAAACCTGGGATCACAAAGTCTATTATCCCGATGCCCATCCCCTCCGCATCCGCATCACCGGGGATGCCCACACCCAGCGGCTTTTGGGAGCGCAGATGCTTGGACACTATCAGGGGGAAGTAGCCAAGCGCATTGATATCTTTGCCACAGCCATTTTCTGTGGCTTCAAAGTCGCTGACCTGAACGACCTGGATTTGAGCTATACGCCACCTTTGAGCAGTCCGTGGGACCCGGTGCAGATGGCCGCCCAGGCGTGGCAGATGGAATGGAAGAGGGCGATCGCCCTCAAGTCTTGACAGATTTCCTAGTTTCGATAATTATCGAAGCATGGAAATAAAGAATACCACTCAGCAGTCGCTCGACGACATTGCAGCCACCTTTGCCGCGCTGGGGCAGCCTTCCCGGCTGAGGGTTGTACGGCTACTGCTATCGGCTTACCCCAGGGGCCTGCCAGTGGGTGAGATTCAGAAGGATCTGGACATCAGCGCCTCCACAAAACCCATGTGGCTCTGTACGTGTCGGACTTGCATCGCTCTGTCCCGTTCTACCAAACCCTGCTGGGGGTTGCACCTGTCAAGTACAAGCCGGGCTATGCCAAGTTTGATATTGCGATTCCCCCATTGAATTTGACCCTGACCCAAAAGGACTCGATTCAGCCGCACGGAGTCCTCTCCCACCTGGGCATTCAGGTGGAACATTCAGAAGAGGTTCAGGCAGCGATCGCCCGCTTCACAGCCGCCGGACTCAGCGTGGTTGAAGAGTTCAACACCGACTGTTGCTATGCCTTGCAAGACAAGGTTGGAGTGTCCGACCCCGATGACAACCGCTGGGAAATCTTCGTGGTGAAGGTCGCCGATACCGCCCCCGACCTCACAGTTGACGCGACCCTTGAACCAGAAGCCTCAACACCCCGCACCTGCTGTCTCCCAACCTGCTGTAGCTAAATCCAGCCCCATATTTTCCCTCCTCCCTC
>JBHJGR010000170.1:0-54286 GCA_050331615.1 Elainellaceae cyanobacterium
CATACATCTTCCTTCCTAGCTCTTCCTTCATCTCTCTTCCTTCCTCGCTCTTCCTTCTTCCTATAATTTTTCCTTATCGTTCTTCGTAGCTTAATACGCTTGTTTCTTGCAAAAACTTGCGCTACCCTCTTGTCTAGCGCCCGGACAACCCGCGCTCCCTGAAAGTGCGCCCACACTTCCAGGAAGCTAACCCCCGAACGCTGGATCAGCAGCGCGGAGGCTATTGCAGATTTTAACTCCTGTTTTAGCCACCTCGTTTTGCCATGCCATTGCGGGGTGGTGTTGTTGGGGCGCGTCTACCCCAATCGCAAAACAGGAGTGTCAAACTTATGGACTCAGTTAAGACGGCAGCGCCGTCCCCGCTTCGCCTGCCCAAAAACGACGATCCCGAAATCCTGCGGGTGATCGCCGTCGGCTCTATGCAAGCCGTCACCCAGCACGTCCACCGCATGTATCAGCTCGGCTATGCCCAGCCCCACGAGTGGTCAAAACCCCTGCCCACCGTGAATCCGGGGGAGATTATGCGGGTTTTGACTAAACGTGTTGGAGGGGGAAGATAGAAGATAGAAGACAGAAGAAAGAAGAAAGAGGAAAGAAGAGGGAGGAGGGAAGAGGGAGAAGTGAGTTTTTGTGCTTTCCGATTCCTGACTCCTGACTCCTGACTCCTGACTCCTGACTCCTAACCTTCTTCCATCCTCTCTCTTCCTTCTTCATCCCTTTCTTTTCCTTCTTCATCCCTTTCTCTTCCTTCTTCATCCCTCTCTCTTCCTTCTTCATCCCTCTCTCTTCCTTCTTCCTTCCTCTCTCTTCCTTCTTCCTTCCTCTCTCTTCCTTCTTCCTTCCTCCTTCTTGTGATCAATTGGAGTTCATGAATTGATTTAAATCACTTTTGACCCCATCGATGGCACTTTTTGTGTGATTCAAGTCACTCGCGACCCCATCGTTGCATTCAAAAGTTGAAACGATGGGGTCAAAAGTCCCATTTGCGGGGTGGAGAGAGGTGAAGGGGCGATCGCACTCCCCAAACTTACGGAGAAAAAATGATGTTCAGGAATTGTAAGTTTCAGTACCCTCACCGGACTGGAAACCGCTGCCGAATGACAGGAGTCAGGAGTCGGGAGGTAGGAGTGAGTTTAGTAGGGTGCTTTGTGGCATGGTTCCAATGCACCAGCGTCCGTCAGGCTTTGAAGTGATCGGCGGTGCGTTTGCTTTTCAGCAACGCACCCTACTCCAGCCCTGTTATAAATTTCGCTAGCCGGGAATTCTAGAGGCGACATCAGTCTTACCTGCTCTGCATCAGGGCCAATCTACCAGGTGAGTACATACAGCCTATGCCATCCTACAACCTGCTTCTGTTCTCCCAACACGGCATGACCGATACCAATCAAGCGATGGGAACGCTGGCCCACCAGGTCGCCCCGCCACAGTGCTGTGTGATTGCACCGAATTTGGGATATGTCCAGACTCTCTTTGCAATTGAGCCACTGATTTGCAAGGTTGAGCAAAGCATTGAGCTAGCATTTAGGCAGTATCCGACCATTCCAGCGCGAGCGATCGCGACTTCCCTCGGCGGTATCCTTTGGGTAGAGGCGTTGTCCCGGCATCCAGAGTGGTGGCAGCGGTTTGAGTCTCTGGTGCTGCTAGGCTCTCCTATCGGTGGGGCCGATTTAGCCCGAATTGTTGACCCGCTGGGCTGGGGCATTGGCATCGCCAAGCATTTGGGTGAAAATCGACGGGCGCTGGCAGAGCAGATTACGGCAGTCATTCCCACGCTGGTGGTCGCTGGCAATACCACGGGAGGAGGGGACGGCACAGTTCCCATCGAGGCGACCAAGCTTAACCACGCTTACTTTCTCCCTTTGGACGGCGTCCGGCACCCTGATCTGAGGACGCATCCTGCCGTTGCCAAAGCCATCCTGGCGTTTTGGTCAAAGCCCAGAACACCGCGCCCCGCCCCAAAGGAAACTCTGACTTCAAGGCTAATCAACCACTTCCGAGCCGTGCCAGGAATTACCGATGCCAGCGAGCGAGATTTTTTCAACGCAACTACTGTCTTCACGTTCGACGACGGCACCAGCCTCCGCACCTGGACGAATCTGGTAGGGGTTGATCATATTTTCATAGCCAACAAGCACGGCAGATGTGAGTACGCCGCCTTTGTTGGTTGGATACACTGTGCAGGTTTGCGACAGGCAATTGATAAGGCAATCATATATTTTTAAGCTGGAGGCGATTATATGTTGATTTGTTAAACTTCCCGTAGCTTGGGTTATAACCGAGTAGGTCAGTGTAGTTTGCAGTAGATAGAAGCGGGTGCAAGCTATAAACATGAATCTATTGATTTTCCTACTTAAACTTAGCTGCAAAATAATTTAATGGAGGTGTTTACTCTACAGTTGAGTTCATAAAATTGCTATATTTGCGTTTGCATTGTGGTGAGAGTATTAATTATGCTATTTGTTTACAACTTCTCGCATATCAATCTACAAGAATTTAACTCTAGAAACAATGATTTTGAGTGCGTAAAAAAGGAAGTTATTAACTCTTCCACAGCGAAGAGGATTGGTATAATATCTCTACGTGCTATAACCATATACGACGAGGTTTTGGGAAAGCTAAAATGTGAAAAGGATTCTTTGAAGATATGGGTTCGAGAGCAACGTTCCAAGGCACGAAGTCATGGGAGAGTGTTTTCATATAAAGGTGCTTCAAAAACACGTTCAAATATGAATGCTACTATTAGCAATATAAACGATCGTGTTCTTAATCAGATAGAAACAATAGAATCCATATCTAAAAGAAACTCTAATCTCGCAAAGCTGAGGTTAGAAGAATGTAAGAGGCTTTTCAGTATATCAGATATAAAAGACTATGAATCTTACTTTTTGGAAGAAAAGGGAAAGATTAAAGATTTACGGCTCCTTAGAAATGTTAGAACACTTGCGTTTGCACTACTAGGATTTTTCCTGTTTCTGACCTTTCATAACTTAAGCCTCCTTCTAATTCTGACCTGTATCCTGCTATCAGGAGGTCTCGTAATAATTCAAAAGAATATTTCACTTCAAAACAAAAGATTTGAGGCAGCTCAGAGTAGTATTCAAAGCCTTAAGCTTGAAAACACCCTGAAAGAGCAAGAAGATCGGGAATTTAGTAAGCAGCTCGAAGATAGTATTGATAACGACGTCTCAGACGACGATGAATCCATAATCATTGCTTTGTCAAAAGAACTAGAAACAGAATATTTTCTATTGGAGAATGCTTGTCTTAATCTTAGAATCGATGCAAATAATTGGATTGATTTAGCTCGAAAAATCCATCAATTTCCTGCAAAAACTGAACAGCTTTTAGAGGTAAAAGAAAAATTGGTCACGGAAGAAGAACTAAAGAATAGGTTCAATAGTTTGAAGGAGGCAAAGGAGCATTTTGGAGTGACAGCAAGAAGTTGGAAGTCCCTAGCAGAAAAATTGAATGCTAGTAATAGCTGATAAACTTTCAAATTTGCCCCAGCATGTTATAAACTTTGCTGATTGGGAACTCTAGAAGTGGACATTGGCAAGACCTTTAGTCTGAGGGTATCCACGACTTGACGACTGTAGATCGGCTTTGACGCTAACTACCCTGCAAGACGATTTATCTTTGTGATATCTAGTAATTTTCAGGAGGCTAGTACATATGGGTAACTGGTTTAATATAGCACTAAAATCAGCAAGCGGCACAGCTAGCAATATTGGCAAGAATCTCAGCGAAACTGCTTCTAGCTTGGCTAAAACTATTCAGGAACGCTTTCCTTTCTCCGATGATGATACATTAACCTTCTTTGCCGTACTCTTTGCAGTTGCAGCAGCAGATGGAGAAATTGACGAAGATGAGTTAAGCATGATCATGTCTAGTCCTGAAGTAGATAAGCTGTCTGCTGAGGGAAAGAAAAAGTTGCAAACTTATTCTTGCAATCCACCATCTGTGGAAGAAGCTATTAAAAAACTGTCCAAAGCTAACCAGGAATTGAAATTTGGGTTAATCTTCTACATTCTTAACCTGGTTTGGGTTGACGGTGTCATGACTCCAGGAGAAGAGCGGGCCATTGAAATTGCTCAGAAGGAGCTTGAGATTAATAAAGTACAGCTAAAAGCGATTAAAGAATTTGTTAACGTTTTAGCCAAAACACGAAGTGAGCAAAATCAGGAGACGATTGAGGAAGTAAAAGCCGCTACTGAACGGATGAAGAAAGTTGGTGTTCCTATTGAAGCATTAGCACATTCACAAAGTGATGCAGAAGACTTAGAATATTCTGACGACAAATTTCTGAAAAAAATGAAAGAATTTGGTACACAGGCAGGAAAAGGATTAGTTGAGCAAGCATTTATTATGTGGTATGTCCTACATGATCCTAATACTCCTACACATGCTAAGTTGACAATAGCGGGAGCATTAGCTTACTGGATTCTTCCTATAGATATGGTTCCCGATATCTTGCCAGCAATAGGATTTACAGACGATTTATCAATTATTGCTACAGCTCTTGCTGGTATTGCGATGAGTATAACGCCTGAAATTAGAGATAAGGCGAAGCAACAAACTAAAGCATTGTTTGGTGGGCAAGAAATTCTTGAATCCGAGACGATTGATGTGAACTCTGAAAAAATTGCTTGAGAAGCAAGGAAGTTTAAGGCCCAATGAAAATTCTGAACCAACTGGGAAAAGCCGTTCAAAGCTCTGGCAAGCTGCTCCAGACTTATGTGAAAGACTACATCGCCATCAATCCGCCATCGAAGCAAGTGACCCTTAAGCCCAAAGCAGTGCTGCTGCTTTGTCAACAGGCGATCGCCAAAGTTGAGCAGCTAACGGGTCTGGAGCCAGACGCTAGCGAAGGTTTGATTGCCACGGTTGAGTATCAGCAGGTTAAGGCCAGAATTCACTTTACGCCTGAGAAGCTCACGCTCAGAGGCGATAGAGTCGAAGGGCAACTGCGTCTAATGAATGCGCCTCAATTTGAGACCAGTTCCCTGGTTTACCGTGCGCTCATCGCGGGCTGGAAGACCTTCCTGGGTGGATATATTCCCAATCAGGTTTTGCCGGAGGGGGTGCGGGTCGAAGGTGAGCGGGTTTACTACCAGCTTCCCAAAGCCCAGTTGCAGGTGGTGGAGGCCCTGTTCCACAATCTTGAGGATGGCTCCGCCCTGAACCTGAACTTGAAGCAAGGGGAATTACAGATTGAAAGCGCAGTTGCGATCAATTGGAGCGATCTCAACCTGCAAGCGTTGCTTAAGATTCTCCATGCTTCTGCCTCTGGCGAGCAGAAAGATTAACTGAATCGGGAAGGATTGGTTCTGATAGCAGGTGAGGGCGATCGCCCTTTGACCATGCATCAGGGGTCGGTTGTCCTCCGGGTCGTAATCGCGGGAGAGCGCTATGGGTTCGCGGTTCATGTAGAAGAAAATCGCTAGCGCCAGCCAGACGGCCATAAACAGCGGAAACCCTGATAGCATTTGGGGAAATCCGCGAAGAGGATCGATGATGTCCCTATCCATTCCCCAACCCGCACCCGGAGCGATCGCCAGCATGGCGGTGGTAGCGCTCAGCGTAGGCGGCCCCTGCACCGCCGTCGCCTCCCCCGCCCCAACATACGACGAAGTTGAGGCATACGAAACCATCATTCCGGCCACTAATGACCCGGCAGATATCTACTACCCCGTTCCGCCTGCCAATGCCGACCCTGTGCAGTTTCCCCTGGCCTTGATGCTGCAAGGCGCGTTTGTGGACAAATCGGCCTACTCAGACTTTGCCAGAGCCGTTGCCAGCTACGGCTTTGTGGTGGTGGTGCCCAACCATGAGCGATCGCTCGTCAATCCCAGGACGGGGGAGCCAGTGGTGGGCTTTGCCCCCGAACAGCGCCAGGTTCATGACGTGCTCGACTTTGTGGAGATGCAGGAGACCGACCCAACTTCCCCCATTGCCGGTCGGGTAGATCCCGAACGGTTTGCCCTGCTGGGCCACTCAATTGGGGGCTACGTCGCCATTAGCGCCATTCGGGGGAGCTGTCTGCCGCTGATCTGCACAGGCGATCGCTTTCAGCCGCCCCCCCAACTCGATGTAGGCGTGTTTTATGGCACCACCTTTGAAGCCCAAGCCCGAGATGGCACCTTTCCTCCCATCGAAAATCTCATCCCCATTGCTTTGATTGCAGGCAGCGAAGACGGGGAAGCCAACTACGAGCGCGTAGTTTTGACCTACGAGCAGATTCAAAATCCGCCCAGGGCTTTGATTCTAGTCGAAGGAGCCAACCACTACAGCATCACCAACGAGAACAGCGATCGCGCCATCAATCCTCCCCTGCTGGAACAAAGCGAGGCGATCGCCACCATTGCCCACTGGACCGGACAGTTTCTGCGGGCGCACCTCTGGGAAGATACCACTGCATTTGAGGCGGTATACGGCGAAGACAATGACGCCGATGAAACCGTAACCATTACCGGCCAATCTGGTACGGCCATAGACTAAGTTTTGGGAAACTAAGGAATAGGCGTAGTGGTAAGACAAGTCTGAAATAGTGCACTAGGCGATCGCATCAAACTTTTGACTGGTGGGCATTGCCCACCCTACGCCTATGCCATCAAATCAGCCGTGTCAGACCAGTAGAGGGGGCCAAAATTACGCTCCCCGACCGCGATCGCTCACGACAGTTAGCGGAATAGTGGAGCAGATGCGGGATTTCGTTTAATTTAGCTGCTACACGCCAGGGTTGAGCGGCATAACCCTGGATACAATGGACGTACTTCGAGTACCCATCGCCACCCACTCAGGGACAGATTTATGGTTCAAGCGCCCACCCCCACCAAGATTCTATATCCGGATTCGGACGGTAGACCAATGGCTGACAACACGGTTCAGTATCGCTGGATTGTGCGCCTGGTCACCAATCTCAAACGGCTCCTGAAGGGGCAAACGGCGTTTGTAGCCGGTGACTTGCTCTGGTATCCGGTTCAGGTAGACGTTCCTCCGGCTCCGTGCCAGGCTCCGGGTGCGATGGTCATTCTGGGACGTCCAGACGGCGATCGCGGCAGCTATCGACAATGGGAAGAAGAGAATATTCCCCCCCAGGTGGTGTTCGAGATTCTCTTACCCAGCAATAGCGCTCAGGAGATGCTGAAAAAACAAGCCTTCTACGGAAAGCACGGGGTACTAGAGATGTTTTTCTACGACCCGGACTCCTGCGACTTTTTTGGCTTGATTCGTAGCCGTCCTGACCAGGACTTCTCAAGTGTGACCGCCCTCAACTTTCCCTGGACATCGCCGACGCTGGGCATTCGCTTTGAGCTGTTCGACGATGGTCTGGCAGTCTTCTACCCCGATGGAGAACGGTTCAAGGACCCCGACGAGGTCATCGAGGAACGGGATCAGGCCCAGCAGGAGCGGGATCAGGCTCAGCAGGAGCGCGATCGCGCCTTTGCCAAACTCCGGGAGATGGGAGTTGATCCAACCCAGCTTTGAGTCAGTCGCTCCGCTTCGACGACAACCCTGAGATTGCCCCGGTTTCTGACGACCAGCATGAAGACGCCCAGATTATTCCAGGCATCGGCTCGATTAGGATCGACCTGTGTGGCTTGGCGAGCGGAATGGGTCGCCTCGCGGTAAAGCTCCAGACCCATCAGGGCATGGCTGCGCTGGCTCCAGGCGTAGGCGGGTCTTTCGTCTCCCCACGCTTGGTGCGATGCGCCAAGGTGCTGGGACGGTTGGGCTGAACACAGCCTACCGGGCCTATGGTAGTTCTAATATGCGCAATCATAGCGAGTATAGCTTTAGACAAAGTCAGGAAGAAAGTCAGATCTCAGCCCGATCATTTGCGCCCAGGGTGCGGAGAGTCGCTTTCTGGGCATCCGTCAGGCCAGAGGTACCGGCAATATTCATCCCTTCGTAGGGGCGATCGGCCTCCAGGGTTTGCATGCACTCTCCAGTACAAATATCCCAAAGCTTGATCAGCCCATCCTCATCACCACTGGCCAGGGTTTGACCATTCGGATTGACGGCTACCGAATGAATTTGGTTAGTGTGTCCAGTGATGGTCCGCATGGCTTTGCCAGTATTGACATCCCACAGCTTCACCATCTGGTCACCGCTGCCGCTGATGAGGACCTGGCCATCCGGGCTATAGGCGATGGTGCGAACGATGCCCGTGTGCTCAGATAGGGTCTGAATGCAGGCTCCCGTCGTCGTGTCCCAGACCTTGATAGTCTGGTCATCGCTGCCGCTGGCCAGGAAGCGTCCTTTGGGGTTAAACGCCAGGGATAGAATTTGGTTGGCATGTCCCCGCAAAGTTTGCAGGCAGGTTCCCTGGCGCACATCCCAGACCTTCAGCGTTTGGTCTGCGCTGCCGCTGGCCACCCAACTTCCGTTTGGACTGAAGGCTACGGATGAAATCAGATTGGTGTGTCCCTTCAGCACCTTCAGGCACTGGCCCGATCGCACATCCCACAGCCGAATCGTTTGATCCATACTGGCACTCACCAGTAGTTGACCATTGGGACTGAAGGCGATCGCCATTACCCAACTTTCATGGCCCGACAAAATCCGCAACACCTGCCGGGTGCGGATATCCCACAGCCGAATGGTCTGGTCGTCACTGGCGCTTGCCAACAGTTGATCATTAGGGCTAACTATCACCGATGAAACGTAGTTGGTATGTCCCTTCAGTACAGCCAGACACTTGCCAGCTTTAACATCCCATAGCCGCAGCGCCTGGTCGCCGTGGGCACTGGTCAGCAACTGACCGTTAGGGCTGAATGAAACACAAAACACCGAGTTGGTATAGCCTTGTAGGGTTTTGAGACAGTATCCTTCCGGGAGATGCCAGAGCCTGACCGTTTGGTCTGCACCACCGCTGGCCAGGGTTTGACCATCGGGGCTGAAGGTCACCGACCAGACCGAGCTGTTGTGGCCGTGGAGGACTCGGCGACACCGTCCCTGGGGCAAGTCCCACAGCCGCACGGTGCCGTCCTGGCTGCCGCTGGCCAGGGTTTGACCATCAGGGCTAACGGCAACCGTGGTCACAAAGTTGGTATGTCCTGCCAGAACACAAAGACAGTGGCCAGAAGCCAGGTCCCAAATCCGAATCGTTTGATCAAAGCTGCCGCTCAGCAAGTAGCGATCGCCCGGACTAAAGACAACCACCGACACCCAGTTAGTATGACCTGCAAGAACCTGGCGCAAAGTGCCGGTGCGCGCCTCCCAAACCCGAATCGTGGTATCGTAGCTGGCGCTGGCGATCGCTTCCCCATCGCCGCTAAAGGCCACCGCAAATACCCAGTCCTGGTGACCCTGTAAAGTATTCAGGCAGCTTCCCGTTGCTACGTCCCAGAGCCTGATGGAGCCATCCTCGCCGCCGCTGGCAATGCGCTGACCATCGGGGCTAGTGGCCACACACCAGACTGCTCCCGTGTGGCCGCTCAAAGTGGCGATCGCCTGCCCCGTCTGTACATCCCACAGTCGCACGACCGGATCGACGCTGCTGCTCACCAGGGTGCGGCCACCTTGTGCCAGGGCAATAGACTTAACCCAGGCGGTGGGACTTTTATAGGTCATGCAGGACTGGCCATCGGCAACCTGCCACCGCCGAATCTCATCGCTGGCATCACTGGTCAGGAGAAACTGACCGTCGGGAGTAAACGTAATGGCAAGGACGTCGCTCAAAATTTGGGTGAACGCAACTTTGGCCAGGTCGGCATCTTGAAAGCGACTTTGGTGAAGCTCAGCACCCCGCAGGTCTGCCTGCCACAGAACCAACTCAGAAAAGTCATGGTGGCTCAGATCGAGGTCCAGGGCGCGCAGGCAGTTGATAATATTGCCGCCCATATATCCCGGTTCTCTTGAAGCCTGTTGCCGCTGGGTGGCCAGGAGGTGTTTGAAGTGCTGCTCAAGGTTGCGGGGCGATCGCAACGCTCCCACCAGCTCCTCCACGACAGGCTGAACGATGAGGCGGAGCTGCATATCCCGCGTATAGTCGGGGGCCTGGGCTTTCATCAATGCGTGGCTCTTAAAAATGGCGAGTTCACTAGAGAGAACTTCCTGGCAAACCTGGTCAATCAAAGCTTCGGTGATATATTCCATCACTACGGGCTGCTGGGTGTAGCGGGCTGCTGTGCGTTCGATGAGCGATCGCCGATACAGCGACTCCAGCGCCTGTAGGAGTTTGGCGCTGGTCACACCAAACACCAGGTCGTCCTGGAGTTCTGCTACAGACACGGCCTCTCGATTGATGGCCAGCCAGTACATGATGTCCCGTTCCAGGTCGCTCAAACGGCTCAACTGCTGTTCCAGCAAAGTCCGCATGCCGCTGCAAAGGCTGGTGCCCTGCTCTAGAAATAGGGCGACATCCCCATCAAAGAGTTCTCGAATGGGGGTAGCAACAATTTTCAGCGCCAGGGGATTGCCCTGATAACGCTGCACCAGTTGGTGCTGGGCCTGGGCCTGACCCGTCAGCCCTTTTGTTCTCAAGATCTCCTGCCCAACGTCAGGCTGTACCCCCAGCAGGCTCAGGGAACGAACGCGCAGATTGGCCCCTTCCATCAAAGCCACGTCACCGGGAATCTCGCGACTGGTGAGCAGCACCGTACTTTGGTGGGAAACAGTTCCCAGCATTTGCAGGAGGGCAGCGTAGTCCTCGTATCCAGTGCGGTACTGACCCGCTAGTTCACCGCTCCGCAAAATTGACTCAACGTTGTCCAGCACAACCAGACAGGCCGCTTGCTGCAGGAAGTGGGATAGTTGAGAAAGCCTTTCTTCCAGACTGGGGGGGATTTCCTGACCGGGGGCAATGGCATGAAAGATAGCCACCAGCAGATCCCCCAGCGGCGGGGCATGGAGAAGCGATCGCCACACTAAACATTCAAACTGACTTTGAAGCTGCTTTGCCAGGTGGGCGGCCAGGGTGGTTTTGCCCATGCCCCCCATGCCGGTGATGGCTACGAGTCGGCAGCGATCTTCGTTGATCCAATGGGTGAGAGTTGCCAGTTCGCGATCGCGACCATAAAAGTCGGCAGTATCCACCCCCTCTCCCCAGTCAGCGCGACAGGTCGCTGAGGGCGGTGCAGACAGGTTCGACGGCGCAGCAATGGCCGGAGTGCGGGCCAGAACATCCCGAAAATTATGTTTGCTAACCCGTTCTCCCAAAACCTTTGATAGGCTTTGCCAAAGCTCAGCCCCGACGGTTTTAACATACCCTTCGTTATAGACCAGGGATTGGGCAATTTTGGTGTAGGACTGCCCTTCCCAGGCTTTGATAAAAATCGTTCGCTGAATTTCGGTCAGGTGCCCTGAGATGAGCTGCTCCGTCAGTGCGATCGCCTCTTCAACCGTCATCATTACCACCCTCTTCACAGAAGTCTTGCTGGAGCATGGCCTGTTTCCAGGCAGAGCGCTTGCTACAGATTCTATAGCGACTCCCGACAAACTGCCAGCGTCTAGGATGACAAAACCTGACCTTCGAGCCTGACCTGATCTGACCTTATCTCACTGTTAAGGGTGATATACCTGACATACCCGATATTGAGCGGTCACAATCCATCATCTCTCCCCGGCCCCAAATCCCAAGCTCAAATAGATACTGATGAAGCATGATATACCAACTATTTCCATATCCCGCCATCGATCGGCCTCTGAGCCGTTTGCACACCTATGATGGCCTGATGATCAATGCCAAGCGGTGGCAGCTCGCCCACGACTACCACCATCGGCGGCAGGCCATTCACTATCAATCCATTAATCAGCCTGGCATCGTCTATGGTCTGGGGGTCAGGAAACTGGAGACGCCGCCTGTGGGAGTACCCGCTCAGTTTCGCGACCAGCGGTGGCTGGAAATCCAGCCTGGACTGGCGATTGATGTGGCCGGCAATCCCATTATTGTGAATGAGCGGATTGCCTTTCGCCTGGAAACAGAAGCACCGGAGACCGGGGCCAAAGTTGTCCATGTGGTGCTCAGCTATGTGGAGCCAAAACACCTGAACCGGCAGCACCACAGCGATGCCAGCGACGAACAGTATCGCATTGACGAGAAAGTCGCCTGTCTCTCTGAGAATCTGTTTTCTGAGAACGGCCATCGGGAGGCTGAGCCGCTGAGCGATCGCGACATCGAGCTATGCCGTCTGCGGCTGGAGTCGGAGGCGGTGAGGGTGGCCAATCCAGTGGATGTGCTGCGTCCTGGTGTCAATGAGATTGATTTGCGCTACCGCTGCCAGGCCCAGGCTCGCCCCCAGGCGGTGGTGCGGGTTGCACAGGTGCAGTCCGGGTCAGAGGCGGGGAGCGATCGCCACCCTGACCTGACTTGCCTGCTGCGATCGCTTCCCGCCCTGTATCCGCCCCTGCAAGGGTTCGAAAAGATTGATAAGCTTACGCTACAGTCCCAGTGGGATGGCACAGGCTACGACGCCATTTACCTACCAGGGGCAGCACTGCAAACCCTTCATCCCCAGCAGTTCGCAACGCTGAAGGCTCACCTCCAGCAGAGAACCACGCTGCTTGTTGAGCTAGAAGAACTAGATACGGTGGCCTGTGTACCGAGCATTCAGCGCCTTGAGTCCAACCTGTCTATCAGTCTTGAGCCGGTGGAGCCGCGTCAGTCCCTTCACGAATGCTGCACAACGCCATTTCTATTTGACCTGCTGCCGACCGTTGGCCAGCAACCGATTCAGCTTTGGGCGGGAGAGGGTGTGATTGTGATAGCTGGCCATCTTTCCAGCGCCTGGGGGCTGCATTCTCCCCAGCCTTTGCCGCGCCACGAAATCCGGACAGCGCAGGAATTTGGCATCAATCTTTTGGCGTTTGCCCAACGACGGCGACAGCTAAGCCAGCTCCTGTTAAGTACCTGGCCGTAGATGAAGCGGGTGGAGTGTGTCTCCCGCTGGGGGTCACACTCCAAAACTATTTTTGGAGCCATACAATGAGTATTAGTGCCGAATTAAACTATGGGTCAAGCGGGCCAGAGCCGAGCTGGGATGGCCATGATTTGGAGTTTGTGCCGGGAAATTCTCAGCCCCTGCAATTTGACGTCAGTGTTACGAATCAGAGCGATCGCGTCACTCCTTTTCAAGTTGAGCTATCCATTCCAGAGTCGAACTGGATTCCCGATACCAAATGGTACCGAATTGAGCCTTATATGATCTCTAGAAAAATTGGTAATCAAATTACTAATTTTCACATCGAGCTGCTGGACTTACCATCCCCAACAGAAGGCGATACGCTAAAGCTTTGCCTGAGGATTATTTCCCCAGAATTTGATGATGTGGTTGAGGAAAAATATCTGCGGGTGAAGGTGGGCGATCGCCCAAAGTCTCACTCCGTTAGTAGCCAGATTCTCCTGACGGATTTTCGACGGGAACTGCGGTTTATTCCCGACAGCGAGACCAGTGCCGATGGCGAACTGGATATTTTGGTAACCAATAATAGCGATCGCTTCACCAGCTTTAAGCTGGAGCTGTTACCGATTGATGCCGACCTGCGATCGGACATCAAATGGTACACGGTGGAGCCTCAGGTCAGCACTAAAAAGCCGCCGGGTGAAACGACCTCGTTCCATCTCAAAGTCATCAAAGAACCGATTCCCGCCTATGGCTCAACCCTGGATTTAGTTCTCAGAGTTTTCTCCATTGAAGACGATAGTTTATTTGTAGAAGAAAAGCTTAAGCTAACCATTGAGCCGCCCCTTAAACCGATTCGCCTGGCGCTGCCAGCCCATAGCCTCAAGGTATTGCCGGGAGACAGCATTGATATTCCCGTTCTGGTCCACAGTTTGAGTTCCAGGCGAAGTCAGGTGACGCTCACCCTGGCCCAATCAAAGCGGGGGGCTCTGCCCAATCAACTATCGGATGAGTCACTTCAGCGATCGCCCGTTCCCCTGACCTGGTTTGCAGCAACGACAGGATTAGTTCCCCAGGAAACTATTACCATCAGTGCCGGAAGCTCCCAGCAAGTCGTGTTTCGCTGTTGCCCACCGGCAGAGACTGATACCTTCAGCCAAAGGTACGTGTTCACCCTTGAAGCCCGCTCAGACACCAGCAGCTATATCGCCCGCGCCGAAGGGGAGTTGGAGGTGCTGCCCTGGGGCTATGTCGCTATGGCAGCCGTGACTTCCCAGGTGGTCATTCCAGCCCGTGGGCCAAACGAGGATCGATACACCATTCAATTTGAAAATAAAAGCAACCTGCCTCAAAAGGTGGGGCTTCAGCCGTCCCAGCACACTCCCCAGATCGACTGTGCCGTAACCTTGCCCACCGTTGAAACCCTACATCAGCCGGAACGCCAGACGGAGCCGCATCCCGGCATTGCGGTGACCGCTTCAAAGTCTTTGGTAGAGCTGCATCCGGGCAAGGCAGAAACGGTTACTTTGACGCCCACCGTGAAGCGATCGCTCCTGGGCTGGCGGCGGCGTCACCTGCTGGCGATCGCCCCCTCGCTTCTCCCACAGGACTCCAGCCCATCCACAGACCTGAAGCCCAATCAACAGCTGCTGGAGCTATGGATCTATCCCATCATTCCTTTCTTTCTGCAAGTAAGTGGCGCGGCGCTACTCCTGCTGCTGCTGTGGCTGGCCTGGTTCCTCAATCCCAGAAGCTATCATCAGGGCGCGGTCAACTCCGTGCGTCTGATTGGTAACGGCGGCACCGTGGTCAGCGGTTCCAGCGACCAAACCATTCGCCGCTGGCAGGTAAATCCCAGTCCCTGGATTCCCGATATCCGGCGATTGAACTACGAGGGCATTATTGCCAGTGAAGCGGGGAAGGCGGTGCATGTGATTCAACAAATACCGGAGCATGACCATCAAATTGCTGCCGGTTTGGAGAATGGTGCCATCCAGCTTTGGGATGTGGCCCTGGGACAGCAGCTCCGCAGCTTTACAGTCCAGGGAAATGACCGCATCTTTGATCTGGACTTTACCAGGGATTCGCAATACTTGCTTAGCGGTCATGGTAGCGGCTTTGTGCGGGTGTGGGATCTGGAGTCGGATCGCCCAACCCCCGTAGCTCAGACGTATCCCAAGTTTGCCATCGCAGCTTTGGCGGTGCAGGACGATCAAGGCCAATCATCGCCGCTGGTGGCGATCGCCGGACAGTACAACAGCCTGTTTCTCTGGGACTGGCAGCAGCGCCAGCTCCACCAGGTCGGCTACCCGCATCAAGGTGAATCAGAATTTACGCCGGTTGTTGGCCAGTATGACTACATCAATAGTATTGACATTTCAGATGACCAGCAGCTGCTGGTTACGGCTGATAATCAAGGGTACATTACCCTTTGGGATATGGCGCAACTGCGCCAGTGCGTGCAGGCCGGTCAGGGGGAAC
Organism: Elainellaceae cyanobacterium; assembly: GCA_050331615.1. Classification (GTDB taxonomy): domain Bacteria; phylum Cyanobacteriota; class Cyanobacteriia; order CAKZMO01; family CAKZMO01; genus JAYKGU01. Next base: position 15,327 of record JBHJGR010000170.1, read on the forward strand.
CGGATCAAGGATCAGGGATTCAAACCGATGGGATGGGGAATGCGATCGCCCCTGTCAACTGTGCCAGCAGCATTCTGGATCAGTGGCAGGATACCCGTCATCCCCAGCCGGTGCGATCGGTCGCCCTCAGCCAGACCGGCTGCCATCTGGCCAGCGTTGGGGATGATGGTCGGGTGCTGCTGTGGCACCTGGGGGCGAGTGGCCCGGAGAAACACCTGGAAAATCCCGTCCAGCTTGCTGCACTGCGAAATACCCGGCTCAACAGCGTGGACATCACGGCGACCCGCGACCACCTGCTGATTGCCAGCGATACCGACCGCAACCGCATTCGACTATTCCGCAGAAAAAGGATGAATCAAGATGCAGACTGTCAGTAGCCTCATCGTCATTGAAGATGTGTCAGAACAGCCCAACCAAGCACCGCAAGGGGCAGTGATCCAGCGGCAAATCAAGGTTAAAAATTTGGGCAACCAGCTAACGGAGCTGGACCTGTGGATCGCGCCCACGGACAACCAGTCCGAGCTACTGTGGAAGTGGTGTACCTTTAGCGAAACCAATCCCCTGCGTATTTCCCCTTATGAGGAGCGGGACATCATTCTGACCTTTGATATTCCGTCCCAGGCAAGTATCGGCACCTACGGATACGAAGTTCTGGCCGAAACCCGCTTTCCCCATGCGGGGCAGCTCATTCGCCGCTCCCAGCAGCTCCGCATCGTGCGGTCAGACGACCTTGAACGGGAAAGTGTCCCCCGCTTCGCAGTCCAGCCTACCACTCGCTCTGCCCAGCCTTTGGAAATCTCGGTGGGCGAGCCACAAATCCTGACGGTGCAGGTGGAGAACCGCTCCCGGCGCGTCGATCGCTTCTACCTGATTTGCCCTGACCTCGACCCGACCTGGATAACCATCCGCTACCCGGAGAGCAACCCTGACCTTCCTGGGATAATTACGGAAACAGACGGACTGGAGCTGAATCCTGGCGAGGCAGCAAACATCCAGCTCGTCCTCCATCCCCCCGTCCATGCCCTGGCAGGCACCTATTTCCCAACGCTGCGGCTGATTTCCACCATTCGCGACGACCTCGTCCTGCTGGATGTGGTCTACTTGAAGCTCCTTCCCTATGACCAGGTCACAGCGGAGATCCAGCCCCCCCGGCAGGGCATTCCTGAAGATCGGGGCACCTTTGAAGTGCAGCTATTCAACCGGGGGAATCGCCAGCGGCAGCTCACGGTCTTTGCTCAGGATGGCGATCGCCTATTCAACTACACCCTAGAGCCTGACTTCATCCGCTTTGCCCCAGGGGAGCAAAGCCAATTATCGCTAGTGGCCAGGCCCCGCAAGTGGTGGCGACGTCCCTGGTGGGGTAAGGGCCTGGACGTTACGTTTGATCTGGGCCTCGATCAATCCGCCGAACCTGCCGACTATGCCCTTCCCGATACCTTGCCCCAGGGAACCCTGGTCTGGCAGCCTCGCCCGTTCTGGCACCTGGGACTCTTGCTGCTGCTAAGCTTGGGAGTGATTGGGGCGATCGCCTTTGCCCTGTGGTACACCTTTCTCAAACCCGATGCGCCTCCACCGGCTCCCCAAGTCTCTGCCTTTGCCGCCACGGAGACGGGCTATCAGGAAGGGGGGTCTCCCATTCGCCTCAATTGGGAAATCAGTCCCTTTAGTGACCTGCAAAAGCTAGTCCTCATCCGCCTGGAGGATGGGGTTGAGACCTACCGCAAGAGCTATGAGTTCAACCCCGGCTCTGTCCAACCGATTCCGGCGGAACTGCGGCCCGGTCAAGGCCGAGCCAGCGGATCCTGCGAGGTTGCGGATACCGCGCCACAGAGCCTACGGTGCCAGGGCATTGCTACCCCCGCCACCCCTGCTGGAGACTACGTCTTCAAGCTACAGGTGTTTTCAGTTCACAGCCTGGATGAACCCGCTGAAATCGAGCTAACCGACTCCATCGCCGTGGCTCCCCCTGAACCGGCTCCGGCGATCGCCACTTTCACCTCCACCCATCCAGCCTACACCACCGCCGGAGCACCGTCAGAGGATGGAGAATCTTTGGTAGCTGGACCCATTTTACTGAACTGGGCGATCGCCCAACCCACTCAAATTCAAGCTTTACAGCTCGTTGGTATCGCCTCCGATGGCACCGTGCAAAGCCCAGCCCAAATCTATTCCCTTGAGCAGGGCATCCCCCCGGAACTCCGTCCGTTCTGCACCGTGGCCACTACCCTCCAGTGCAGCAACGTTCCCACCAATGCCCGTGAAGCTGGTGACTACACCTTCCAACTGACGGTGATTCCGCGACAACCCAATGGAGAACCCATTAGCCAAACTACGGCCACCATCCCCATCACCGCGCCCCCTCCCCAGATCAATTTCTTTCGCATCAACGACCAGGACGTGGCGGCAAATCCAAAGCTGGTGTTGGCGATCGCCCCCCCTCCTGGCTCTGACGCTGATCCTGATTCTACCTCTGATTCAGACGCCAGCTCGGACTCAGGCTCTTCGTCTGCTAACGAAATCACCCTATCCTGGGAAGTAGAAGCCAGCGAAGGGACCAAGGTCGAACTACTTCCCGCACCGGGCATCGTGCCTCCAGAAGAGACGATGGTCTATCCCCTCAGTGCTTCTCCTCGACGGGAAACCATCACGCTACGGGTGACTAACGCATCGGGTGAGCAGGTGAGCCAAACGGTTGTCGTCGAAACGGCACGACCGCCCCAACCCGACCCGGCTGAAACCCCTCCTGCATCTCCTACGGATATGACTTCAGATGGCGTCACAATCCAGACAGATGCGGCCCCAGACAACATCACAAATAGGATCACGCCCTTTGTCGATATCTATGAAGGGTTAACTCCTACATCACCCCAACCTGAATAGACCAGGGCTTACGCGGCGTTGCTAAACCTAGGTATAAACCTGATAAAGGCAAATGGCTATTTGCCCCTACAGCGGGTATTGGCAGAATCGTCGTTCATGTCGTTATCCAGCAACCTCAGGGCTTACGCAGTTGGGTGGTTTTGTGGACTCGCACCATAAAACCACCCAAACCCCCTTTGCCTTTAGACCGGGCATGGCTCATCAACCCAGCCTTTGATTTCAGCTTCGGTCAAAGTGCGCTCCAGCTTTACGTACTCGCTGCGGGTAGCGGTTAGCAGGTGTTTCATACTAACCGATTCCTCCGCCTGAGCTGCCAGGAATGCCGCATTGAGGGCAATGCTGCGGATATTGCCCCCCGCAATGTTGAGCCGAGCCAGCTTCTTGACATCCTCGGCTGCATCAAACGCCTTGGGCATATTTTCAGGGAAGACGCGCTGCCAGATCTCCCGTCGCTGCGGCCCATCAGGAAAGGGAAAGCGTACCACAAAGCGAATCCGGCGCATGAAGGCTTGGTCTAGAGCGTCTTTGAGATTGGTGGTGAGAATGGCCAGCCCCTGATAGGCTTCCATGCGCTGGAGCAAATAGCTGACTTCGATATTGGCGTGGCGATCGTGGCTATCCTTCACCTCCGATCGCTTACCAAAAATAGCGTCTGCCTCATCAAACAACAGAATCGCGCCCCCCGCTTCCGCCGCATCAAAGATCCGACGCAGGTTCTTTTCTGTCTCGCCAATATACTTGCTGATCACCGCGCTTAAATCAATTCGATACAGATCTAGTTGAAGTGCGGTTGCCAGCACTTCTGCTGCCATAGTTTTGCCGGTACCGCTAGCACCAACAAACAAAGCACTAATGCCCAACCCCCTGGAACCTTTGCCAGCAAAACCCCATCGTTCATAAACCCTTGCTCGTTGCTTGACATGGGCCTCGATTTCATGCAGGATCTGCTTTTGCGCCTCAGGCAGCACTAAATCCTCCCAGGTCGCGGTGGTGGCGATCGGTTGGGCCAAATCCTCCAGACGCGGACGGGCCTGATGGCGGCAGGCATCCCACAGAGTTTGATGGAGCGTATCAACACCCACCGGATGGCCATTGAGCTGGCTTTGCACATTGAGACAAGCGGATTGAATGCCAGATAGGCTCAAGTTGAACTGGAAAACCAGCTGATCCACCTGACTGTTCAAAGCCGACCGGGCATCCCCCAGCATCTGCTGCCAGATTTGCCGCTGCTCCGCCACGGTCAGGTCGGGCACCATCAAAGTCATCATTGGACAGTGGGGAAGATGCGATCGCTCCCGCACCGACAAAATCCACGGCACCGTCATCTGATCCAGCAGTTGGGCGATCGCCCCTTGCTTTGCATTATCGGCTCCGCCCATCTCATCACAGTCCAGCAGCAAAATGTTTTTGGACAGCCGGGCTTCCCGCTCCCATAGAATGATCCAGTTAAACAAATCCTCCGTTGCCGTAGGCAAAACCTGTATCGGTAGTCGATACAGGTGCTGACCCCGTTGCACACAGGCTCTGGTGGCGATCGCCCATTTGGTCAAAGTCTCTCGGCCACAGAGCTGAACACCGGCTGGAGAGATGCTTTTCGAGGGTTGCAGGTGACTGGTGAGTTGGTCGGCGATCGCCTGATGGGAGGGCTGAAACAGTTCGGGAGAATCGCCTTTCTCCAGAATCGGTCTGACCATGCCCACGAGCCGCCGATCCAGAAACTGCTCCCCCAGCAGGTAGTGCAGCACCCGCTCATCAATGCGCAGCGGACTCAGGGTCAGAGCTGCACCAGGGCCGACCTCAATGAGTCGCCAGTGGCGTAGGGGTTTGTGGGGGGCGATCGCGTTCCAGTGTTTGCTCGTAAAGATAGCTAGAGCCAGGGAAAAGGTGGGATAGGGGCGCTGCAAGTCTCCCTGGGCTTCAGCACATAGGAGGGGGAAGCTGGCATCCAGCTCCATCCCGGCACACAGCAGCAGAATATCGCGCTCAAAGGGGGAAAGCTGGAACTGGGTGCAAAGCTGAGTCAGGGCAGCGGGTGGCGTAAGGGCCGATGGGGAAGGTCCCGGCACTACCTTTGCAGGCGAGACCAGTGGTTGATTTTTTACGTGGGCCACCTGACGTTGCAGGGCTTGACGAACGTTGTCCAAATCAGCCATCAGGGCTTGCAGATTAGCCGCTTCCCAGCTAGAAGTCACGTTGTTTTTCATGGGTTTGATCCTGGAATGGTTAGCTTGGGGCCTGAGTATCGATCTGTTTGCTCGTCCACGTCCAGGGGACTTTCAGATCCGTCAATCTGAACCCGCACCAAATACTCCCCAGGGGCGATCGCCCGCACCGAAAAAACCGGCGAAAACGTGTCTGCCTCTCGACGAGCAGCGGCAAAGGTGTAGCTAATCGGTATCCGACTACCGAGGTGATTGAGCAGCAGAAACACCCGCTGCTCGGGCGCGACCAAACAGTCCAGTTGAACCGTAATTTCCCCAGAGTAGGAGCCATCATCCTCCTGGTGAAGGTTGGCGGTCGGGTCAGTGGTTTCGCCAACAAGGGTGGGACACAGCACAAATGGCACCGCGTTGGAGGAGGAAATCCACTGCTGCCTGCGATCGCCGTGCAGGTGAATTACCTGTAGGGTCTGAATACCAGCGCGGAGGCTGTTGGCTTCAGCGGCAGGCAGTGAGGCTAGGTCGAGCGTAATTTGGGTATTCGTCACGGTTTGGGGGGTGACCGTTGCTTCCCCGACCTGTACCTTGACGACCGCCTCCTGCAACTGCTTCCCGTGAATGGTCAACCCACTCTCTTTGGTGATGGGCTGGTAGGTGCTGCCCTGGAGCTTTACGTGGTCTACAATGGGCCGATTGGGCGTCACGTAGAACTGCCGTCGCCGCAGGGGAAGGGGCGATCGCCCCGGTTTCTCCCCTTGAATTAACACCGCTGTACCCTGATAGGCCAGGGAGAGGGAGTAGGGTGTTTGAAAAAAGATTGACCAGATGCGGGACAGGTCTTCGGTGGTGATGGAGCTGGGAATAAACTTCACCAACTGCACCTGGTCCTCCAGCGTTGAATTGACCAGGTAGGACAGGTTTGGACTGATCAAAGTGGCGCGAATGGTTTCTGGAGACAAGGTGGGCTGATCCACCAGGGCGCGGACGGTGCTGCCCAGCAATCGCTGGGGTTCCAGCTCCTGTTCGTTGCCATAAAAGGTGAACAAGTAGTGCAGATCCAAACCCGCCTGGCCGTGTTTGACCAGCTCTCCTTTGGGTCGGCGGGTATGGAGGTCGGCGTTGCGCCAGGCCGGGTTGGGCGTGACCTGGTACAGGAAAATATTGACCCCAACCTCCAAAATGTTGCTGCCAGAATTATCAGGCCGCACGGTGGTGACCCGTGCCCCCGGCACATCGGTTTGAATGCCTTCCTGGATAATCTTTTGCAACGCGGCGGTAACGGTGGCGATGGATAGATGGTTGCTCATAATAAATTCAGGGATAAGTAGAACTGCGTTGAAAAGCGAAGGTCAGAAAACCGGGGGAGCGCCCCGGCGGGGCACTCCCCCGGTTTTCCAACATGAATTTAATTGTGCCGACCTACTTAGTAACTTGCAAAGTATGACAAAGTTTTGAGGCGACATTCCACCCCTTTCCCCTCAAATTGGTCAGGTCTTTGGCCAGGAAACCATCGCCGGTTCACCTGACTTGAGAACCTGACCTTTTCTGACTTCTATCGCTGGGAAATCGCGCTATACCTGAAACATCGCGAATTGCATAACCTATTGATGCGATCGCCAGGTTTTGAGAATAACTAAAACACCTTAGTCACTGGAGACATCTCTATGACTCGCTTGGACTACTTTGCTCCGGGTGTCTATGTTGAAGAGGTTGATCGGGGAAGTCGCCCCATTGAGGGAATCTCCATGAGCGTCGGCGGATTTGTCGGATTTACCGAGGATATCCGCAGTAACGCTCAGCGATTCCAGCCCATGCTGGTGACCAACTGGAATCAGTACCTTGAATACTTTGCCAAACCCGGTTCCAATGGCTTTACTGACTTCAATGCCTACCTTCCCTTTGCCGTGAGGGGCTGGTTCGAAAATGGTGGCGGACGCTGCTGGGTGGTCAGCGTGGGCACCCAGTTGCCAGGCCACTCGGATGAGTCCGCAGATACTTCCCATGAAGAAACCGGTCTTTCATCCCTAGAATCGAATGGTGCCGTAGCTCCTGTCCGCGTGACGGTGGTTCGCACAGCGGGAGGCCGTTCTTCTCTGGCACTCTCCCTCAAGCCGGAAAAAGCGGATGATGTAGAAAGAATCAGGATTTTGATCGGGTCTGATACGCCTTGTTCGGTCAGCAGCCTGCGGGAAGAAGTATTAGATGAAGGTTTGTTTGATGAAGCTGACACCGAGAATTCGCCGCCTGCAACCCCTAGCATGGACACGGAATTAGTTCTCGACGAACCTCCATTTGACACGGGTGAATTCTTCCAGATCAGCTTGTTCAAGGGAGAAGAGCGGCTTGAGGGGCCTTACCGCCATCTGTCCATGGATGCCAACGTTGCCCAGAATGCTGGTCAGTTCGTCCTCACTGCCCTGCGGCAATCGGAATTTGTGAACATTGAAGTCTTAGCCAGGCGGGGCTATCCCATCTCCCGCAAACCCGCCAACGGTATCTATGAGGTCAGCACAAACCAACTGCCTCCCAGACGCCTTGATCACGCCATATATGGCCAGAGTGGCGATCGCACCGGCATCCGGGGACTTTTTGAAATCGATGAAGTCTCGATGGTTGCCTGCCCTGACCTGATGCTGGCCTACAAGAAGAATTTGGTTGACCTGAATCAAGTCCATGCCATTATGGAGCTGATGATTACGTCTTGCGAAGACGCCGCGCCCAGTCCCAAATACCGCATGGCGGTGCTGGATATGCCGCCGGTTCGGCTTGATCGGGGGAATGGGGCGATCGCCGCTGAGCAGCAAAAGCCCCAGCATGCGGTGCAGTGGCTGGATGAGTTCAGCCGTCGGTCGGATATGGCGGCCATCTACTATCCCTGGATCAAAGTGGCTAACCCCCGCAATCAGGGCAAACCCATCCTGATTCCCCCCTGCGGCCATATGATGGGGATTTGGTGCCACACCGATGAAACCCGGGGCGTCTACAAAGCGCCCGCCAATGTTCAACCTCGGGGCGTTATTGGCATGGCCTATGACGTGAATTTTCGTGAGCAGGAGCTGCTCAACCCCATGGGCATCAACTGCATTCGCCGTTTCCCCAATCGCGGCATTCGCGTATGGGGTGCCAGGACTTTGGTGGAGCCGGACAATATTCCGTGGCGCTACATCAGCGTGCGGCGGCTGATGAGCTACGTTGAGAAGTCCATTGAACTGGGCACCCAGTGGGCGGTGTTTGAACCCAATGACGAGGATCTCTGGGCTCGCGTGACCCGTACGGTTACCAACTTCCTGGAGCGGATCTGGCGGGAGGGAGCACTGTTTGGCAGCACGCCTGCCGAAGCCTTTTACGTCAAGTGCGACGGCGAGCTGAATACGCCGGAAACCATGATGCTGGGGCGGCTTTACGTGGAAGTCGGGGTGGCTCCCGTGCGCCCTGCGGAGTTTGTGGTCTTCCGCATTAGCCAGTGGGCACCGAATCAATAGTGCGGGCTGTGTCAGGTGGGCATTGACCACCCTACGGATAGCGACTTTTATTAACTACTTTTTGCATATATAAGGAGTATGGCTGTGGCTGAGTTTCTAACCAGTTGCAAATTCTATTTCGAGGCAGATGGCATTGCTGAAAAGCTGATTCTGGAAGTTGCGGGACTGACGGTGGAATCTCCCGTTGCGGGGGAAGGCGGGGTGCATGGTTCCGGTAAGGGGGGCGTCAAAATTCGTCAGGCGACACCTACCACCGAAAAGTTCACGAACGTCACGGTCAAGGTGGTGGCCACGACGGACAAGGATCTCTACATCTGGTATCGCGACTGCAACACCAATGATGGCGGAGCCTCAACCTGGAACAGCAACCGCAAAGCGGCTTCCGTCAGCGCCTATGACCAGTCGGGCAACATGCAAGCCCGTTGGGAGATTATTCGGGCCTATCCCGCCAAGTATGAAGGGCCAAGCTTTTCGGCAGGGGATAGCAATATGGCCAACGAAACGCTGGAGCTGGTGCACGAAGGCATCCGCCGCATGATGTAGTTGTTGAGGATGGAGTGACCCAACATGGTGGCATTTGCTGAACTACTGACAGCCAATCGCTTTTATCTGGAACTCAAGCTGGATGGCGGCAATGATACCGTTGACGCAACTTTTTTGGAATGCCAGGGATTTAAGCGATCGCAGGAGGCGATCGCCATCTGTGAAGTCACTCCCCAACAGTGGGGGCGGGCCAAGTCGGGACGGGCGGTGGACACCAAAATCCCCGGCAGCGCCAAAACCGAGAACATCATCCTGCGGCGGGGCATGACCCATTCCATGACCCTATGGAACTGGTTTGACGCCGTGGAAACGGGTAGTTGGGCCAAGCAGCTCCGGGATGGGGCGGTGAGCATCTACGACCAGGCCGGTCAGGTGCGGGCGCGCTTTGAGTTTCGGGGAGCCTGGCCGACCCGGTACACCGCCGCCGACCTGGGTGCCCAGAGCACTGAACTGGAGATTGAGGAACTGGAAATGGTAGTCGAGTCCTTCATTCGTAAGAAATAATTGCCTATGTTTCCCACTGAGTTTGAATTTATCCTACCCAAGGGCTATGCCGATGCCCAGGGTAACCTGCACCGCAAAGGCATGATGCGTCTGTCTCAAGCAATAGACGAAATCATCCCCATGCGCGACCCCCGCGTCAAGGCAAACCCGGCCTATGCCACGGTGCTCATTCTGGCGCGGGTGATTACCCACCTCGGAGCCCTGGAAGAAGTCACGCCGATGGTGGTTGAGAATCTGTTTGCCTGCGACCTCAATTACCTGCATCAATTCTATCGGCAAATCAACGAACTGGAACAGTTCCAAGGTGTGAACGGTATCAATCAAGCAGTACCGCATGAAAGCTGAGAGACGGCTATGGTGACTACCCTTCGAGATGTTTTCTATTCCATCGCCAGCAGGGTCAGGTCTGGCTGGGCGATCGCCCGAAATCCAGGCTACTACATGCGTCTCCGAGGAGAGCAGCTGGTACAGGATATAGGCGATCGCCCCCTGGACTCCCGCGACAATCGTTCCCCGGCCCCTTCGGTGTCTGCCTTAATTCGAGCCAAGCCGTCCTTGCCGAAAGTCTCGCCTTCGTCTCAAGCAACTCAGGAGAAGGACAAGATTCAGGGCCGACGGGGGCGGTATTGCCGAACGGCAGTCCTTGATCCAGACAGGCAATGGTATGAAGGGCAGCATGTCTCCAGCCACCAAGCCGTCTGGATTCGCGAATACGCTCTGCCGGAGCAAGACCTGAATCCTCAGGAAATGACCAGTAGACGGGAAGCCTTTGAGCAGTTGAATCACCTCAGGTTTCAATCCACAGGGGGGCGAGATTTCCGGTTGGTAACGCCCCTAGATGCGATCGCCCCACCCCAGGAGAACCGCTTTCACTGGGTCACCAAAGCCATTCCCCACAGCCTGACCTTGAGAGAATACATCAACTATGCCGGAGCCATGTCGCCCCAGCAGGTTCGTCAGGTGCTCCAACAGGTTTTGCAGACCTTGATGTTTCTCCACAGCCAGCGGTGGCTAGGGCCGTGGCAGCAGGGCATTGCCCACGGCAATCTCAGCCTAGACAGCTTACTCATTGCCGATCAAATACCGCTACCCGAGGTGGAGGAAATCCAGCCTTGCCCCAGGTTCTGGATCTACGTGACGGACCTGGCGCTTTGGGAAGATATCTTTCGTTCTCCCGATCCGGCGATCGCCCCCCCTTCCGTTGCTCAAGATTTGCAAGACTTGGGTCAGGTTGCGACTCAACTGCTGCTAAATGATGATGGTTACGAGTTTTCAAAGGAGCAGAAAACCGAGCGACAGCAGCGCTGGGACGCCATTCCTGACAAACCGCTTACCGAATTAATTCATCAACTGATGGACCCATCCGGCAACTCATTTAAGAGTGCCGAGGCAGCCTACCATGCTGTGCTCAATCTGCCTGACGAGAAAGTCCAACACGACTCGGATATCCAGTCGGAGCAAGAGGAAGACGCAAAGCCTTTTCCCTGGCAACTATTTATCAGAACGGCTGTCTTCACCTTTATTCTGGCGCTACTGGGCACGGTAATTTGGCAGAGCTGGCGTCTGCTCGCTGCTCCGGGGCCAGACCCAGAGCTATCCCCCACCGACTGCTGCCTTGGGCAGGTCGATTTACCAGGGGATCGAACAATTGCCTATGTGGCCGAATCGTCTGGCTCCTGGGGACGAGTGCTCACACAGACGGGGCTGGTTGCCCAGAATCAAACCTTTCTTGACGTTTTGAAGGCACGGCACGGGCGGCTGAGCGGCTATGACATCCAGGAGGCGTTTGTCGATTCACCGGAGGCGGCGATCGCCCAACTCCAGTCCGGAGCAGCCGACTTTGTTTTAACTCGCCAGCAGGAAAGTCTCCCAAAGGGCTTAACTCAAGAAATAGTAGCCTACGATGCTGTGGTCTTCATTACGGCCTACAGCGATGCGGTTAGCCTGCAAGGCATGGGGCGATCGCCCAGCCTCCCCCAAATCCTCAATGGCCGAATTAACTTTGATCAGCTACGGCAGCTCTACACGGGCGAAATTGAGGACTGGGGGGCACCTCGACGCCTGCGGGACCGGTCAGTGAAGCTATACCTACCTGTTGAGCAAGACGCGATCGCCATCTTCGAGGAGAAAGTTCTGCGGGGAGACTTTCGCCGCATCGACCGATTCCGTCGCTTGCAGGAAGTGGAGATCGCCCAACCCAGCCCGACTTTTCGCGCCTTTGGCCAGATCTTTGCAGACTTTGAGCAGGATCAGGTGATGGGCCTTGGCTTTGCCCTCCTCAGTCAGGTTTATAAGCAGTGTTCCGTCTATCCGCTGGCGGCTGGGGAACTGGGACGGGAGATTCAAGTCATGGCTGAGTCAGGGGGAAAGCCAGTCAGCCCCCGCACGGACCTGTGTAATGACAAAGGGAGCTATTTCCCGGACGCTGAAGCCCTCCAGTCCTATTCGCTTAGCTTTCCCCTGGTAGTTGTCTACCCCAGAGAAGGGGGGCGATCGCGCTCCGGCCAGTGGTTTGCAAATATACTGAAAACCGACGAGGGGCAGCGACTCTTGCGCGAAGCTGGACTGGTTCCCCTGTAATCCTTGGCACGATGAAAGCCAAATCCGTGAACGCCCATGAAAGACTCAATCGATGCCGCCACCTTAGCTCGGCTAGCTGACATCGTTCTACAAAATCCGCTATTGATGCTGCAACTACGGGATCAGGTTTACGAACTCATGCTGGATGATATTCGCTACCAGCGCGATCGCACGGGACAGTTTAGGAGAATGCTATGACAACGCAGAATGGTTTGGTATCAGATGAACTCAACTATGTGCTTGCTAATCGGTTCTATGTCGAGATGGAAAGCCACATCACCGCTTCCTTCAGCGAGTGTTCCGGATTGGGGCTGAATATTAAGAAAGAATCCTACTTTGAAGGGGGTGTCAACGACCAGCAGCGCATTGTTTTGGGACAAACGGAGTTCACTGACATCACTTTGAAGCGGGGCATCACCAATGATTTTACCTTCTGGGAGTGGGTGAGCCAGATGCTGCACCAGTCCCATCAGCGCCGCAATATCAATATCCTGCTGTTCAATCAAGCTGGCGAAACCATGCAGTGCTGGACTTTGGTCGGTGCTTTGCCGGTTAGTTGGAAAGCCCCAGCGCTACAGGCAGACGGTAATGCCGTGGCTATTGAAGAGCTGACCCTGGCCTATGAAGGCTTGAGTATCCAAAAATCGGGCGGCGGCGGAGCCATCCACCTCAATTCGGGCCGCGACCCATCCGGCTACTTTGCAGGCAGCTCAGCTCGCTAGTAGGGTGCGTGAATAACGCACCAAACCTTTCCTCGACGGTGCGTTGGGCTTGCGCCAAACACACCCTACCTTGAAGATAGAGCATTTGTTTTATGCCATCACCATCCCTTGATCAATCCCTGCAAGAATTGCCCCCTTTGGGACAGCACAGGCCGCTGGGGCAAACCGTCCAGCCCCTCCAGCCACCCCCAGCGTTGGGACCGCAAGTACAGCTCCAGCCGCTACCCCCTTTGGGATCGGTCGATTCGCCGCTGGTGCAGATGGAGGCGATCGCCCCCCATCTCCCTGAATCAAAGGTCTCACCTGACGCGAATTATCCCGGTAATGAGCCTGACGGAGAATCGCCTGATGCATCTCCAGAGGCATCTCTGACTTTAAAAGCACCAACCTCCCCAAGTACCGACGCCAAACCATCGCTTCAGCGCCAGCCTGTGGAGCCAGCCGAAGCTCCGTCGCTCCCATCTACGGAGGATACTGCTTCACCTTCTCCAGCAACCCCATCTCCCCCTGAATCAATATCTCCAACCGATGAAAGCATCAGCCCTCAAACACCTTCCGACGACAGCACTGGCATAGCCAAGGGTGATGATTTATCACCATTACCAAAACCCCCATCTGACGCGGAATCGTCACCCACCACGCAACCATCTCTACAGTTCAAAGAAGAGCCGTCTGCATCCCCTGATCAAGGAGGATTTGGTGGGGAGCAGGTTGAGGAAGAAAGCGATCGCCCCGATCCAACCATACCAGCAAAGCGCATTCCAGAACCGGATGCTTCCACCCCGTCTACAGACTCCAAAACGGTTCAGCTTTCGCCAGATACAAGTCCTCAGCCATCCACTACAGCTCAGGAAGTACCCGCTCCAACGCCTGACGTTTCGGACACCGAGGCTTCTTCCGATGCTGAATCGATAGCAGCAACGGAACCAACCGCAGAAGCAAGGTCAGCAGAAACAAGGTCAGACCCAGAACCAGCCGCAGTCCAGCCGCAGCCCAGCACGTCAGGTCAGCCTGAGATATCGCTTAAGCCTGGTGAAAGCCTGACGCAAGCAAATTCACCCCCTCAGCCTGAATCGGATACTTCATTTACTGAGAATGGCGAAACCACTACTGCTGATTTGAGTGAACCAGAGGCGATCGCCCCATCAAACCCCACCCCTGAGAAGGCCCTTTCAGCAGCAACCAAGGCTCCCCAAATCCAGCAGCAACCAAATTCCCAACTTGAACCTGTTACTCAAAGCTTAGATACTTCCGATCCAACAGCGATTTCTCATGAGACGTTTGATGATGGGGCGATCGCCCCTGACGCTTCTCCCACTCTTACCGAAGCTTCCCCGGCTGAAAGCCCTGAGGCGACTGCACCGTCCTCTCCTCAAATTCAGCGACAGATCGATAAACAATCTGCCAATCAACTACCTAGCCAGCCTTTAGGGCAGACCAAACCTTTAATTCAAAGGAAAGACCTTTTTCTATCGCGATATCAAACTGAATTTGATCAAAGTGATACCTTTGCTGAGACTCCACCGGAACCCTCCGACCCGCTTAAACCGAATCCCGTCACGCCCGATCCCAATGAACCCATCCATTTACTGACACTGCCCGGAGATACGCCCATCCCAGATAGCTGGACAAACTTGTCAGAACTGGTAATTACCAACGAAGCCAACCCACCGGATCAAAGGCTCGATTCTCCCCGCAGCATTACTCAGGAGACACAACTGGAGGATTCCGCTCCTTCAGAGGTGGATAACGGGGGTTCAGGTGGAGATGATACTTCAACGCCCCATCCCACCACCTTTGCGCCCAAAACACCATCCAGCACCACCCTCACATCCAACTCACCCGCCGCCAATCCCGCAGAACCCGCCGCAGCTGCCATTCCGGTGGCCTGGTCAAGCTTAAATGAGTTGATCAACGAACATTCAATAGAAAGTCCTGCAATAGAAAGTCCAAAACAAAATATTCAGCAGATCTCAAGTCCGCAGTCTTCAATCGTTCAACCTGAAATTCAGCAACCTTCTCCAGCAGAAAGCATTGAAATCAACGATGCCACGATGGAACTTTTGACGCGGCAAGTTTATCAAGGGGTGCGATCGCGCCTAATCCTTGAACAGGAAAAGCATTGGGGACGCTCTACCCATCCCCTCCCCTGGTTTGCGATTCCTGGCTCACCCTCTTTGAAATATCTGGAACGAGCATCGATTCCTGAATCATCATCTGTGCAAAATTTATCAACTATCAATTCGCTAGATCTTTTGAACGAGGAAATCTATCAGCTTCTTCGCCAGCGGCTTGAAGTAGAGCGGGAGCGGCAGGGGAAGGGGGCGATCGCCCATGTATAAGAAGGCAAAACGTGCAATCCCACCCGTCAACCCTACGGAACGTTTGATGTATAAAACACCATCCATCTAATCTAAATCCTATGTCACAACTGGTCAAAGCAAAACTAACCTCCAGCGAAGCCACCAACATCGAATTCATGTTCAACCCTGCCGAGCTCGTATTTGAAGGCGTGGTGGAAACCTCAGAAAACCCCGGTGCACGGGTGCAGGAGACGGGCAAGCCCAAGGTCAGCTTCTCCAATGTCAAAGCCTACAAAGTCACCATTGGCAATATCCTCTTTGACTGCTACGAGCAGCGGAAAGACGTAGTACGCCATCACATTAGCCCGTTTCGAGAAGCAGTGCAGTTCGTGGGGAACGAGCAGCGACCGCCCATCTATCGCTTTGAGTGGGGCAGCCACGTCTACTTGCAGCGCTGCTTTGTGGAGCAGTTGACCTACAAGCTCACCCTGTTTCTTCCCGATGGCACGCCTGTACGGGCCGTCATTGATAGCCTGACCCTCAAAGAAGTAGACGAACCCCAGCGCAATACTTCAATGGCTCCTAACGGCACGCCCGATCGCGTGGGAGATAGCCTTGCAACTCGCCAACAGTAACCGACTCAATTACTTTGGAGGATGTATGGGACGAAACCTGCCAATACAAAGCCATCACAGTCCGGGTTCTGCTAGCCCAACCCACACAATAGTGGTCAGCCAACCAACGCCTCTGCCGATGATGTGCCTGGCTTTCACTTTGTTTATCGCGCTAGCGCTGTCCGCCATGCTGCATCGCCGCCACCGCATCGTCAGGCGACACCGCCAGGTTCAGCAGTTGGAGAAACTTTGGCAGCTCGACTGTGAAGACCGGGTTTGGTAATCGATTCCCAATCTTGATCCATCTGAATGCTGTCGGTCATCGTCAACCCTGTAAGGGCAAATGGCCATTTGCCCTCACCCCATGTGTAACCCACATTCGGTAACGCCTATTTGTCCCTGAAATGTTAGCCCCCAAGAAGACCAATGCTTGCAGCCAATTACCGATCGCTCCCCACTATTGAGATTGACGGCCAGCAGAACCCACCCGCCTTAATGGAAGACTTGCTACAGGTGGTGGTAGAAGAAAGCCTGCATTTTCCCGCCGCCTTTACCCTGGTGATTCAGAACGACTATCAGACGGGGTCGGGCGATCGCCCCTGGCAGCACCAGACCCTGCTGCAAATCGGCAAGCCGGTAAAGATTGGCTTTGTCTCCAGCACTATCGAGTCCTTTGATTTCAGCACCTCCAAACAGGGGCTGTTGATTGAAGGGGAAATCACCGCCGTTGAAACCCATTTCACAGAGAAAACCAAAGCTCCCATTATTGTGCGGGGCTATGATGCCTCCCATCGGCTCTATCGGGGGCGGCATAACCGCTCGTTTCAAAATATCACCGACAGCGACATCGTGAAAAAGATTGCCGGTAAAGCGGGCCTTGACCTGGGCACGGTCGATGAAAGCGGCATTCCCCACGACTACGTGTTTCAAGAGAACCAGACTAACCTGGAGTTTCTGCGGGAACGGGCGGCCCGCATTGGCTTTGAGCTATTTGTGCAGGATGGCAAGCTCCACTTCCGTAGACCCAAGGTGGATCAGGAACTGTATTTGAAATGGCTGAAGGACATCGACAGCTTTCGCGTCCGGGTCACCAGTGCGGAGCAGGTGCAGGGGGTGGAAGTGCGGGCCTGGGACTATGGGGAAAAGCGGGCGATCGTCTCCACTGCCGCCAGGGATGATGTCCTCACCGAGACGGACAACGGTAGGGGAAGCAGTAGCAGCATGGCTTTCAACGGCAAACCCTCCCGACCGACCCTGACCGTGGTGGATCAGCCCGTGTTTAATCCTAAAGAAGCAGACGCGATCGCCCAGGCCCGCTGCGATGAACTGGGAGGACAGTTCGTCCAGGCCGATGCCAAAGGTGAGGGCGACCCAGCCCTGCGTCCTGGGCGGGTGGTGACGCTTCAGGATCTAGGCCCCCACAGCGGTCGCTACTACATCACGGAAACCCGCCACTCCTACCGCCAGCGCATTTACACCACCGAGTTCAGCGTGCGGGGCCTGCGGAGCAGCAACTTGCTGACCACCCTCGCCCCACCCCCCCAGCTCCAGCCAGGGCAAACCTTGCTGGTGGGCGTCGTGACGGACAACGAAGACCCCAAAGGCTGGGGCCGGGTAAAGGTCAAGTTTCCTACTTTGACGGATGACCACGCCAGCAACTGGGCCAGGGTGGTAGCCATCGGCGCAGGCCCACAGCGGGGCTTTGACTGCCTGCCGGAGATTAACGATGAAGTCTTGGTGGCCTTTGAACATGGCGACATCCACCGTCCCTACATCCTCGGCGGCGTCTGGAACGGCCAGGACCAGCCCCCCAATCCGGTAGAAGCCAATGTCCAGACCGGCAAAGTCCGCCTCCGCACCTTCAAAACCCGCACCGGCCATCAGCTCCAGTTCGTTGAAGAGGAACAGCGGCAAAGCCAATCCGGCATCCACCTGGAAACCGCAGGCGGCCACCAGATCCACCTCAACGACAGCGATGGTCTAATCGAAATTCGCACTCCAGGCGGCCAGCACCTGACCTTGAGCGATCGCACCAACACCATCCAAATCAACGCCAACGCTGCCATCAATTTAACTGCGAACGGTGTAGTGGCGATCGCCGCCAGCACCATCAAACTCAACGCCCCCCTAATCACCACCACCACCCCCATCCTCACCAGCCCCTAACCCAAAATCCAAAATCCAAAATCCAAAATCCGGAGATTCCCATGGCCCGCCGAAAAACCTCAAGTAAAGACGAAGCAATTCCCCAACCTGAAAAGGGGCGAACCAACATCGCCCAGCGTCCCTTCTATGACGAGATGGACGCCGATGCAGTCCCCGTAGCAGCACCTGTATCGGGACGAACCACCCAGGCTCCCCTGACCCAGGGCCAGCAGGATCGCATTGCCCGTGCCACCCCCAACATTGCCGACATCCCGCTTTACCCACCCGAACAGCTAGCGATCCCACCCAAATCCGAAGTTGCCCAGCAACACCTTGAAACTGACGGACTCCAGGCTCCGAAAGGCACCATGCAGCGCAAAGCTGCCAATCAAGCCGTGGAGGAAGAACAGCTCAAGCAAAGCTTACCTGAAGACGCCACCAAGCCTGAAGTTGTTGAAGAAGCCACGGAGAAAACCCCCGAAGAACAGGAATCCGAACAGCGCCAGGATGTCCAGGAAGCCCAAAAAGAGCAGCTCGACGAAGAGATGACCCAAAAGCGCGAAGTCAAGAAGGAAAAAGAACGGGATCAGCGAGAGCAAATTCAAGAGGAAGTCAAGCAGCAGAAAGACACGGAAGAAGAAGCCCGCATGGAGGAGAAAACCCAAAAGGAGGTGACCCAACAAAAAGAAGAAAACGCCAAAGAAGACGAAAAGATGAAAGCCGACGCCAAGAGTGACCAGCGGCAACAGCGTCAGGAGTTAAAGCGCTAGACGAGTAGCAGCAGGGTTTGATCCCCCTAAATCCCCCTTTTTAAGGGGGACTTTGGCTCCGACTTTTCGCTAAGGAACGCGATCGCCCCCCAACCAGGCTTCACCAACCACCCCATCTCCCAACAACCATCCCAACACAAATCTTTCAACCATCGGGTTCCCCACCATCCAACCCACCCACCCCCAATCCAAAACCCAAAATCTAAAATCCAAAATCCCTAACCTCCCATGTCTTCCAAAGCCCAGGTTCCGGCACAAGAAAATACATCAGCATCCGCGAACCAGTCGCAAGCGTGGTCGCAGAAGGAGGCGCGTCCGTTTGGGCAGGAGATGTCCACGACCCAGGCAGCGGCGGCGGCCTCCAGTCCGATCGCCCCACCGCCTGCCAGTCCGGGTGCGCCCCCACCGGATCTTCAGGCGAAGCGGGAAACGATGGCAAGGGCGGGGTTTAATCTGGCGGAGGTGCCGCTGCGTCCGATGGAAAGTGAGGCTGAACCTCATCAGGGCGATCGCCCCACTATCCAGGCAAAGTTTGAGGGTGTTCAGCGCAAGGTGGATGGGGAGTCTGATCCCCTGAAGACTTTCTCGGTGATTCAAACCAAGCTGACAGTGGGAGAGCCGGGAGATAAGTATGAGCAGGAGGCCGATCGCACTGCCGCGCAAATTATGCGAATGCCTGATCCGCAGGCAGGTGAGGAGAGTGAGCACGTTGAGTCAACAAGTCAACCCCAAGTTCAGCGCAAAGGAGGTAAGGAAAAAGAAACAATTAGCAGCGTAGAAGATCAGCTAGTTAGCCAGCAGGGAGGAGGTAGGCCACTACCTGAGAATGTGCGATCGTTTATGGAGCCACGC
Organism: Elainellaceae cyanobacterium; assembly: GCA_050331615.1. Classification (GTDB taxonomy): domain Bacteria; phylum Cyanobacteriota; class Cyanobacteriia; order CAKZMO01; family CAKZMO01; genus JAYKGU01. Next base: position 34,881 of record JBHJGR010000170.1, read on the forward strand.
TTCGGGAATGATTTTAGTGGTGTGCGGGTGCATACTGACGAAACGGCAGTTCAGATGAACAAGGAGCTGAGTGCTCAAGCATTTACCTATGGCAACAACATCTACTACGGTAAAGGACACTCACCTGGGCAGGATGAACTAACGGCACACGAGCTAACTCATACCATTCAACAAGGGGGAGAAACACAACTAGAAGATAACACCAGTAGTAGCGCAGAGAATCAACCTTCTGTGCAGATGCGATCGGAGCCACCTAACTCGCTTCCAGAACAATTATCAGAAGAAGCCGAACAGCCTTCTCAAGTGGAGACTCCAGAAGAATTTGCTGAATCACCTGCTCAGACCGCAGAAGAGGCAGAGATTCCAAGTGGCAGTATTACAGAGAATGCTGATGCCTCACAAGAACTCGACGAAGCAACAGATGAGATACCAGATGAGTTCGACGTTGAATCGGAAGAGAAATCCAGTAACGAATCGCAGAACCTAGAAGAACCCGCAGAAACATCAACGGATCGTGAACCACAAAGCTCTGAGCAAATTCCTGAAGCTGAAGGTGATGAGGCAGAAGCCAGCCCAACAGAAGGCTTAGAAGATTTGCCATCTGACGATTTGGATTTAGTCGATACTGAGTTAGCAGAGCATCAACGGTGGCAGAGTGCACTAGAGCAAGTAGGAACTGCTGGGTCTAGCGAAAGAGGAGGTTTTGTAGCTAATCAACTCGAACAGGGTTTTAGTTCAGGTGTAGTACCAGGACTAGCAGCCGGAGTAGGAATGGGTCTTTTTCAAGGAGGTTTGAACAGTTCTTGGCTTTCAGGAAGGGTAGCAAGTTCTGGAATGGCAGGCAGGATTACTAGTACTGAAGCTGCACAGGGAGCAGCGAAAGCGACTGCAACTAGAATTGGCAGTATTACTGGTGGGGGTGGCGGTCGTGCTGCTGCTTCAAATATCGTTAAAAGGACGGCAGGAACGGCAAAACTTACTCCTTTGCCTGCTATTGGCGCAATCGTTGCAGGAGTTATATCTGGTTACAGTCTGGTCGATAAGTGGAAAAACCGTGACCAGGTTTCAGAAACAGTTTTAAATTTTGGAAAAGGCAGTTCTAAATACGAGACTCTCGCCAATAGTATCGCTTCAATATCCGAAATAGTTGATATTATTTCTAACGTTCTCAACGTCATTGCGGGAATTGCAGGGGTCATTACGGCAGGGATGTGGTTAGTTGCTGTAGCCTCTGCAGGTGTTTTGGCTCCTCTAGCTGGAACTCTTACATCTATCTCTATCGGAATTGGTATTGCGACGACAGCTCTAGACTTGATTAATGCCGGTATTCTTCAGCCTTTAGTTACCTTGTTTAGAGCTCTCCATACTTATCATAGTGAAGCCGATCCACGAGAAGTAATGCAAAGTGGTTCCGAGTTGTCTCAAGCTGCTCAGAAGCAAGGCGGGGCATTAGCTGCTTTTTCAGGTGCTACGAATACCAGATTAGGTACGCGTACATCTGAAGTTTTTCAATCAACACCACCTGCCAAAGATATTACGACATACGAGGATCTGCCTCCCATGCCACGTCCATCAATTCCATACAGGCATCGAATGGGACGCCATATCGGAGCGTTCGTACGGTGGATCAGAACCAGGGAAGATCCGAGATCCGATGTTGATTGGAAACCTGTAAGCGGCTCCAGAAGAGATGATGGAACTCTCGTCAGTTCACACTGGAGACGCAGGAACCCTGAAGAAGCAAGACGGAAAGACAGACAGGAAGACAATTCCTTCTATCAAGAACTTCATGACTTTGTGAACCTGTCATCTTTCGATTTTGTTCAAGATGGAGGAGCAGCAAATACTCTAGCGGGGTTGAACAGCCCATCCCTTGATGAAGATGAACAACACTCCCAATTTCCTGATGATTTTCAACCTCAAACAGGAGAAGAAAGAGTCAATCCCAACTATCCACCGCCACCAGCAAGTCCAGAAGAAATTGATGCGATTCGAGAGGAAATTCGACAGTTACAGGCTGAGCGATCGCTAATCGCACAGGCTGAACGAGAAATGGAGCGGCATCAAACTGATCATGAAGCAAACCAAGGGCCATTACAACAGACTGTTGAATGTGTAGAGACTGGCACTCAGGCTAATGAACAACATGGAGAGTCAGTAAGCGAGACTCAAGAGGCAAATCAAGAACAACAGGAACGTCAGCAAGAAGCTCAAGGGCATATTGAAGACTATTCCAACCACTCATCAGATTTGGATACAATTCGCATTCCACTACGTGCCTTTATTGGGATGGCTCACTTGGCTTCCTATCTACCAGCCGATGCAGGAGAAGCAATGGGTCAAATGCGTGATGAATCACAGGAAGTTCTAGACTCCTTCACCCAAATGGATGAGTCGATGGAAACCCAAAGAGATACTCAACCTGAGCGCAGAGAAGAACTGCAATCCGATCAGCAAGACTTGGAATCGACTGATGATGAAAACACCTCAACCCAGGAGGAATTACAAACCGCAAATCAAGATGCGACTCAAATCCAACAGCAGAATGACCAAAACATTCAAGAGGCTGCAACTCAGAGAGAAAGCGCGGCAGCATCTGGTGAAGAATTGGATGGTTCAATTCAAGAACAGGAGGTAATGGCGGATACGATGTCGCAACAACTCCAACAATGGGCAGTTGAGCACAGACAGGCTCGCCTCGATGCTCTAGCTCAGACCGAACAACAGGTCACAGATCAAGGAATGACAGTTACAGAAGTTCAGGATATTTGAAAATGAATTTAGAACAGGCCACTCAAACATTAGCCTCAGTCCGACGGGAAGGTAAGCCTGAAGAGATTACAGATGCACTGGTTGAATATGCAAATACCCTAATTGAATCAGGAAGAATTGCAGAAGCTTGTGTCGCAATGGATGAAGCGGCACAACTACATCACGAACTTCAGCAGTTTATTGACGAAGCTCGATGTAGCCATCTCGCAGCCAGTCTTTACCGCTTTATTGGCGAACTTCCTAATGCCCAAAAACGTGCTGAGTATGCTCTAAAGTTAGTAGAAGCAGGAACACCTATTGCTGTCTCAGCAGCGGCTGAGCTGGGGGAAATAGCTTTCTCAACAGGGAAAATGCAGCTTGCAGCCAACTATTATTTAGAGGCGCTAAAACATGGAGAAATAGCGGGTTTGCTGCCTAGATTACAAGCAGAATTGCTGCGAAAGCGGGCTTATGCTTTGTCTCAAGTTCAAAATTTAGATGATGCAATTCAGTCGCTTCAGCATGCGTTGAGTCTAGTTCAACAACCAGAAAATGCTGATCTTGCTGTTCGCATTCAGATTGAGCAAGCAACTGCTCTACAATTACTCGGAAACTGGGAAGATGCAGAAGAGATCGTCAAGAAGGCACAGAGACAAGCATTTAGTTTGAATGATGGCTTGGCACTAGCGGATTTATGCCTTCTTCAATCAACTTACTGTTTGGAGACAGGTAGTATTGCTTCTGCCCGTGTGATTGCTGAAATGGCTAGAGGCTATGCATTACAGGCATCTGCACCTGTGCAATATGTTGGTGCTGCGATCGCCATTTCGGATTTTGCCAATGCTCAGCAAGACTGGATTGGAGCTTATGAGGCCCTAGCGGTAGGCTGGGTAACTCTATCTGACTTGATGGGCGCAGAAGTTGGTGAAGCTTCATTCAAACCAAAGTTGCTAGAGCTTCGAGAGCGATGGGGGATCGAAAAATTCAACAGCATTAAAACTGCTTATGAATCTCGTCGTCGCGCATTGATGTGTCAACAGCAGTAAGAACTATTGCGACGCCTCTTGATAAAATGCAGCACAACATCACATCAGCAGGTAGTGAATGCGATCGCCTCCCTCCTCCTCATCACTCCCGAAGAACGCCAAAACAATTCCGCTAGTCTCAAAGAAGGCTTAGGCAACCTCTTCAACGGTTTTCAAGACATCCTGCAAGGAAGCATCTCCGATGATCCTGAGCAGATTGAAACCGCCCGCAACCGAATGCAGGCTTTCCGGCGCTATTTAGAAAACCAGGGCATCACCGTCAGCGATGACTTCGAAAACCTTCCTGAGAAACTGCGCGATCGCCACCAAGCTGCCACCACCGACCCCGAACTCAAAGAACGCGCCCAGGAATTTGTCAAATCCACCGAAGAGGTAAAGCAGTCCTTTACCAACCTGATGCAAACCCTCAAAACCGGAGTTGAAAAATTCAAGCAGGTGATTGATGAGGTTGCTCAAAGTCAAGATACGGAAGGCGATCGCTCTTCTGAAACCACACCAGAATCAGGACAATGATGATTCCCCTAAAATTACTTTAGCTAGGGAGGATATTCGCCCTGATCCAGCAGCTCGTCTACACCACCGTTATGATTATGGACGAGTATCTGCCGGGAATCCAGGCGGTTTTTGCAGGCGAACGATCGCCCCGAGTCGCAATCCAAGCCATCGAAACCAAAGCGGCTCATATTGAGGGTTAGAATCGATACAATCGCCTTAGCTAATTCCGACCCCACAACCGCTGGAGAATTTCGATGCGCAAAGCCACCATCGTTAGCGTTACCCCAGACCGTCTCCTCGAAATTCCCCCTGAAGTTCAGGAGAAACTCAATCCAGGAGACGAGTACATCATCTGGACAACCGAAGACTCCATCCTGTTCAAGAAAATCCAAAAACCCCTGACTTACTCAGAACTGCTCAAACGCATAGAAGCCCAGGGGCCAGATCCCAACGAAATGAGCCTGGAAGAGATCAGCGAGCTAGTAAACGCCATCCGCGAAGAAAAGGCTAACAGTGAAAATTCTTCTGGACACTAACGTATGGGTTTCAGCTTTAATCTGGGGTGGGCAGATGAGTCCTTTCCTGCAACTGGCAGAATCGGGCCTCATTACACTCATTACTTCCGAGCCGATTTTGGCTGAACTCAGTCAGGTTCTCCAGTACGAAAAGCTACAAGCAAAGATCCGCAGTTTGCGTACGACTCCACAGGAACTCATGGAGCTAGCCCAAAACCTATCAGAGCTTCACCCGACAGTCGAAATTTCAGTGCCCGAGTTACGAGATCGTAAAGATGTCATTGTTTTGGCAACTGCTGCTGCTGGAAATGTCGATACGATTGTGACAGGCGATCGGGATCTGCTGGTTTTGGGCGAATTTCTAGGCGTACCTATAGTATCGCCTCGGGATTTTTTCAGTCGATACTTTAACGATGGATAAAACCAGGTAAAAGCAAAAGCTCTTGCTGCTCTTCCTCAAATTCCAGGCAAAGCTCAATGGCCTCCTGAATCAGCTCTATCAGCTTATCTAGGGAATATCAGTCGTCAGGCTGTGATTAAAATGATGCTGCGTCGTGCCCTTGATGAACATTATCTTGCAAAAAGAACAGCGTCATAGTGCGATCGCCCTCCACACTCACCGTCTGAATCTTGGAAATCGGCGACTTCGATTAGACACTCACTTATTTTCCCTGTTCACTTATCACCTCGCTAACTACGGCGCGAGACTCAGCAACTTTGAGCTAGACTTCGACGACAGCGAAATTCGCTGTAGAACCAGCACCGATGTCAGCGGCGATACCCGCAAGCCCTACGGGCTAAGGTTTGAGTGTGGCCCCCCGCGTCGCGGGGGGGCCGCACCTCTTGAATGTCCTAACGTGAAAGCGTAACGCCTTAACAATGGTTTGCAAACACTCTCTTAGGAGTGCTAAAAACTCTTCGATGTTGTTTAAATACTCTCTGATGAGCACTAACAACTCTCCGATGAGTATTAAAGACTCTCCAGTGTTGTTTAAAGACTCTGCGATGAGTATTAAAGAACCTCCGGTGTTGTTTAAAGACTCTCCAGTGAGTACCAACAACTCTTCGATGAGTATTAAAGACTCTTCCGTGTTGTTTAAAGACTCTCCGATGAGTGCTAACAACTCTCCGATGAGTTCTCAAGCGTCTCTCTAGTTTCCCAGGCTCTGCCTGCGGACCGACCCTACGCTAAATTCTGGTTTTTAGCTCTGCTACCTGCTTTTGCAGCTCCGCTATTTGGCAGGCTTGGGCCTCCAGGAGTCCCCTGAGTTCAACCGTGCTAACGCTCACTCGACCACCGAGTAGATGATCTTGCCGGAGCAAGCTGATCGCCTGCTGGACGGTCGTCTCTGGAGCGCTCCAGGAGTGCGGCTCCAGACGAATATCTTCAACCTCCTGTCGCACCGTGAACTGTGCGGCCTCCCTTGATTGCTCTGTCAGCCGCTGCTGATGACGACTCAGAACATCCCGTAGATTGTGCTTATTGACCTTCTCACCCAAAATCTCCGAGAGCGATCGCCACAGCCCCGCACCCACATCCTTAACGTAGCCGTGGTTGTACTGCAACATGCGAGAAATCTTGACGTAGGATTCGCCCTGCCAGGTTCGACAGAAAATCTCCTTTTGCAGAAGCGAAAGTTTATCAGGAGCGATGGTAGATTCAATGGTTGCGATCGCATCATTAGCCGTCATCATAGTTGTCCTCTTATTTCGCTGTCTCTCTTTGGTAGTGGACCCTGCACTGAGGGCAGCAGAAACGACCCTCATAAGCTTCTATGGGTATGTAGATTGCGTAATACAGGGAATTATGCACATTGATTCGTGAACCGTTGCTAAGTAGCTCAGGCTTGAGAAATTTAGCTAGATAAATAGCCATTTTCATACCGAGGATGACAAATCACACAGTCTGCCAAGGAGTTAGGCGACTTCTGGGGAAAATTCTACCCTCGGTTGCACGGTTGGTAGGGGCAAATGGCCATTTGCCCCTACGTCATCGGGTATCATCATTTCCAAAAATCGCCTTAGACAAAATTATTCTCTTGGGAGTGTGCTCTCCCAGCAGGAGCGCAACCCCCATAAAATGTCGTTAATTGTGCTCAGGCACTCAACTGGGCAGTTCTCCAAACCGTTCCCGATACTGGGCCAACTGCGCCGCCATCTCTGCCATGCGACTTTCAGCCGCTTCTCGTTGCTGCTGCTCCTGCTGAGCGGCTTCTTCCGGTGTGGGAATCAGCTCTCCTTCGGGCGAGAAGAATCGGAGCTGGCTATCCTGCCTCCCTAAGAAGAGGTGCAATTGCTGACTCCACAGCCAGCCCTGCTCGTTCGGCTCCAGGTCTTGATATTGACCGCCCATCAATCGAAAGCCTTTGAATTCCTGGCCGGTGGGGTTAAACCAGAAATATTCGGGCGTCCGAAAGATGTCCTGGTAAATCTGCTTCTTCAGCCCCCTGTCGGTTTCTGCTGTTGCCGGTGACAGCAGCTCCACAATCAGGTTAGGATAGCGCCCGTCCTCTTCCCACACGACCCAGCTCTTGCGGGGCTTGCGCTCGGTGCCCAGCACTACAAAAAAGTCTGGCCCTCGAAAAAATTCTGACTTCCGCTGGCGGGGGCTGTAGTAGATGGTTAGATTGCCGCAGGCATAGAAGTTCTGGCGATCGCGCCACCACCATTCCAAACACTGAATGAGCAGCATCATTTGCCGCAAATGGAGTTCTGTTTCCAAGGGCGGTTCATCGCTAAGTCGGTCATCAGGAGGAAACATAACATGGTTTGCGGCACTCAGGGAATCTGGCAGTTCGTGGGCAGAAGACATAGGACAGATTGCGGCAGGAAAAGTCAGCGACACTTCTAGTTTACGGCTCGCCCAAGCTCAGGCAGCCTGATCAGCTGACTGCGACCTGACCGATTGCCTGACTTTACCTGACTGATATCGGTGATATACCTGGTGCATGCCCAGGGCGCGATCGCCCTACAGACATTTGCTTTCACCTGACCCTGATTCCTCCCCACGAGATTTCCCCGCAGACTCACAAAGGAGACCCGATGGCACATTCCCCCCTCTTCCGCCACTGCGTTCGTCTGTTAAAAATGGCCAACCAGACACAGACCCATCGCCCGCCCATACCTTCTCCCCCTCAGCTTCAACTGGGAAAAAGACAGGGGCTTGGAACTAGTGAGGCGATCGCCCCAGCCAACCCCCAATACCACGGTAGGGGCGAATGGCCTTCGCCCTGACAATAAAATCCTTGATGCCAGCGGAGCCACCCAGCTATGTCCAATCTTTTAGACCCGAAATCCCACGAATTTGTCGGTGCGGGCGTTGCCTTTCCCCTGCGAGTCAATGCCCAGGGCAGTCTCCAGCTCAGCAGCAGTGCCCCCAATTTGGAGGAATCCATTTGGATCATTTTGCGTACCCAGTTGGGGGAACGGGTTTACCGCCCCACCTTTGGCTCCCGTCTGGCCGACCTGGCGTTTGAGCCGCTGAGTATCCAGACTTTGCTGAGCATTCGACTATGCGTCGAAGAAGCCCTGGAGATGTGGGAGCCGCGCCTCATTCTCAAGGAAGTCCGCACCGACCCGGACCCGATGCGGGGCAAGGTGGACATCGAAATCATCTACCAGCCCAAAGACAGTCATGACATTCGCAGCCTGGTCTATCCCTTCTACCTGCTAACCGCCGAAGATAGCTATGGACTTTGATTTTCTTCCCCAATTACCCAAGTCAGACCTGGACGATCGCGCCTTCAAAGACCTGGTGCAGGAATGCCTTCTGCGGATTCCCCGCTACTGCCCTGAGTGGACCAACCACAACCCCGGCGACCCCGGCATTACCCTGATTGAACTCTTTGCCTGGCTCACGGATCAGATGCTGCTGCGGTTCAACCAGGTGCCGCGCCGCAATTATGTTGTATTTCTGGAAATGCTGGGGATTCGGCTGCTGCCGCCGACGCCTGCCCGCACCGATCTCACCTTTTATCTGAGTCAGGCCCAGCCTGGGGCGATTATTATTCCCAACCACACCGAAGTAGCCACTGTCCGCACCGAAACGGAGGCGGCGGTGATCTTTACCACTGATGAGTCTTTGGTAGTTGGCATTCCCCAGATCAAGCACTTTCTGCACGCGGATACCTGCGAGGCCCAGCCCAGCTTTCAGGGGCGGGATAATCGGTTTCACGACTCTATCCACGAGCGCGATCGCCAGTGGCTAGAAATGGGCCGCACTGAGCTATTTCGCCAGTCCCAGCCGGGCAACTGTTTCTATTTGGTGCTGGAAGAGCGGGACGGCCTGGTGCCAGACGAACGGGACCGCCTGGCCCCGGAGGAGGAGGAGAACAGCTACCTGAAGGGCAACGTCATCGCCATCAACGTCAAAGGCGAACCCGCCACGGGCACCGGCATCATTCCCGACAATGCCCCCATCCAGTGGGAAGCCTGGGACGGGCAGACTTGGCAACCCATTCTACGAGTGCGGGAGGACGATCAGACTAAGGGGTTTAGCTTTCACGAACTGGCCCAGGCCGGATTGGACCCCGTCAAAGATGGGGCTGACGTGGTGCTGCATTTACCCAAACATTTCCCTAGAGAGAGCTTCAGCGACTACAGCGGCTACTGGATTCGCTGCATTTACACCGACCTGACTGCTTCCCAGTCTGCATACAACTTTTCCCCCGCCATCACTGAGCTGTCTGTGCGAGCCATTGGGGGCACCGTGGGAGCAAGCCAGTGTGTGCAGATTAAGGAGGAACTGCTGGGGGTGAGCGATGGTAGGCCGGGGCAAACCTTTCAACTCCAGGGGCGACCGGTTTTGGAGCGGCGATCGCACGAACATATCCAGGTGCATCTACCGGGACAGCCCGTAGAAGACTGGCAGGAAGTGCCGGACTTTGCCGACTCTGGTCCAAATGCTCCCCACTACACGCTAGACGCCATCACGGGCACGGTGCAGTTTGGACCTTTGGTGCGGGAGCCGCTGCACCTGAAGCAGCAAATTCAGCAGCGGGAGCAGCTGCAAGCCTGGGGGCGCACGATGCGGCAGGAGACAAACGGGGCGATCGCTGCGCCAGCCCTGCCCACCTCTGACCTGGAGCCGGAGCGACTGGAGCGCCAGTATGGCCGGGTGCCACCACCGGGGGCGGAGATTTATATGCAGGCTTATCGCAGCGGCGGCGGCAGCTTTGGCAACGTTCAGGCGGGCAAACTCAAGGTTTTGAAAACCGCCATTCCCTATGTCAAAAGCGTAATCAATCACCACGATGCTCAGGGCGGCAGCGATCCGGAATCTCTCTCCCAAGCCGTGATGCGGGTGCCTCAACTCCTGCGCACGCGGGAAACTGCCGTGACCCCAGAGGACTTTGAGCGGACGGCATTGCGATCGCACTCCAGCATCGGTCGAGTCCGCTGCCTCACCCAACTGGCCGATCAAACACCGGGGGTAATTGGTTTGCTGGTGGTGCCCCGTCCCCCAGCGGCAGCCGAACCGACCAGCGGCACCAATCCTGACACGGCGTTTCAGCTCACCGAAGCTCTGCGGGAGAGTATGCTGGCCTATCTGGCCGACCGCAAGCCGCTGGGCATTCAGGTGCGATTGGCAGCGCCGGAGTATGTGCGGGTCAAAGTCTACGCCGAGATCGTGCTGGACGAGCGGTATCGCAATGGGGCAGGGCGAACCCGCATCCGGCAGCAGTTGCTCAGCACCCTGTATCAGTTCATCCATCCCCTGACCGGTGGGCTGGACGGCAAGGGTTGGGAGTGGGGGCGATCGCTCTATCCTTCAGACGTTATTGCCCGGTGTCAGGCCGTTCCGGGGGTGCAGTATGTCGGCATGGTGAAGCTGTTCAAGGCCCGCAAAACCCGCTTTGGCTGGGAGCGCATGGATTTACCCGAACCGGCGATTCACACCCGTCCCAATAGTCTGCTTTGCTCCTGGGCCGATGGGGAGGAGGCGCGGTGGGATGGGGGGCATGAGGTGGCGTTTGTTGAGTGATTTTGGATTTTAGATTTTGGATTTTGGATTTTGGATTGGTTTGGGAAGTGGGGTTTTCCGTAGGGGAACTCCGCTTCTCGACCTGGACGAGGTTGAGATTTTGGCTGGGTGAATTATGACGGATGCGGCTTTGGTGGTGGCGATCGCCTCGACGGCGTTGCCGGAAACGACTTCAAGGGGTCTGACCGTAGATGTAACGACGGCTCGGCAGGATGGCTCTGGAGGCGGGGGAGATAGCGTTTATCTTCCCTGTAGTCAACGGACTTTGGTGCTGCGTCCGGGGTGGCGGGTGGAGCTGCTGGTGACGGTGTGGAATGAGGGCGATCGCCCGGTGCGGTGGCGGATGGAGGTGCGTGGTGACTATCCCTGTGAGGAGGAACCGCGTAGGGAGGGGCGACTGTCAGAGACGAACTGGTGCGACTGGCAGCCGGAGCCGCTGGCGGTGCTGGAGCCGGGGGAGAAAGTGAGGCGATCGCTCGGTTTTCGTGCGCCTGCTGACTTCTTTGAAGCCCAAAATGCTCTGGACGGCGAGTCCCATCTGCGGCTCAACTATCGGGGGCAGGTGAGCGTTTACGTCGAGGAGGAGAACGATAGCACTCCAGGAGAAAAGCTGGTGGATGCACCGTTCTTTGATCTCTGCGTTCGTCCCGACAGTGCCTATCTGAACTTTCTGCCCAACTTCTATCGAGAGGTAGATTTCGCCGGACGGTTCCTCAGCATCTTTGAGCAGGGGTTTGATCCGGCAGTGCAAACCACGGACGTGCTGTGGGCCTACCTGGACCCGCTGACGGCTCCAGAGGCGCTGCTGCCGTTTCTGGCCCATTGGGTGGCCTGGCCCCTGGATCCCCGCTGGGAGGTGGGGCGACAGCGCCGCCTGATTCGCAACGCCATGACCCTGTATCGCTGGCACGGCACCCGCTGGGGACTGCGGCTTTATCTCCACCTCTACACGGGGCTGCCCCTCGATGCGAATTTGTCAGAGTCGCAGAAACACATCGCCATTGAAGAAAGCTACTGCCAGGGCCTGGTACTAGACGATGCGCCTCTGGGACAGGGAGCCATCCTGGGGGGCGGGCAACCCTACCACTTCACGGTGCGGCTGCGATCGCCCCAACCCGAGCAGATCAACGAGTCCCTGGTGCGCGAGCTGATTGAACGGCAAAAGCCCGCCTTCTGCACCTACGACCTGGAAATTACCAGTGAATCAAACCTGTAGGGTGGGCAATGCCCAAATGGGAAACGATAAACATTTGTAAAGCACTGCGGAAAATCTAAGCTAAATATCCGACAGAAAAGAGAGCACCCTGCCCCATGGATTAACTTAAATGGTTTCCCATGACTTCTAATCAACTCGATGAGCAGCTTAAGCAATACGCGATCGCCGCTCAACAGCATCCGAAACGGTCCCCAGAACAACAAATTGCCCTGCGCAAGCTGGTCACGGGTATTCTCACCTCGGGCCGCCTGTGTCGTCCCCAGCCGGGACAGTACCCCGGCAGGTATGACGATATCTACAGTGAAGCAGTTCAGGATCTGGTCCTATTCATCTGCGAAAACATCGACAAGTACTCACCAGAAACCGCGCCAGTCCTCGTATGGGTCAATATGCTGCTCCGGCGGCGCTTCTTCAACGAGGCCATTCCCAAGGTATTGGATAAGCCGGGGATCACGCGCATCAGTCTGCATGGCGTCGAACATCTAGACATTTCGTCTCCCACCCCGACCAAAACCCTCACAGAACTATTGGAGGAATGTATTGATGCCGACCCAGAAAATCTCTTCAGTGCGACCCGCATTGTGGGGCGACCTGATATCACCTTTCAGCTCATTATGAAGCGGCGACTGTCAGGCCATTCCTGGGAAGACATTTCTGAAGAATTTGATATCAAGCTCTCAACCGCCAGCAGCTTTTACTATCGAAGCCTGAACCGATTTGCGGCAAAGCTGCGCGATTATTGTCTAGATCATGCCTCATTGACCGAATAGCTCAAAAGTATAGCCGAAAACCATAAACAAACCATCAACCCGTACCCGTCCCCTATGATGATGAATCGTCCATTAGACCCATCCGTCTTTATCGCTCCCGTCAGCCTGGAGGCACACCAGCGGGCTCAGCACCTTTGTCGCCATCAGGGCGATCGCCAGAAAGCCCAGCAGATTTACCTGAACGTTCTGGCCACTGCTGCCGTTGGATTCTACCTGCGGTGCATGGGCATTGCCACCGATTGGGAGACCAGCCAGAGCGCTGACCCCGTCCTGCTCACCGCCATGGACACCGCCGATTTGGAGGTTGATGGCCTGGGGAAGCTGGAGTGTCGGCCCGTGCTCCCCCACCAGACCTCGATGTACCTTCCCCCTGAAGTTTGGGGCGATCGCCTGGGCTACGTTGCCGTCCAGTTTGACGAAGATCTCCGTAGCGCTACCCTGCTGGGCTTCGTTGAAACCGTGAGCACGCAAAAGCTCCCCCTCGACCAGCTCCAGCCGCTGGATGATCTGGTCAGGCATCTGCATCAGATTCAGCAGAGACAGACTGAACTCGTCCAGGCGGGGGAGCGGCGGGCCTGTCTGAGCCGCTGGCTGGCAGATCGAGTGGAGACGGGATGGCGATCGCTGGAGTCCCTGCTGGGTTCCAGTCGGCCCCAACTGGCCTACGGTTTCCGCACCCATCACGCCCTCTCGAATGCGACGGTAGAACGCGCCAAGCTGCTGGATTTGGGCCTGCAGCTCGACCATCAGTCCCTGGCGCTACTGGTCGCCATCGCCCCCACTGCCCGCACCGATGCTGCCAATAAAGCCCAGGAAATGCTGGATATTCTAGTGCAGCTCCACCCTGGCCCTGGCATGGCCCAATTGCCGCCCGACCTCCAGATGCGGCTGTGTTCTGAATCTGGGGAAGTGTTGCAGGATGTGCGATCGCGCCAGCACGACAACTACATTCAGCTCAAGCGGTTTCGAGGTGTAACTGGGGAGAGGTTTGACATCGAAGTTTCCCTGGGCGGCACGAAAATTGTTGAGAAGTTTATAATCTAAACGCCATTTGAGACGAACTGTGCAGCTCTGTCAGGATCGCTTATGAACAAAGTGGTGGCTTTGAGCTTTGGAACGGGAGACTTTGCTGGCGGCTTTCCGGCGGTGACGGCTCAGATCTGGGATAGAACGACCCCTCACCCCATTAAATTCACCGCAGCTTTGCCTGCGGCCCCCCATATCCCTGAGTTCTACCGCAGGTGGCAGCTCCTCTACCTATCTTTGCAGCAGCGGCTCGACCTGTGTTTCCGCATTGAAATTGAAGCTGCGGACGTCACGAATGTCTCTGAGCGAGAATTCAGCGACCTGTGCTACCAGCTCGATCGGGCCATTAATGACTGGTTGGATGCCCAGTCTTTCTGCCCTGTCGTACAGCAGTTGCGCACCCATCTGGACACCCACGAAGAAATTCGCTTCATCTTCGAATCCAGTGACCGCCTGCTACAGCGCCTTCCCTGGCACCTGTGGAAGTTCTTTGATGATTACCGCTACGCTGAAGTGGCGCTGAGCGTGCCCACCTATCGGCGATCGCCCGCCCATTTTTCCTCTACCCCACCCTCCAAACCCCGAGTACTGGCAATTTTAGGCAATAGCCGGGGCATTGACGTAGCCAAGGATCGCGTCTGTCTGGAGCAGCTCTCCGATCAAGCTGACCTCACCTTTCTAGTGGAACCCACCCGCGAAGTGCTCAACCAGCAGCTCTGGCAAGCCTGGCATGTGGTCTTTTTTGCCGGACATAGCTTCAGTCAGGAAACCGGCATTCTTCAGCTCAACCGCAAGGATACGCTGACCATTAAACAGCTCCGCTATGCTTTGAAGTACGCGATCGCCCAGGGGCTACAGCTGGCCATCTTCAATTCCTGCGACGGGCTGGGTCTGGCCCAATCCCTGGCAGACCTGCACATTCCCCAGGTCATTGTCATGCGAGAGCCGGTGCCCGATCAAGTGGCCCAGCAGTTTTTGCAGGACTTTCTGACCGCCTTTGCCAGCGGCCACTCCCTCTACCGCTCGGTGCGGGAAGCGCGGGAGCGGCTACAGGGCATGGAAAGCATCTATCCCTGCGCTACCTGGCTACCCGTGATCTTTCAAAATCCAGCGGAGGAACCTCCCTACTGGCAGGATTGGTATGGCGTTAAGGAAAGGTCTACCATCGCCAAAATTCCTGAGCCACAGCCTTTGCAAGGCATACCCTTGCTCGCTTCAATTCGCACCGTTCTGTTCACCAGCCTGGTGATGGCAGTGGCCGTTATGGGTGTCCGCCATCTGGGGCTGCTCCAGCGGTGGGAGCTGCAAACTTTTGATCAACTGATGCGATCGCGCCCCAGCGAACCTTTGGATGACCGTTTGTTGATCATTGCGGTTACAGAAAATGACTTTCAGCTTGCCGAACAGCAGGGGCGCAGGGGGTCATTGTCCGATCAAGCCTTTGCCCAACTCCTGGAAACGTTGCAGCCCCTCCAGCCCCGGATCATTGGGCTGGACATTTACCGCGACTATCCAGCCGAGTCCCTCTCAGCCGCACAGATCGCCCAAATTCAGGCCAATAACAACCTCTTTGCCGTTTGTAAAGTAAAGGATCGGGAAACTGACCATCCCGGCATTGGCGCACCCCCGGAAGTTCCCCCTGAACGACATGGCTTCAGCGACATCATCAAAGACCCGGATGACGTGCTGCGGCGACATTTGCTGGCAATGAATCCCCACCCTTCCTCCCCCTGCCAGTCACCCTATGCCCTGAGTGCCCAGCTGGCGTTTCGCTATCTAGACGGACAGGGGATTGCAGCAGCGTTTACCCCCGATGACCAGCTCAAGATCGGTGAGGTGGTGTTTGAACGGCTCCAAAATCACCGGGGAGCCTACCACACGATTGACCCGTGGGGCTATCAAATCCTGTTGAACTATCGGGCGCGTCAGCCCATCACGGCGATCGCCCCAACCGTCACCCTGGCTGAGGTTTTGTCCGGGCAACTGCGCCTTGAGGACGTGAAGGATCGAATCGTCCTGATTGGCGTCACCGCCACCAGTGCGGGGGACTACCTGGCGACGCCCTACAGCTCCGGGTTTCAAACCTATGAAGAAGTCCCTGGCGTGGTGGTGCAGGCCCAGATGGTGAGCCAGATTTTGAGTGCCGTTGAGGATGGCCGTCCCTTGCTGACCTTCCTACCAATCTGGGCCGATGGGCTTTGGGTATGGGGGTGGGCAGCTCTGGGAGGATTGCTGATCGTAGTGGGGCGATCGCACCCCCTCCTGCGGACTTTTCCTGTAGGAGCGATTGTCTTAATCGGCGGCATCACCATTGGTGGAGTGTATTTGGCCTGTCTCGTGCTGCTCATGCAGGGCTACTGGATGCCGCTGGTGCCCGCCGTGCTGGCCCTGGTTTTGACCGGGGGAGTATTGGTGGGCCTATCGCCAGTATCGAAAACCTGTTCAGTTCATCGTCATCTTTTGCGAGGTTAGCATGGTTCTTGGATTTCGCGATCGCCACCTGGTTCTCCTTCTGAGCGGCTCTTTCCTCTGGGGCGCACTGCCGCTGCCGCTGCTGGCCCAGTTCTCCAACCCGGCACCGCTGTCGTCTCCAACTTTCTTTTCGGCCCCGACGCCCCCCTCCAATTTGGGAGAGCCAGGGGGGCGCAGCGAAGCCGCCAGCCGGGGCTGTAGCCTGGATCAGGAGGCAATCACTACCAATGAAAATGAAGGGGTGCTGACGGCTCTGGCCTCAGTGGTGGCAACCGATGAGTTTGATGCTGCCGTGTGGGGGCTGACCACCGCCGATCGCCCCACCTTCTGGTTCTACGTTCCTGGCTCAATGGCGTCTAGAACGGCAGAGTTTGTCCTGGAAGATGACGCCAACCAGTGGACCTACGCTGTAAACCTGACGGAGGCATCGGGCATCGTTGAAATCTCCCTACCGGAGACCAGCCCCCCTTTGACGCCCGAGGTCGACTACCACTGGTACTTCAATGTCTACTGCCAGCCAGAGCAGCCGCCTTTCTTTGTGCATGGCTGGATTCGCAAAGTTGAGCCCAGTCCTGCCCTTGCCAACGAACTAGCCCAGGCTACGCCAGCTCAACAGCTGGAACTCTACGCCGCAAACGGGATCTGGTATGACGCGCTGGCGATCGCCGCCAACCTTCGAGCCACTAATCCCAGCGACCCTAACTGGACCCGTCTCCTGGAAAGTGTGGAGCTGGGGAACGTAGCAGAAAATCCCCTGACTAACTGCTGTCAAACCACGTCTGACCACAACACCATCCATCATCAAAGCCAGTTGCCAATTAAAACATACGGCGACCAGTACATCGGACGCCAATAGGTCGGGTCCTCCATCAGCTGTAGCTGGGCCTGGCGCAGCGCTTTGGCCTTGGGCAGCCCCTCCTGGAGGGCCTGGTAAAACAAACTCATCAGCTGGGCCGTGGACGCATCGTTCACGTTCCACAGCGAGGCCAGCGTACTGCGGGCTCCGGCCCGAATCGCCACCCCCGCCAGACCCAGCACAGCGCGGCGATCGCCCTCTGCCGTTTGACAGGCACTCAGCACCAGCAGCTCAATGGCATTGCCCTGGGCATCGGTGCGGGCCTGTAGCACCTGCTGCACCTCATCCACATAGATGCGCTTATCCCAGGCGACGATGAAGGTCTCATTGGCCTGGGAGCTGAATTGGCCGTGGGTGGCCAGATGCACCACCGGGAAAGGACGCTGCTGCACCTGGGTTTGCAGGGCTGTGCTGGTGAACTCGCTGTTGAGCAGCACCTGCCCCGGTAGCTTGGCCTGAATTGTCTGTAGCTCGCCGGGCACATTGGGGAGCGCTGGAAATCCCGGACGGGGTTCGCTCACGCCTGCCGCGATGACACTCAGCTCAACCTCCTGCAACGGCTTGGGTGTAATTAGCTGCAGGCTGGGCGTCAGGGCAAGGCTATAGGTTTCCAGGAGGTAGCGATCGCCATCGTATAGCGCCGCCATGGGCACATTGCGCAGCTCCCCATCCAGCACAAACACGAGGGTATCAATCTGTGCCTGGGCCAGATCCCTCGCCGCCGGACGGATGAGCCAGTCGTACACCTGCCGGGAAGTGGCCTGTGCCTGGCGGTAAAGCTGAGGTCTGACCAGTTCCCGGCGGAGCTGGTCGAGGGTTTGTCGCACCGTTTCCTGATCGACCTCGGTGGTGTAGTACTGCAGCGGCTGCTGGGGCAGAGTAAGAATCACCGCTAGCTGCTCCGGAAGGATGATGGGATAAATCACCGCCGCCGTTTGCGCCTGCTGCTCAATCACTTCGTCCAGCACCTGCTCACCGTCTAGGCAAGCCTCCCGCAGGAAGTTGTTTAACTCCGCAATTTGCAGGGACTCAATCACCAGACGGGCCTTCTCCAGGTTGGCCTGACCTGGCTCGACTCCATCAGCCCGCAGCAGCAGCTCAACAAACTGACGGTAAACCGGCTCGACCTCATCCCGGAAGGAAAACTGCACGTCCGGATTGACGCTCACCAGGTCATAGCGCAGGGATTGGAGGGCGGCAATGGCAGCATCGTAGGCGGCGATCGCCCCCATCTGATCCTCCGCTCGGGTCAGCAGCCGCCCCATCTGCCACTGCCACTGGTAGGCCAGATCTGACGCATTGGCCGACTGGGAAAGCAGCAGCGCCTGCCGGGTCAGATCCTCTGCCGCCGCCCACTGCTGATTTTGCTCATACACCTGGCCCAGGGTGCCCAGGGCATCGGCCTCAGCCCGTGGGTCCTGGAGGGTGCGGGCCTGCTGAACGGCGATCGCCAACAGGTCTGCCAGTTGGCTTGGGGAAACCAGCGGCGGAACGTCCGCCATCTCGGCAGTCGGCGGCTTCAGGAAGGCCCGAGCCAGATCGATTCGCGCATAAACCGCTCGACGGCTGAGGGGCAGGCTGTCAATCTGGGAGAGCAGCGCGGCGATTTGGCGACGCACCTCGTCTCCATCGGACTGCCCCCATTGCAGCTTGAGCATTTGCAGTCGGGCTGACACCTGGGTCATGGATGGAGGGGCGATCGCCACCACCTGACCGTAGTAGGCCAGGGCAGCCTCCGTGTCCTGCTGCTCAGAGGCGATATTGCCCAGGCTTAGAAGGGTTTCGGCGATCGCATCGGTGTCAGCAAGGGACTGGGCGATCGCCAGACTCTGCTCCAGCAGTTGCCGGGCTGTTTCCAGGTCCCCCACCACCCGCAGCACATTTCCCAAACTCCGCAGTCCCCTCGCCTTCAGCAGCGAGTCGGGCTGATCCTGCAAACGCTGCGTGGTGCGGGTGAGCTGGTCTGAGGCGCGGCGGTATAACCCCAGGGAGCGCAGGGCCTGGGCCTGGTTGATCTGGTTGCGAATCAGCAGAGCCTGATCCCCAAGGTGGTCATAGATGTCTGCGGACTGCTGCCAGCTGGAAAGAGCCGCTTCCGCCTGTCCCCGCGAGAGCTGCAAATGCCCCTGAACATCCAGAACCTGCGCCAAAACGGGCGATCGCCCCTCCCCATCCACCCCTACCAACCGCGCCAGCGCCTGCTGCACCGCCGCCTCCGCGTCGCGCAACTGTCCCAGTTGCTGATGCGCCAGCGCCAAATTACTCAGGATCGTAGC
>JBHJGR010000171.1:0-15080 GCA_050331615.1 Elainellaceae cyanobacterium
ATGATGGCCTCGGTTTCCGGTCGGGGAATCAGCACCGCTGGGGAAACGCTCAGGGAAAACTGCCGCCAAGGGGTCGTGCCTACTAAGTACTGTACGGGCGATCGCGCCACTAGCCGCTGCTGCCAGCGGCGATCCAGTTCCTCTAGAGACACCCGCAACAATACGACCGGGCGATGGCGAAACGTCTCCAGGCGCAGGGCTAGCCTGTCCAGATCGCTTAGGGCCTGGAGGAACCAGTCCAGCTCGAAAGGTGGAACGGCGTGGGCGATCGCCTGCTGGCGGGCACGCTGTCGCCATTGCCAGAGCTGTTGGCCTGAGACGGAGTAGGGGATTTTGGGTTTTGGGTTTTGGATTTTGGATTGGTTGAAGATGATTTTTAGTGCCGTCGCGGGCATCCTGCCTGCATCATGGCAAAGATATGGCGCTACGCTTTCGCGTTGGGACCTTCAAGAGGTGTGGAACCCCTGCGTCGTGGGGGTTCCACTTCCAAGTCTTAGCCTGTGGGGCTGTAACTCGCTCATTTCTTATTCTTGGGGCTGGTCGCTGGTGGCCTCGCGAATAAACTCAATAGATTCCTGGGGCGGGATCAGCTGAATCTGCCGTAGCTCCTCGTTGTCGCTGGCTTCGAGGGTGTGGATCAGGTCTTCTAGGCGGATGATGTGAGGGCTGAGGGTGGCGGCTAGGTCGGGCTGGGAGGCGCTGATGCGGCTCAACAGGCTCTCCAGCTCTTCCTGGGTAAAGAAGAGGGGGATCACCTGCTCCTCGCCCACTTCGATGGTGAGGTAGCCACCGGATTCTTCACCCTCGCCGGAAACTCGCGCCGTGAAGAGCGGGACCCCCGAGAACTGGCCTTCCTCTAGCAGGTCGCCACCATCCTCCAGGCGCTCCTCCTGGAGCACGTTTACAGCAGACTCCACCTGGGCGGCGACGGGCACGAAGACAAACTCTAGGCGGTTCTCGGGATCTTGCCCAGCCACGGCAACTTCATACACTCGCGCTAGGGAGACGGGCGTCACCTGGACAGAATTACCCAGCTCTGGGTTATTGCTGCGCAGGTCGTCGAGAAATGCCAGGGCATCGCTGCGGCTGATAAATACTCGGGCAACGGGAGCAAGGTCTTCCCGATCGGGCACCTCTGAAACCAGCGGTGCGCCTTCTGCATCGGTAATGGTGAACACGGGCACGTGACGGAGCTGCTGAGCGACTTGCTCCTGACTCAGAGCGATCGCCCGACTCCCGCTTCCCAACAGCGTACCCAGTACCATTCCCCCAACCGCAACCAGCGTTGCACCACGACGAATTAGCGACTTCATAGAAACTCCTAAACCTGTGACTCCTAGAGCTGTCAGTAGTTAAAAAAATTACCTTTTTTCGGGTGTGCGCCCCTGGCGGGGGAACACTCCCACAAGCTGTGATTAATTATGCGGGCGATCGCTCCCAGCAATCAGCATCAGTCTACAGCAGTTGACCGGCAGGCGCATCAACGGTTTGTGAATTCCCACCCCCTGATAGGACTAATTTCAGCCAGTTGCCAGCAGGGTCAGGATTCTTCCAGATCTTCAGGATTTTTCTGGAATCTGCCGCCGCTGGCTCTAGCCCCCTTGCTCCTCTTGAAGGACTTTGTCTTTGGTCTCGCCCCAGTAGGCGCTACAGGTCCAAACTTCGCGGCTGCCCTGTGGCTCCACTGACCAGCGGTAAATGACCGTCTGTGGATCGACTCCCACTTCTAGAAGCTTCGCCCCCATGTAGTATTCCATTTTCTTCTTGGTCATGTCCTTCATGTTGGGGGGCAGCCCTGCCTCAATCGTGCGGGAAAGGTGAGCCTGCGTATGTTTTGCCATTGCGTCTACTCCGGGCGGTGGGATTGTCCGACTCTTGACTTTATCGAATTCTATAGGATTCTTTGGGGATCGCTGGCGTCACGTGCCTTGATGGGAACGAGCGATCGCGCCAGAATAAAAAGTAAAGAAACGTAAGCCGTAATTTTTCGATTGTGCTAGATCAAGCAACGACTCCCCCGACTGCCCCACCGTCCCATTCGGTGTCAAGCCAACCCAGCCCGTTAGCAAGGGGCGATCGCCCACCAGACTGCTCCAGTGCGGTCGATTACGACGTTGCCATTGTCGGCGGGGGGATTGTTGGTCTGACCCTGGCCTGCGCTCTGAAGACCTCGGGGCTGCGGATAGCGCTGATTGAAGCAAAGCCCCGTGAAGCCGGGCTGCAGCGCAGTCGGGCCTATGCCCTAACCCTACTCTCAGGGCGCATTTTTGCTGGGCTGGGGGTGTGGTCTCAAATTCTGCCCCAGATCACCACATTTCAAACCATCCGGCTGGCCGACGCAGAGCACCCCACTGTCATTGACCTCCAGCCCGCCGACCTCGGCACCCAGGAACTCGGATACGTCGCGGAGCATCGAGTGCTGGTGCAGGCGCTACAAAGATCCTTGAAAGATGCGGCCCAGGTAACCTGGCGCTGCCCGGCGGAGGTAACTGACGTACGGCCACAGCCTGACTACACCGAGGTTACTCTCGTCGAAGCAGGGCAGCGCCACACCTTACGGACGCAGGTGCTGGTGGCGGCAGACGGCGCGCGATCGCCCATTCGTCAACGCCTGGGCATTCCCACCACCGGCTGGAAGTACTGGCAGTCCTGCGTGACGGCAGTCATTCGCCCTGAACGATCCCACGGCGACATTGCCCGCGAGCACTTCTGGCCCAGCGGTCCCTTCGCTACCCTACCGCTGCCCGGCAACCGCTGTCAGATCGTGCTCACCGCTCCCCACGCCGAGGCCAAGCGGTTCCTGGAGATGGACGCTCAGGGCTTCCTCGCCGAACTGGATCGGCGCTATGGTCACCAGCTCGGCAGGCTGGAACTGGTGGGCGATCGCTACCTGTTTCCCGTCCAGCTCATGCACAGTCGGCAGTATGTCCAGCCCCGCATTGCTCTGATGGGCGATGCGGCCCACTGCTGCCATCCCGTGGGCGGTCAGGGGCTTAATCTCGGCATTCGCGACGCGGCGGCTCTGGCCCAGGTTCTGCAGGCCGCCTCTCAACGAGGGGAAGATCTCGGCTCTCCGGCAGTACTGGGCCGCTACCAGCGGTGGCGACGGCTGGAAAACTGGGTTATTCTCTGGTTCACTGACCTGCTCGATCGCAGCTTCTCCAATACCCTGTTCCCCATCCTCCCCGCCCGCCGCCTGGGGTTGAACCTGATGGCGCGCCTGCGGCTGTTGCGATCGCTGGCTTTGCGCCTGATGACCGGCCTCGCCGGTAAGCTGCCCGACCTGGCGAATTAACAAGGGCGAACTCATGAGGGCGAATTAATGCACGGTGAGAGGAATACGAGCGTGGACATGACAGCCCTGACCGGGGGCGCTGGCGATCGCAAATTCTCCTCCAAAGGCCAGCACCCGCTCCCGCATGCCCTGAATCCCAAATCCAGTTTGGTTCTGGGTCACGTTAAAGCCCTTGCCGTCATCGCGAATGCTGAGGTCCAGACAGGAGGGTCCGGCCTCGGTGGGCATCGTTTTTAAGGTGAGGGTGACGGTGGTGGCCTCGGCGTACTTACAGATATTAGTGAGGGCTTCCTGCACCACCCGGTAGACTGCCGTCATCAGATCAGGAGGAATCGCGTGATCCAGCATAATCACAGAGCTTGGCTGAATCTGGGTCGTGTGCTGGAAGTCTTGGAGCAGTTCGGCGATCGCCACGTCCAGCGACTTGCCCTGCAGCGGATTCGTTCGCATGGCCGCCACCGACTGTCGCACCTCCTGCAGCGCCATCGACCCCAGCCGCTTTGCCTCGGTGAGAAACCGGCGGGATTCGGGTGGATTAATCTCCCAAAGCTTAAGGGCTCCCTCAATCTGGAGGTTGAGAGCTGTGAGGGAATGGCCCAGGGAATCGTGAATGTCGCGGGCAATGCGGTTGCGCTCCTGCTCCATCGCCAGACTCTCGGCCCGCAGGGCATAGCGCCGTAGCTGGGTGTTGGCCTGGGCCAGCTTGTCGCGGCTTTCCCGCTCGGCCAGCAGGGCGTTGACCAGCAGCAGCACCAGCAGCAGCACCAGCCCAAACAGCAGCAGCGAATTGATGCCCAGACCAATGAGCTGACGCCCGAAACGAGCCTGGGCCTGGGGAGGAGCTTGGGTCGCAAACAGGCGAATGCGGTAAATCAGCACCGATAGAAATAGGAGAAAAGTCATGCCCGTGATGACCAGTCGGCCCCGCATCCGAAAGATTAGGCAACTGCGAAAAACCAGCACTAAATAGAACAGGGGAAAGAGCCGCAGCCGCTGAATGCCAGCAATAGTGGCAATCAAAACCAGGGCGACCTGGGCTGCCGTGTAGCCAATTTTGTAAATCGGTTTACCCGTGGGCAGGCGCAGCCCCATCAGGCCAAACAGCACGATACTGACGGTCACTGCCAGGGGTGATCCTTCTGGACCAAAGCGGCGGGCGATGGGCAAAATTTGGCTGAAGATGGCGATCGCCAACATGCCCCACTCCAGATACAGCAGGAAGGGGAACGGATGGGTGCGGGGGGTAATGATGCGATCGCTCATGACGGCGGTTATTGGAAAACTCCGCTCCCAGGGTATCGACTCCACGGCGGCAGCGGACAGTGAGATTTTTCCTAATCCTTCCCAGGTCGCTGGCTGGATAAAAATGCGTGGGGGCGAAGCATTTCGCAGAAACTCTGGGTCTTCTCCCAAAGGTATCGACGAAGTGCTTCGCCCCGACAGGACGCTGCGTGAATTATTCGGCGTTATGCAAATTCCTAGAATTTTTTGCCGTAACTGCTTTAGCGCTGGCTGACAACCGCTTCTGCCTCGGCTTTGGCGGCATCTGCTGCGACTTCGCTGGCCTCTAGCTGCTCGCGAGGTGCGATCGCCCCTAACCAGGAAGCAATCCAGGTGTCAGCAGCAAACAGTCCACCGCCGTTCACCAGGAAAAACAGGAAGGTAGCCGCATACAGAGCTGACAGCTCCAGGTAGGGAATGCTGAGGCCAGCGACTTTAACGTGGTGATACATGGCCACCAGCATGGTGGAGAACAGCGCGAGCGCTGCGGGCCGGGTGAAGAGCCCCAGAATTAGCAGGGGAGCACCAATCAGCTCAGAGAAGGCGGCGACGTAACTGAAGAAGATAGGGAACGGCAGCCCAATAACGGAAACGTAAGCCTGGGCAAAGCTCTCGATGTTGGCGAGCTTATCGAGGCCGTTGTGAATCATCACGGTTCCGGCTACGACGCGAAGCACCGTCCAAGCTGCTTGGGACCAGTAGTTTGCCGACAAGTTGGAGCGCAGGGTAGCCAGGGATACACGGAAGAGGCGAGAGGTCATATTCATGGCGGGTGTGGATTAAGGATGAGTATCTACTATCTAAAACTTAACAAATCTCAATAGAATTTGTAAATCGTTACGCTCGATTCAGATGAATTTTTCTGATTTTAGGTATCGGTTTGAGGCTTAGAAAATCCTAAAAATCCTTATCAGAATTAGGTTACGCGGATTTCGCGACCTGAAAACGTCAGCAAACACAAATTAGGGCGTCTCAGATTCGGAACATAAATTTGTAAGCATGGCCGCGATCGCCAACAAAACTCAATGCTTCTTCATGAAGCAGGCTTTTCTCTGAACGCAAGTTAGTTATTTCCTCCCAACACCCGTGCGTTTGTAGAAATCACAGCAGCAAAGGCGGGTTCATTCCCCAGATAGACGCGATTTGGCAGGCTGGTTTCTAGCCTTGTTGTAGTAGGCACTACGATTCTGACGAACCCTCACGGGCAGGAACTCGCTCAGGCTTGGCTCTGGCATATCAACAGGCGCTAAGTGTGATTCCGAGAGTCCCTGTATCCAGCTATACTTCCTCCGGTCCGTAGACTGCCCGCTTGCTGTTCAGTTCACTCCAGTTCAAACCGATGGCTCAAAACAGCTACTACGAGAAGAAATACACCAAGCCAGACCTGCGGCGATCGCTCAAAGAAGAGATCAAGCAATCCGACAAGGGCGGCAAGCCAGGGCAGTGGTCCGCTCGCAAAAGTCAGCTACTGGTGCAGGAATACGAAAAGCGAGGCGGCGGCTACAAACAAGACGAGAAGGACGAGGCAGCCCAGTCTCTTGAAGATTGGTCCGAGCAGGACTGGCAAACCCAGGAAGGTGATGAACGCGCCCGCAAAGGCGACCGCACCGAGCGCTATTTGCCCAAAGCGGTGTGGGAACGGCTCAGCGACGAGGAGAAGCGGGAAGCGGAGCACACCAAGGAGCAGGCTTCCAAAAAAGGGCAGCAGCACGTTGACTGGACGCCTGCCATCAAACGAGCCATGCGGGAAGCGGGCTACTCCGATGCCGATGCCGATTCTGACTCAGACAGCACCAGTAAGTCTGACCTATACGAACGTGCTCGCGAGCTGAATATCTCCGGGCGCAGCAAGATGGATAAGGAGGAGCTGGAACACGCCATTGAGGAGGCATTGCAGCAGGAGGGTAAGCAGACCTCCGGTAGGCAAGACAGCTCCAGCAGTTCATCCTCTCAGCCAGATGACCTAGAGCAGCAGTCCAAGTCTGACCTGTACGAGCAGGCCCGTGAGCTGAATGTTTCGGGTCGTAGCAAAATGGATAAGGACGAATTGATTGACCATATCCGCGAAGAGCAATCTTAATTGCCCCGATCCAGGCGTGACCAAGGAGTAGCTTAAGAGGCGATCGCCCCACCCGTCTCAGGAATAAGGGCCACTCGCCCCAAAAGGTCTGTCCCAAAACTTATCAGCTTATCAGCGCCAGTTTTATCTTTGATGCAAAGGAGAAAGCCCATGAGTGATACCCCCATTCGCCAAACCCCAGACCATCCCACCTCTGAGTCTGACAAGCCCATGATGGAGCTAGACCATCCCGAAGAGGGCGTCAACGTAGAAGATCATGCCGATGAGCGCACCGTTGATCCGCGGGACATCGTTTACAAGCAAGGCACACCGGAGAACCCCCGTGAGGTCATCGAAAATCCCGCCGTTGCTCCTCAGATGCTCGAAGATGTGCAGGAGCGGGAATTCTAGCGATCGCCCCGGTTCTGGACGCGTAGCTGGACAGTCAGCCACCGAATCCAGAGCCACCCCGACAAGGGGTGAAGCGAAGTGATTTGTAATATATCCCTAGGGGCTAGGTCTGAGTGTGGAACCCCCGCGTCGCGGAGGTTCCACGCTTCTTGAATGTCCTAACGCGAAAGCGTAGCGCTTTCTACGGCTAGAGATTTCAGCCAATTTTGTCTTGAGTGCATGGGTATGGATCCAGCCAACGTAGGCACCAAAAGCTATTTTGTCGCAATCGTCTAGGACATAAACGTGGTGTACTTGGGCGGGATTGGCAAACAAGGTGACGGAACCACTCCCATCCTTAAAGACAGTTTGTGTTTCAGCGGCCTTGATATTTTCAGGATTGTAATCCGGCGTTATGCCGGGACACTGACGCAACTGAGCGATGGCCCAGTGTCGATCGGTGGTGAAGTCAGGATTACCTAGAAGCGTGTGAATGATGGCCTGGACAGTTGCTGAATTATGCTCACGCCCCTTGAAATAGCTGACGTGGGCCTCTCCGACTTTGAACGCCATTCCTAAATTAGGCTGCCCAAAGGTTTCAGCGGTTTTTTCAAGGAAGCTGATCTCGTCACAAACATAGCAATCTTGCAGCACCAAGCGGTCATCTAAAGTGCGGTCACAGGCATCACCCACGCTGGCAGTGATGGGGTAAGCGATGATGTCAGAGGGATGAATGATGTTGGTCCAGCGCAGAGGACAATCGGCACTGTAAGCAGTGAGCAGGCGCTGCCATTCCTCAGCACCAACGCCAAGCATTTGATTGGCAAAGACGATTGGTGATCCCATCGTGGTAATGCTGACGAGTTTTGCTGAAGCTAGGTCTAATTTTGGCGCACACAATCGCACCATTTTTCTTAATTTTTGAGCCTCGGGCTCACTGTCCAAACGGCTTGACAGCAAAACATCCCAAAGAATTACTGTTCCCAGCGAGTGAGCCACAATGTGTAGTTCTGTGTCGTTTGGATTGCTGACCAGAAAATCTTCGAGCTGCAGCGCAAGTTTCTGGCGAATCTGACGCCCGCGGTCTTCGCTGAAATAGGAAAAGAAGTCGCCCACGAACTCTGAAAATAGCCCCTCCCGAAAATCTTTGTACCGCAATAAGTCATCTTCTGTCCGATCAGCGTTCGCTTCCCTTGCCCGCTGTAGGTCTTCATGCAGAATTGTCCACAGTCGGCGCGTATTGCCCAGAAGATCTCCCCAAAAGCTTGGATAGCAGACTGGAGCCGGTAAGCCACGGTCAGTTAGTTCATCTTTGAGCGATCGCTCTAATTCCTTGGCATACTCTGTTTGGCGAGTTGCCACGCCATGAATAAAAAATAGCAGCATGGGTCCGACCTGAGGTGTGGTTGTGACTGGCTCCACGTTCAGGGTTCCCCAGCCATGACTTGGTCTATCTAATTCGCTGCCATCAAAGCGAGAAGCTTTGCTAAGGATATGGCGTTACGCTTTCGCGTTAGGACATTCAGTAGGTGTGGAACCCTCGCGACGCGGGGGTTCCACACTCAAACCTTAGCCTCTAGGGCCATATTTCGTATTGCTTAGCGCCAAATCCTGAAAAACATAGGCGGCTGTATCGGATTTAAGCTTAGGCAATCGGCATTTCCATGTAATCGATCTGGGCGATCGCCCCACTGCCAGCAAGGTCAATGGTCATGGACGCTACGCTCATCGTATTGATGTCGATTGTCTGGGCACTATTCTCCCCGAGAGACGGAATTTCAAGCATTTCCAGGACGCCATCATCTTCGCCAAAGAGGGTAATCGTGCCGCCAGTTTCAGGGGCATCAATGTCCAGCAAGCCAACGCTCATAACACCGACCAAATCATCCCATTCCAGGGTAATGGCCCCACCCTTGGCATGATCATCTGCATCGGAAGAATCCCCATCTTCAGAGATAATCATCACATTTCCCAGGGTATCGGATGCTAGGTCAGCGTCGCCTCCAGTTGGATTACTGGTATCGAAGATCATGGCTCCAAATTCAGTATCCGTAGAAATCGTGACCCCTTCTAGCTGGTCTGTGATAACCGTTCCCGCGACTAACTCTTCTCCCTCAAAGTCGATCGTTTCTATACCGAGCATCTCCATGCCAGAATCAAGGCCAGCAACGCCGAGACTGGGGTCTAGATTCAGGGACTCCGCCAACTCAATCGTGATGATTTCATTGTTATCGATTTCGACGCCCGAGAAATCCCGACCGATCGAGAAGGGATAGTTGTTGTCGTTGGCTACCAGGATAGTATTTTCATCCAGCACCAGAACGTCCTCGATCGTGACGAAGGGGAAGTTGAAGGTGGTTTCGCCATCGCCATTGAGATCGTTCGGATCATCAATGTTCAGCAAGTCCACGATTTCTTCCTTCTCAACAAAGCCCTCGCTATCAATTGCTGATAGGTCAACCTTGAAGATCTTCTTGAAGGCCGCATCTGCCCCTTGACGGCCATCCCGCTCAATCACCAGGAACTCGCTGTCATTGATTGGGGTAAAGTCGCCAATGGCATGGCTGGGGTCATCCAACTGGTACAACCCAGCGATGCCTGCAAAGGTGCTGCTAGCCACATCAAATTCATAGATGCGGATAGAACCCTCAGGGTCGCCAAATACGGTGCCTTCCAGCATGGGGTAAAAGGTTTGGCGATCGGGGCTGAAGGCCATGCCCTCATACCCACGGGAGCCGCGTAGGTTCGCCTCCGTCTCGGCATCGGGGAACTCTTCCAGAACAATCCGGCCTGTCTCGGGGAAGTCCGTGAAGAAGCCGTCGGCACCCAGGTCAATAAGCTGACGGACCTCGTCCCCTGGGGTCTGAATCGTGCCGTCTGGTTCAAGGGTGAGGAACACGTTCTCGTCCCGCAGGGTGTAGGGGTGAACCTGCAGACCGGCATCATGGGCAAAGTCAATCAGCGGGAAGACCTCACCTGTGAGCTGGGTGCTAATGCCAAACGGAATCTCGACGATACCTTCACCGGACAGGGTTGGAGCATCCACCGGCCCTTGCTCAAACTCAACGGTTAAATCACCCGAAACCCCCGTGACGGAGAAGAACAGGTCATCACTTAGAATTTGATACTCAAGATTAACGGGGACGCCATCTTCGAGGGTCAATTGCGGGAAAAAGTCGAATAGATCATCATCTTCTTCGGTGAGCGGTGTGCCAAAGAAGTCGATGTCTAGTTCTAGGCTGGTGAGCGGATCAACAATTTCGATTCCTTCCCCGGTAAAGAGTTCGCTGTTGTAAGCGACTTGACCAGTGAAGATACCTTCAGTGGTATCGAAGGTGAGGCGTTGCAGAATGGTTTCGTTGGTGCCGTTACCATCCCGGTCCTCTGAGGTGGCAAATCCTTCCCGGAGGAGAATGCTGTTCTTCCAGGGACCGATGCCATCGGCGTAGCTGCTGATTTCCGTGATTGCGTCCGCATTTGCCAACGCATCGTAGCCCGGTGCCTCAAAATTGAGGAATGGCAGCAAATCACCGTAAATCTCAGCTTTTTCAGCGTCAGACAGATCCGCATTGGCCACCAGGTCAAACGGCACGGAGAAGCCACCGCCCCCCGCATTGATGAAGCTGCCTTGCGTGTCACCAAAGAGCTGAACCAGCTTCAGGTTATCGAGACCCGCTTCCGGCAGTAAGTTATTCCGCAGGTCCAGCAGGTTAGCGATTTCAAAAGACTGGATAAAGATCCGGTCGGGGTCGGTAAACCCAGTCTCTAGCAGGGTTTCAACCAGAGGCTCTTCCAAAGACAAACCTTGTTCATCAAAGAAGGTGGGATGCTTCGTTTCAGGATAGATACCCACTTCAAAGCCATACTCGGCTTCCAGCTCCTGCACCAGCTCAATCACTTCTTCGAGGGTGGGGATCTCAAACAGGTCGTCAAATTCGCCTCTAGGTTCTTCCCCGGTATCAAAGGTCAGCGACAATTGAGGCCGCAGGGCAGGATCACCAGCAAACTCAGAAGACCAGAAATCCCAGCCATCGCCAGAATCATTGAGGAAGACCCAGCCCTGGTTCTGGTCGGGATTGTCCAACCATGCCTGCACGTCCGCCGTCACGTCTAGCTCCAGCAGAGTATCATCGGCAGGCTGGGAAATCGTGAAGGATGCCGTAGAAGCAGCCTCAACACCATCGGCTTGAACCCCGTCACCACCAAAGGAGTTCCAGGTACTGCTGTCATCCCAGTCTTGAATCATCTGGAATGCAGAAATGGTGCCATCAGAGGCGCTGTTGGTGAAGACCTGCAGCGTTGCGTTTGTTAAGGTCGCGCCCTCAGGAATCTCCAGATCCTCAAATCTCAGCAAACCCTGAGTCGGTAAACCGTCATCGTCTAAGTCAACGCTGATGTCGTCAACATCGCCCCCCGGCGTATCGGGGGTGGCAGCAATAATGTTGTTGTCAACGGCGTTGGTGAATTCAACGGTTTCAATGCCGTCAATCACATCATTGTTGCGGAAGCTGAGGGACTGAACCGCACGAATTTCCTTGATTTCTTCGAGGGTAAAGTCCTCGGCGAACCAACCGCCTACGAGGGCACCATCCAACTCCTTGACGGTGAGGCGATCGCCAAACTGCGGCAGATCCGGCACGTTCGTCGTCAGGGTGTTATCTTGCTTGACGATGGGGTCGCCATTCTCATCCAGCAAAATTTCCCCGTTTTCGTCTAGCTCAACCTGGGCCAGGGTCGGCTCATGGCGAGCGATCAGCACCCCATCGGAGGTAATTGCCAGGTCCGGCTCAATAAAGTCGGCCCCCTTGAGGATGGCCGAGCGGTAGCCCTCCAGGGTGTGTTCAGGGAAGTTGCCGCTGTCGCCCCGGTGAGCAATCACCAGCGGTGTCTGGCCATTCAGGGTGTTGAAGTCGAAGTCTGGGTTGTTGGGAGAACGGACTTCATCCGCAACCAGCCTGTCACGCACCGGGTCGGCTGTCCGAGGGAAGTCAGTAAAGAATCCATCGGCCCCCAGTTCGATCAGCTGTTCAACTTCCTCCTCGGGGGTTTGAGGGGTGCCGTCGGGGTTCAGCGTGAGGAAGCGCTCCTCATCCCGCAGGGTGTAGGGGTGAACCTGCAAGCCAGCATTGTGAGCAAAATCAATCAGCGGGAAGATCTCCCCCGTATTCTGCGTAGTGATTTCAGCAACGCCGTCGCCATTGCCATCCACAGGGGTCTCCAGCGGCTCCCGCAGGATAATGCTGTTCTTCCAGGGGCCAAGTCCGCCCGCATAGGTGCTGATGAAGTCGATCGCCTCCTGGTTCGCCAAATCGGTGTAGGTGGGCGCACTGGTGAAGTCAACAATATCGACTAAATCACCGTAAATGCCGCGCAGCTCTTCTAGATTGACAACGGTGGCATCTTCAAAGGTCAGGACCAGCTGAGGCACCAAGTTGGGATCTCCTTCAAACTCTGAAGTAAAGAAGTCCCAACCGTCACCAGAGTCGTTATCAAAGGCCCAGCCGAAGTTCTGGTCAGGGTTCTCCAGCCAGAAATTGACATCCTCCGTGACATCAATGCTCAGCGGGACGCCATCCACAGGCTGAGGGATGGTGAAGGAGGGATCGGTGGCTGCTTCAACGCCATCGGGCTGGACCCCGTCGCCACCGAAGAAGCTCCAGGTGCTGTTGTCATCCCAATCTTGCAGCATCCGAAAGGCGGAAACAGTACCGCCAGAGGCGCTGGTAGTAAATAGATTCAAGGACGCACTCGCCAAGGTTGCGCCGTCAGGAATCAGCGCTCCGATGTCGTTGAACTGGAGCAGTCCCTGAGTCGGACCATTGTCTTCCTGGTCAACGGAAATTTCCTCGCCCCCCCCGTCTGGCGTGTCTGGATCGCTAGACCGGATGCCGATGTCGGTGGCATCCCTGACGGTGAGCGCAGAGGTGTTGGCGACGAAGTCGAACGGCACGGAAAAGCCGCCGCCCTCGGCGTTGATGAAGTTCCCTTCGATATCGCCGAAGAGCTGAACGAGGGGAATATCGCCCAGCCCGGACGCTTCCAGTTGAGCGCTGAGGTCAATTAGGTTAGCGACTTCAAAGGACTGGATAAAGATGCGATCTGGATCGGTAAAGCCAGTCGTCAGCAAGGTCTGTACCAGCGGCTCTTCCAGGGACAGATCCTGCGCATCGAAGAAGGTCGGGTGCTTGGTCTCAGGATAGATGCCCACCTGAACGCCAGTCTGAGCTTCCACCTCTTGCACCAGCTCAATGACCTGCTCAAGGCTGGGGATTTTGAACAAGTCATTAAAGGTCTGATCGCGGAAGTCGCGGGGTTGCCGTGCTCGAACGCTTTCCTCTAATTCGGCAAAGGTGAAGTCTTCAGCGAACCAACCGCCTACCAGGGCTCCATCCAGGTTCTTAACCGTTAGGCGATCGGCAAACTGGGGCAGCTCAGCGATGTTGGTGGTTAGGGTGCTGTCTTGCTTGACGATGGGGTTGCCGTCTGCATCAAGGGCAATGGTGCCATCCTCATTCAGCTCGACCTGAGCCAGGGTGGGTTCGTGGCGGGCAATCAGCACACCATCGCTGGTAATGGCCAGGTCAGGCTCGATGAAGTCGGCTCCAGCGGCGATCGCCGCCCGATAAGCCTCCAAAGTATGCTCAGGGAAATCGCCACTAGCTCCTCGGTGAGCGATCACGAGCGGGTCTTGACCGTTCAGCGTATCCAGCTCGATAAAGCTGGGGGTCGCGATGGGAGCCTGGAGCAGCACACCCGTGCTATCAAAGTTCAGAAGAAAGGGGCCAAACTCTTCACCCACCCAAATGTCGCCGTTCTCCGCAATAACGAAAGACTCAATGTCAAAATCACCCCCCGTGAGCAGGCGATCGCTTGTGCCCTCATTCACGATGTCGAACGGAATCAGATTATTGGGGTCAGCGAGCTGGACAAACCCCTGCACTTCTACGGTACTGTCGCCCGCTTCGGAGCCAGCGAAATTTGGATCAACTTGATAGAGCCGGAGCAGATAATCTGTACTATTGAACTGGCCACCGAACCCGTTATCGGATAGAAACCAAAACGTTTCGCCATCACTATCAGGAGCAAATTGAACGGCGCTGAATCCTTGAATCGGCTGCCCGTCGAACGGCCCGGTGCGTCCGTTCGCAGAAATGGGTTGAATCCGGTTAACGGCATCGACGCTGCCGTTGTCTGCACCGGATTGAGGCCCATCTGCAAATGTGTCTGCTGGTAATGATGCAAACCCAACTAATGTGCTACTCGCCATTGTAATGTTCAGACTCCTTAGATTTTGGAAATTAGCCAAGTCAGCAACAAGATTCACAAACAAGTTTCGAATGTCTCACCCTGCCGTAGATGCTTAATTCGTCCTACAAACAAGAGCTAAAGCCTCTCAAGAAAATGGGTATTCAAGTCAAGAAGAGCCGCCACGAAGGCATACGAAGGTAAACCACATCACACTTTTCTTGACGAATAGAATTCATGAATCTCATTGCGATATTGCACAGCTTGAATACTTTACTCCTATCTCGAAAGGTCGCACTTTAGAGTTAAGAAGAGTTTAATTTATTGTTAAAATGCGGCACCTTAATGTAGGTAATTTATCTTTTATTTGCTACACATAATCATATCTATTTCTTGCAGAAAGTGCGGTATACTGAGCCATGATTATTCCCTTGATATTGAATCGGTATTGAAATTCAGCTGCTGCTGAAATTCAGGCTAAATGTTCAATTAGAATTAAAATAGTCGGTTTCCCTGTGGGGGAATTCAAGCCAGTCGCAGAGGGTTGCTTATGGGTCTATCAGCTGAGGATATTCTAAAAAAATATGCTGGGGGCGATCGCAACTTTGCCAACACAGAGCTAGACGATCTGAAATTTAGAGACGTTGACCTGACTGGGATCAATTTAGAATCAGCCAGTTTAGACGGGACCTTCTTTTTAGGTACAAAATTGTGTGGAGCTAACCTTCAAGCAGCCAATCTTACCGACAGTAACTGCCGGAACGCTAATTTTACGACAGCAAACTTATCGGAGGCAAATTTAGCCGGGGC
>JBHJGR010000172.1:0-36166 GCA_050331615.1 Elainellaceae cyanobacterium
GTTCGGGCTTTTCCCTCATCCCCCAACCCCTTCTCCCAGAGCGGGAGAAGGGGAGCCGGAAAGCCTTGTCTTACCTCCCCCTCGCCCATTTTTGAGAGAGGGGGATTGAGGGGGTGAGGGCCAAGATGTGTGTATGTAGTAGCCCAGAGGGCGAGGGGAGCCGAACCAGCGCTCCTGCTCCCTCTCCCGAAGGAAGAGGGCTAGGGTGAGGGCTTCCGGGCAGCGGTTCGTAAGTTTTGTCAGTCAACCAGGGTTTGAGGGGTTCCCACACCTCCTGAGTGTCCCAACGCGAAAGCGTAACGCTATCACTAAAAGCCAACGGTTAAACCGCCAAATATTTGTGCAGCAAATCATCCGTTAGTTCAGGGGCATCGCCATTGGCAACAATCTTGCCCTTCTCCATGATGAAAAAGCGCTGGGCCAGACGTCGGGCAAAGCCAATTTTCTGCTCTACCACCATCACGGTGATGCCCTTTTCCTGATTGATTCGCAGCAGGGTATCCTCGATTTCCTGAACAATTGAGGGCTGAATGCCCTCGGTGGGTTCGTCCAGCAGCATGATTTGGGGATCGTACATGAGGCCACGGGCGATCGCCAACTGCTGCTGCTGCCCGCCGCTCAGCAGGCCGCCCTGGCGGTTGAGGTGTTCCTTGAGCATGGGAAAAAACTCAAAGATCTCATCCGGGACTTTGGTCGACTTGCGCTTACTGGCTACCGAACCCAGCTTCAGGTTGTCCAGCACCGAAAGATAGGGGATGATTTCCCGACCCTGGGGAATGTAGGCAATGCCGTAGCGGGCACGCTTGTAGGTGGGAGCATGGGTGATGTCGTCGGCATCAAAGATAATCTGGCCCTGGGTGGCCCGATTGAGGCCAATGATGCTGCGCAGCAGCGTGGTTTTGCCCACCCCGTTACGTCCCAGCAGGCAGACCATGTCTCCCTTTTTTACCGTCATCGTGACATCAAACAGGACGGGGGTTTGACCATAACCTGCCGTCAAGTTGGTCATTTCAAGCAGCGACGTTGATTCTTTCACGACCTAAGTAGACCTCAATAACTTTCGGATTGGTTTGAACCTCTTGCACTGACCCCTCAGCCAGGGTTTCTCCCTGGTGAAGCACCACGATCCGCTGGGCAATTTGCTTCACGAACTCCATATCGTGCTCGATGACCACCAGAGAGTGGTCCTTGGAGATGCTTTTGATGATCTCTCCCGTCATGTGGGTCTCGTCTGCCGTCATCCCCGCCGTAGGCTCGTCCAGCAGCACAACGGAGGGATCCTGGGCAATCACCATGGCAATTTCCACCCACTGCTTCTGACCGTGGGACAGGGAAGAAACCTTTTCAAACGCCTTGTCCAGTAACCCGGTGCGCTCCAGCACCTCGCTAATCTTTGCTTTCTTGGCGCGGGTGAGTTTGGCGGTAATAGAGGCCAGAATCCCGTGGGACCCCTTCAGCGCCAGCAGAATGTTTTCAAAGACGGTCAGATCGTTATAAACATTGGGGTTCTGGAACTTGCGGCCAATGCCCAGGCGGGCGATCGCGTAGGGGCTTTTGTTAGTAATATCGCGCCCGTGGTAGTAGACATGGCCGG
The DNA here is from genome assembly GCA_050331615.1 of Elainellaceae cyanobacterium. Classification (GTDB taxonomy): domain Bacteria; phylum Cyanobacteriota; class Cyanobacteriia; order CAKZMO01; family CAKZMO01; genus JAYKGU01. The sequence continues at coordinate 1,595 of JBHJGR010000172.1, forward strand.
AGGCGACGGGAGACTTGCCTACGATCGCATCCAGCAGGGTACTTTTACCGGCACCGTTGGGGCCAATGATGGTGACGATTTCGCGATCGCCCACCTCCAAATTCACCCCTTTGAGGGCACGGAAACCTGAGAATACAACGTTCAGATCTTTAACGGATAAAACAACGTCCATTGGTCTAGTTGCTCAGAAATTGGGTTAGCAGTGAGTGGATGGAATTCAAATACAAAACGGGTTCAACCAACCAGCGCTACTGGCTGGCATTCTTGACCCGGTTCGGCTGCGGCACCCCCGATGGCTTTGACAACTCGGACAGGCTAAACTGCCTGGGCAGCAGGCTCATCAAACCGTTGGGGATGAACAGCACCACCACCAGCAGCAAAATTCCCACAATCAGCTGCCAGTCCTGGGTCACCTTCTCCGCTGCGTTTTGCACCTGCCCCAGCAGGATCGCCGCCACCAGCGGCCCGATCAGGGTCCCCCGACCACCGATCGCCACCCAAATCACCACCTGGGTGCCGAAGGCCACCGCCAGGTATACGGGAGAAATAAACTTGTTGAGCGGCACAAACAGCCCCCCGGCGATGCCCGCCATCGCTGCCGACAGGGTCCAGATAAAGATTTTGAAGCGGGCCACGTCGTATCCTAAAAAGGCGATGCGCTTCTCGTTCTCGTTAATCGACCGCAGGATCAGGCCAAAGTTCGACTGGGTGAGCCACCAGCTAAAGGCCAGCACCAGCACCGCGTAAGCCAGAATCATGAAGTAAAGCCCCACCAGAGGAATTGGCGTGCCAAAGAATTTCAGATCGCTGATGTCGGTGATGCCGTTGGTGCCGCCCGTGTAGGCTTGCTGGCTGACAAAGAAGGTGGTCAGGGCCGATGAAATAGCCAGGGTGATGATGGTGATGTAGACGCCGCTGACCTTGGAGCGAAAGATGAACGAGCCAATGATGAAGGCGAATAAAGCAGGGACGCCAACCATGGCGGCGATCGCCACCGGAAAGTACTGCAGCGGCGCAATGAACCAGGGCAGAGTCTCCAACCCGTTCCACACCATGAAGTCAGGCAGCGTAATGCCGTAGGTATTGTTTTCCGCCGACAGGTTCAGCTTCAGGAAGTAGGCCATGGCGTAGCCTCCCAGGGTGAAGAATACGCCGTGGGCGAAGCTGAGGATGCCGGTGAAGCCCCACACCAGATCTAGCGAAACGGCCAAAGCTCCGAAGAGGAGGAGCTTGGACATGAGGGAGATTTGAAAGTCTCCCACCACAAACGGCAGGATGATGAAAATCAATAGCCCAATGCCGGAAATCAGCGCCAGTTTCAGCGGAAACGTCGTTTGCCGAAACCCCATAACTGCATCTGTCATATCGTCAATCTCTCCATGTCTACTGCAGTGCAAATGCTTCAAAAGGTTCCGACTAGGCCCGCTTTTGTACGGTGAACAAGCCTTCTGGACGGTAGCGAATCAGTACGATAATGGCTGCCAGCACGATCACACGGGCCAGCGGATCGTTCAGCAAAAAGGCGATGATGGCATTGGCTTCGCCGATGAGAACTGAACCCGCCAGGACGCCGATGAGCTTGTCAACGCCTCCCGTCACCACCACCATCCAGGCATCCACCAGGTAGTCCTGCCCCATAGGTGGCGCAACGCTTTTCAGTGCAGAAATCACAGCCCCTGCAACCCCAGCCAATCCGCAGCCGTAGGCAAACGTCACCAGGTCCACCATCTGGGTGTTCACCCCCAGACACTTAGCCATGTCGCGGTTTTGCGTCACTGCCCGCACGTTGCGTCCCCAGGAGGTGCCATAGAACAAATACATGGTCAAGCCCAGCAGAGCCAGGGCCATAGCGACAATAAACACGCGATAGTAGGAAATAGCGATCAGGGGTGACCCCGCATCATCGGCAAGCAGCGTGATGTTGCCAGACAGATAGGCAGGGGATTTCACGTACTTCAACTGGGCCGTGAAGATGAGCTTAACAACACCCTGCAGCACAATACTCAAGCCCCAGGTAGCCAGCAAGGTCTCCAGGGGCCGACCGTAGAGACGGCGAATGATGGTCAGTTCTGTAATTGCGCCGATGATGGCGGTGCCTAAAAACGCAAAGGGGATGGTCAGCAGCAGGTCCATGCCAAACAGATCCTGCATCAGAAACGTAACGTAGGCTCCAAGCATGATGAACTCGCCGTGGGCCAGGTTGATGATGCGCATGACGCCAAAGGTGATCGCCAACCCCAGTGCCGTCAGGAGCAGTACGCCGACGATACCAATGCCGTTAAGCGCCTGATTGGCCAGGGCCACGACGTTGAAGGTTTCGGTGGCAGCCTCCTCCTGGGCCAGAAGGTAGGGCTGCCAGAGGCCAAAGGAAAGGACAGAATCTAGCATAGTAGAAGTTCTTGGAAGGTTCACGTCAACGGGAACTAGGGAGTTCGATCACCCAGTGGTCATCGAACTCCGGCAAAGCTATCGAGTTCTCTTAGAGAGCTTTGACTTAGGTTTCCTCCAGGTATTTGACTTCCAGATCCTCACCCGTTTCCTTGATGGGGTTGCTGCGATCGTCGGGTACTGGACGGGTGCAGATGCGTCCGGGGTACAGGGCCTGACTCCAGGCGATGGGCTTCACGGCGGCGGGGGTGGCGAAGACGATCTCAGCCTGACCGTCCGCCTTCCAGCGACCGATGCGGGAGTAGAGATAGGTGTGGTAGTTATCGGGGTCAATTTTCACCAAACCCTGGGGAGCCTGGAATGTCTGACCACGGGTCGCTTCCCGCAGGGTTTGAGTATTGATCTCATCCCCCGCTTCCAGCACCTGCTTCATCGCCTGGGCCATGATGAAGGTTTGCAGGTAGGCGGCTTCCATCACCCCGTTGGTGACCCGGTCATCGCCGAACATAGCCTTAAACTGCTCAACAAAGGCTTGGTTTTCTGGCGTATCGACGGTTTGGAAGTAGTTGAAGCTGGTGTAGTGGCCTTCGGCGTACTCAGACCCCATGGCGAGGATCTCTTCCTCGGTGGTGGGGTAGGCCAGGATGGGAATATCGGCGGCGGTGATACCAGCGTCTTTATACTGGCGATAGAAGGCGGGGATACTGTCGCCTACCAGATTACTCAGGACAAAGTCGGGCTTGGCAGCCTTGATCTTGTTGATGATGGTGATGAACTCGGTGGTCCCCAGGGCGGCGTACTCGTCGCCTACCACTTCACCGCCTAGATTCTCTAGCTCGGCCCGGGCAATCCGGTTGCTCTCTTTGGGGTAGATATAGTCAGAGCCGATGAAGAAGCCCTTAGGACCAAAGTTTTCGAAGGCGTAGGGGACGGAGTCGGTAATTTGCTGGTTGGGAGCAGCCCCGGTGTAGATAACGTTAGAGCTGCACTCGTTGCCCTCGTAGTAGACCGGGTAGTAGAGCAGAGAGTCTTTCTCTTCAAACACCGGCAGCACCGACTTGCGGCTGGCGGAGGTATAGCATCCCAAAACGCAGACCACCTGGTCTTCGTCGATGAGCCGCTTGGACATCTGGTTGTAGAGGTCCCAGTTGGAGTCGGGGTTGACCACGACTTTCTCAATCTTGCGGCCCGCAATCCCGGCTCCGTTGGCTTCCCAGGGGCCGGTGCCGTTGTTGATCTGGTCAATCGCCAGGAAGGTAGCATCCTGGAGAGACTTTTCTACGATGGCGATCGTTCCTGTGGTGGAGTACATCACCCCAACCTTAATGGGGTTTTCACCCAGATCTTCGGAGCCCGCAGTGGAAGCCGTGTCGGTCCCGCCGGAGCAGGCTGCCAGGATTCCCGTACCGACGGCAAGGGAGCCGTACTGGATGAACTTACGACGGCTCAGACTACCAAAAACGTTGTTAGACGGATAAGACTTCGTCACTCTTTTCGTGCCTCTTTCAACTTAAGCAACAACCAACAGTGCTACAGCCCAGCGGTGCCCCAGGTTCAAGTCATCCACAGAGACGATTACGCCCGGCCCTGGAGAGCAGCAATGGATACAGTTGTCAAAGTTCCATACAGCTTACAAAGCCGAAAACGTAAAAGGTATCGCAGATACCTCTGAAATCAGTAAGGACTATAGAACCATGCTCAACACACCGCAACCTTGGCAAGCCAAACCTACGATTGGCAAATACGCTGTGCAAATTTATTACTATAAGTAAATGCGAATTCCAGTCGGCTTTTTGTAGCTTGGTATACACAAATGTTTGGAAATTGGCAAGAATCGAAAGAATGAATAAAGAAAATAAAGAAATCCAATGAAACTAAGTGCTCAAGTACAATTAATTACATCGCGTGTGGGTGTGCGCCCCTGCCAGGGGCACACACTCCCAAGAAGGTATTTTTTATTGATCGTCAGCTAGGGGCAGCTTTGGTGCCGCTGTGCAGCGCGATGAAGTCAATAATCTGCGGAAGGCCGTCCTGCTGCTTGAGGTTGGTGAAGACAAACGGGCGATCGCCCCGCATCTTTCTGGCATCCCGCGCCATCACCTCCAGATCTGCCCCCACCATGGGTGCCAGGTCTATTTTATTGATCACCAGCAGGTCCGATCGAGTGATCCCCGGCCCGCCCTTGCGGGGAATTTTGTCCCCAGCGGCCACGTCAATCACATAAATCGTGAGATCCACCAGTTCCGGGCTGAAGGTGGCGGCCAGGTTATCGCCGCCGCTTTCGACCAGCACCAGATCCAGGTCGGCAAATTTGGACTCCAATTGCTCAATGGCCACCAGGTTGATGGAGGCGTCTTCCCGAATGGCGGTGTGGGGGCAGCCGCCGGTTTCTACGCCAATGATGCGATCGCCCGTCAGCACCTGGTTACGCACCAAAAACTGGGCGTCCTCCTGGGTGTAGATATCGTTGGTGACTACTGCGAGACTGAGGCGATCGCGCAGAGCCTGACAGAGGGCATGTACCAGGGCAGTTTTTCCTGACCCCACTGGCCCCGCGACTCCCACTCGAAATGGCTGCATGGTTCTCCTCCGGCAAGCTTGACGAATATCAGGTGGTTTCTAGAACTGTTCTTACTCGATTCAGGGAAAATAAGGTGCAATGTATCCGCAGATGGCGCAGATGAGCGCAGATGGGGGACTGGTGTAAGGGGGGCGATCGCCTTTTAGCCCACGCCAAAGATATCCAGTTGCCCGGACGTACTTTCCTCGGAAACACGGGGACGGCGGCGGGGTTTGGCTTCGCTGGCGGTGGGGGGTGGCCCGCCCCGCAGACCTACGGCAATGAAGGAATGCTGCTCGATTTGGGCCATCACTTCCCTGGCCCGGTCGATGACTGGAGCGGGTAAGCCCGCCAGGCGTCCGGCTTCGATGCCGTAGGAGCGATCGGCCCCGCCGGGGCGCACCTGGTGGAGAAAGATAATCTGATCTGGCATTTCTTTCACCACGACTTGATAGTTGGCCACGTTGGGCAGCAGGGAGGCCAGTTCGTTCAGTTCATGGTAGTGGGTGGCAAAGATGGTGCGGGCCTGGATATCACGGGCCAGGTATTCAGCCACGGCCCAGGCAATGGACAGGCCATCAAAGGTGGCGGTGCCCCGGCCAATTTCATCCAGCAGCACCAGTGACCGCTCGGTCGCGTGGTTGAGAATGTTGGCGGTTTCATTCATCTCCACCATGAAAGTGGACTGTCCGGTGGCCAGGTCGTCCACCGCTCCGACGCGGGTGAAGATGCGATCGCAAATCGATAATCGCGCCGCCTGGGCGGGCACAAAGCTACCCATCTGGGCCATTAGCTGGATCAGCCCCACCTGGCGCAGGTAGCAGCTTTTGCCGCTGGCGTTGGGTCCGGTGAGGACGATCAGGTCAGGGGAGGTAGCGGTGGACTGGCCCATCTGGGTAGAGTTGGGGACAAAAAAGCCCGACGGCAGGGATTGCTCCACCACCGGATGGCGACCGTCCGTAATATGAATGGCCCGTTTGGGGACAATCTCTGGGCAGCAGTAGCCCTGGTACACCGCCAGCTCGGCCAATCCCGCCAGCACGTCGACAGCGGCGATCGCCTGGGCCACCCGGCGGATCTCCTCGGCGTGCTCCCCCACCTGCTGCCGCAACTCCACAAAAATCTCGTATTCCTGCTGGTTAATCCGCTCTTTGGCGCTCAGCACCCGCGACTCCCGCTCCTTCAGCTCGTGGGTGATGAAGCGCTCCTCATTGGTCAGGGTTTGCTTGCGCTCGTAGTCTTCTGGCACCTGGTTGAGCTTGGCTTTGGAGACGCTGATGTAGTAGCCGAAGACCTTGTTGAACTTGACCCGCAGGTTGCCGATGCCGGTGCGATCGCGCTCCGTCGCCTCCAGGTTGGCAATCCACTGCTGGTCGGCGGCAATCTGCTGGCGCATGGCGTCCAGCTCGGCGTGAACGCCGTCTCGAATCAGGTCGCCATCGGTGAGGGTGAGGGGCGGATTTTCCACCAGATAGGACTGGATATGACTGCCCAACCGCTCCAAGTGGGGCGGCACGGTTTGCAGGGCCGTCAGGTAGGGGGAGGTGGCGGTGCCCAGCAAATGGGCCAGATCCGGCAGCTTAATAAAAGAGTCGGCCAGGGCCATCAGGTCACGGGCGTTGGCGGTGCCCGACCCCACCCGGCCTGTGAGCCGCTCCAGGTCGTAAATCTGCCGCAGGAGCTGTTGAAGGGCCTGGCGCAGCGATCCAGCGGTAATCAGTTCATGGATGGTGGTCTGGCGATCGCCAATGGCCCGCTCATCTAGCAAAGGCTGCAGCAGCCAGCGCCGCAGCGCCCGCCCCCCCATGGCCGTCACTGTCCGATCGAGCGCCCACAGCAGGGAGCCGTGGAAGGTGCCGTCCCGCGCCGTCTGGGTCAGCTCCAGGTTGCGCCGGGTCTGGGGGTCGATCACCAGGTAGTCCGTCAGGGCATAAGTGGTGACGGGATGGAGCAGGATGGGGGCATCCTTCTGGGTGTCTTCCAGGTATTGCAGCAATCCGCCCGCTGCCCGCACCGCCAGGGGCAGGTTTTCGCAGCCCAGTCCTTCCAGCGACCGCAGCCGAAACCGCTCCAGCAGCCGCTGACGGGCCTCCGGATGGGTGAAGGGCAGCTGGGGCCGCAGGGTGTAGCAAAAGCTGAGGGGCAGGCAGTCGGGCAGGTGGTCGGACTTTTCGCCGGGGCGCAGCAGCCCCCCCAGGTCGGGAGCATTGGTGGGCACCAGCACCTCCGAGGGCTGGAGCCGGAGCAGTTCCTGGGTGAGCTGCTCCGGCTCTGCTGCCTGGGTAGCCAGAAATTCTCCGGTGGAAATGTCGGCGTAGGCCAGCCCCCAGTGGGTGCCCGCCAGCACCACCGCCGCCAGGAAGTTGTTGCGGCGGGCGTCCAGCATGCCCTCTTCCAGCACTGTCCCCGGCGTGATCACGCGGGTGATGTCCCGCTGCACCAGCGGCCCCTGGGCCTTTGAGGCTTCTTCGATTTGGTCGCAGATGGCGATCGCGTACCCCTTCTCCACCAGTTGGGCACAGTAGCGCTCCACCGAGTGGTGAGGAATTCCCGCCAGGGGCACCCGCCCGATTTCCTTACCCGCCTCCTTGCTGGTGAGCACCAGCTCCAGCTCTCGGGCAACGGTGATGGCATCCTGAAAAAACGTCTCAAAGAAATCCCCGATGCGATACAGCACAATGGCATTGGGGTACTGGTCTTTCACCGCCACGTACTGGCGAAACATGGGGGTGAGGTGGTCCCGATTCACCGCGCGGTAGTCGGCGTAGCGAACGGTGTGCTTGATCAGCCGTTCGGGAATGTCGGGCAGGGGATGGGAATCGGGTGCGGGCGTAGACGGGGTAGAAGAATCGGTCATGAACCTGCGACAGTGCGCCAAATCATATGTATCACGAGTACCAATGCTTACGGTAGCCTATCTGAATTTTATTAGCGTTTGGCAGATGAGCGGGTATTGAACCCGCTCATCTGCCCGCTATTCTGCCCCGACTTGCTTCGCTGAAGTCGGGGATAGCCGCGTCCTGTTCTACCGGACAATCATCGCTTATGATTAAGATAAGTTAAGCACGTCCTAAGGAAAACTTTTCGGACGTGCCTTGATAGAACTTCACGACAATTCATTGAGCACAATCCCAAACCCATGACAGGATTTATTCGAGGACTATTTGGCACCCGCAAAAAAGCGGAGCAGTTTGACGAAGAGGCTCAGCCCAAGAAGCAGGGGGCTTACTTTCTGACGCCCGACGATGCCAAGACCTTTGGCGACATTGACTACATGCGCACGGCCAAGCAGGTGAAGCGGACCTTCCCCAAGGGCGATCCGCGTATCCGCGACGTTTCAGCGATGAGCGACTTGGATGCTTCCGGAAAAACGCCCGCAGCTCCCGCGCCCCAGTCGATGGACTTCTCCGCCCCCGCCTCTGAGCCAAAGCCCGCCGAGAAGAAGTTCGACTTCGATCCGGTGGTCCAGCGCCGCAAGACCGATACCAGCATGGACATGTTCCGCAACATGGCCAAGGAAATTCGCAAGGATTAGTCGCAAAGCTGTCACCTAGCCGTCACAGCAGCGTCACGGCAGCGACAAACCAGACCGTTAGTGTAAATACACAGGTGAATGAATGCACTGGAGGGGGTCGCTGGCCTCCTCTTTTTTATTTGCTTTTGGGCCGTGAAGCGTTAAGAGAAAGACTCATAGCTGCGCGATCGCCATTTCGTTGGTGTCCGAGCTGCCGACAGCAGAATGCGCAGCACCGCCAAGGGGTCGGCCAGGGGCGACAGCCAGAACGTCCAGCTTTTTCCGAAACTGGCTTGGGAGAAATCATAGGAAGGGGCGATCGCCACCAGCAGGGCAAACCGCACCAGCAGTAGAAACAGGTTCAGCCCCCAGGCGAGCCAGATAGTCGGTGCGCTGATATCCAGCAGGAGGGCAGTGCCCAGGCCCAGGCAGGCGATCATCGGTAGCCCCTGTATCGCGGCGAGGAACAGGCCATCGCCCCAGGTCTGAGCCGGGGACGCGGCATCTTTGAGATCGAGCGATCGCCCCCACTCTCGCCAGGTTTCCGCCGCCCCTTCATACATGCGCACCTTCAGCAATTTGGCTCCGTCTAGGAAACCTACTCTGGCTCCTCGATCCGCCGCGGCCCGCGCCAGCGTCACGTCATCGCAGAAAGAGCGGCGGGCCACGGTGTAGCCATTCATCGCTTGCAGGAGAGCGCGCCGCGACAAGAAGCACTGACCATTGGCCATCACCCGCATTGAACCGGACGCATTGCCACCAGCCGGGCCAAAGCGGTAGATGAGAGTCATTAGCAGAGCGGGCTGGAGCCACCATTCTCCCAGATCCTTAAGAATAAATTGGGGAGAGAGGGAAACCAGGTCATAGCCGTAGCGCTGAGCCGCCTGCACCAGGCTGGCGACCAGGCCGGGTTGGGGCTGAGTGTCGGCATCTACGCCCAAAACCCACTCGCTGCCCTCAGAACTGTTGAGAAAACCCGTGTGTAGCGCCCAGGGGCGACCCACCCAGCCCGCTGGTAGGGGGTCGTCGGTAATGACGCGAAACCTGGGATCGCGCTGCTGGGCCGCCTTCACCAGATCGACCGTATTATCTTCAGAGCGGCTATCCACAACGATCACTTCTCGCACCTCGTAGCTCTGGCGAGTGAGCCCCGCCAGGCAGGGGGAAATGCGCTCGGCTTCATTCAGGGTAGGTACTACGACGCTGACCGCTCCAACTAAATCAGGATGGGGGGGCTGGGGTTGAAGCGGAGCCAGTCGGCCCGGCCCCTGAAGCAGACGGGAAAACAGCAGGGCGATCGCCGGAAGCTGACCAACCAGCAAAATCAGGGCGATCGCCGCAACGCCTACCTCTACTCCACTCACATCCAGCGCCATCGTCAGCTGCATCCTCTCTGTGGTGTGCCTTATTCGCCAGGGACACCAAACGGAGCGCGGGCAACGTTAGTGGTGGCAGATTTCAGATCACCGTCCTGCAGCTCTGGAGCGAAGCTGGCCGTATTCTGCCGAGACTGCTGCCAGCATAGAACGGCGGGAATCACGCCGAGGATAAGACCCAACAGAATCGGAACCCAGTACCCGGCGGCCAGGCTCATCACCATGGCGAAGCTGAAATTACCCAGATAAACCACTAGGGGCAGAGTGACCTCAGCCTGGCGCATGCCCAACGGTCGCCGCCGCCAAAGTAGCGCTGCCACGCCCATGAAGAGAGCCCCTGTGGCCAGCCAGCCAGCAAAGTTTTGGTAGGGCATTCCAAAGAAGGCCCCCGGCTCGTGCCAGTACCAAAAGGGCAGCGCCGTTTGGCTCATGGCCGGATCGAGCACGAAATCCCAGGAGGTGAGCAGGAGGGAACCCAGGGCGATCGCCCCCAGTTGGCGCAGCCAGGCCCAGCGACGTGACGGTTCGGTCGCAGAAAACTCGGACCGGGGAGCTAGGCCGGAGCGGGCCAGCAGATAGGAGGATAGCCCTAGATAAAACCAGGACAGGGGGATGGTGAACGGGACTCGACCAGCAATCTTATAGCCCAGACCGCTGAGATAGCTGTAGTCGCCAAACGGAAAGCCAGTGCCAGTGCCCAGCAGCTCGCTACTAAGGGAGATGGCGACGGATGCAACGAGAAAGGTTAGGCAAGCCGCTAGCCCTAGGGTGCGGTAGGCGTAAATGGCAACGGCGATCGCCCCCAGCACGATGTAGGCGACCCCGCCGCCCGCCATGCTCCAGCTAAAAAGGGTCTGTCCCGCCGGAACCCAATTGAGAAATTCAGGATGGGGCACGACCAACAGCAAGCCGGCCAACCCAAAGGCCATTGACACTAGATGGCCAATTAAACAAACTCGCTCCACGATTACTAGCTGCTTCATTACAGATTCCCCAGGGAGGTGTTGAAAAACATGCATTGACGGATTAGCTCTAGCTTAGTTTACAAATTAAAAATAATTCTTACAAATTTTTAAGTCTCCTGCTGCCCAATCAGAGCAACCAACCAATCTAGCCGAGCTGTAGAAACCTTAAGAAATATAAAAGAAGTGTCGAACTTGCATCCTCTGACAGTTTTAAGCTCAAAGCCAGTCAACATTCAACCAGCCTGAAGTGATTTGATACAATAGTAAAGCCCTTTAGGCTAGCCTGCTGACTTAATATTGGCTCCTGCTGGCACAAAACCCTGGTGGCTCCTCCAGTCTCAACGCCGATTGTCGGTTGGCTGGCCGCAGTCGTCGCTGATCTTTCCTCTCACCCTCCGTTAAAGTGGTAGTAGGTGAGCCTCTCGGCCTCACGGACACCTACTCGGATTGCTTATGTCCACACCTTCTACCCTCTCCCAGACAGCAAACGTGACGATTCGCCCATTTCAGTATCGGGATCTAGGGGCCGTCGAGCGTCTGGTGAGCGACCTGCCGGGTGGGTTCGTCACAAAAAACCATGGCAGCAGCCACGAACTGGCCCAGCAGCTTGATCAGGTGAGGCGGTGGTATGGTCCGCTGAAGCTGCTGAGCCTATTTCCCAATCCCCTACAGCACTTCTTCTCAGCCTATGTAGCCGAGCATGAGAATGCCCTAAAGGGGCTGATTCAGGTAACGCCCTTCAATCGTACCGGCAGTACCTGGCGCATTGACCGGATTGCCGCCCACGCCGTCACCTCTGCTGCCGATCGCGCTACCAACGGGTGCTGTACCCCAGGAGACAAGCAGGACGGAACAGACACCGAACTGGGTTTGGGCGATCGCAACGCTGCCAACGGGGCCGCCACGCCGCTTTCCACCGACGTTGCCTCTCAGCTGCTGCGCTTTTGTCTCGACACCATCTGGAAAGCCCGTACCTGGCTGGTGGAGGTGGATGTCAATGATGCCGCCGGGTTGGGGCTCTACCGCAAGCACGGATTTCAGTCGCTGGCCCAGATGACCTACTGGTCTCTCTCGCCCGAGCTCCTCGATGCGCTAGCGCAGCAGGATGTCTCCCTGCCCAACCTACGTCCGGTGAGCAGTGCCGATGCCGCGCTCCTGCACCAGCTAGACACGGTTTCGATGCCGCCGCTGGTGCGGCAGGTGTTTGACCGGCATGTGCTTGACTTCAAATCAAGTCTGACCCGATCGACCGTCGATGCAATCAATCGCCTGATCCACCGTCAGGACGTCGTAGGCGGCTATGTATTTGAGCCCCAGCGAAAGGCGGCTATTGGGCATTTTCGCCTGGAGATTTGTCAAAACGGCAGTTCGCCCCACTCCGCTCAGCTAACCGTGCATCCGGCCTACACCTGGCTCTATCCCGAACTCCTCTCCCAAATGGCCACAATCGCCCAAGCCTACCCATCCCAATCGCTGCTGCTGGCATCGTCCGACTACCAGCCAGAGCGAGAAAACTATCTGGAGCGTATCGGTGCCGCGCGGGTGCAGCACACCCTCATGATGTCGCGTTCGGTCTGGCATAAGGTGCGGGAAACGAAGTCGGTTTCCCTCGAAAGTCTGCAGCTCTCTGAAGTGCTCCAGGGGCTACAGCCCAGCCGCAAGCCCGTGCCCGGTAGAATCTCGCTGATGAAGGGGTCCCAGAGCAAGACGCCCCCGCGCCCTGCACCAACGCCCGAGGAAGCGGAAAATTGCTCCACCTATTGGTCGTCGCCGACCCAATCGCCGACCATCAACTCCAGGCGATCGCCCCAAAGACAGAATCCGCTGGGGCCACACCCTAAAAACTCGTCGCAGCACTAGAGCAAATACCGGGGGGTCGGCACAGATGGTTTCGGTACTGGGGCTAGATGTGGGGCGCAGGCGGATTGGGGTGGCGGGCTGTGACGGCACCGGGCTCATCGCCACCGGTATTACTACGATTGAGCGGCGATCGTTTGAGCAGGACGTTGCCCGGCTGCGAGAGCTGGTAAACGAACGCCGGGCGGAGGCGCTGATTGTTGGACTGCCCTACACCATGAAGGGGGAAATTGGCTTTCAGGCCCGCCAGGTGCAGAAGTTTGCCCAGCGTTTGGGCGATGCTCTCCAACTGCCGGTGGAATATATGGATGAGCGGCTGACCTCGTTTCAGGCTGAGCAGTTTCTCCTCGATGAGGGGCGATCGCCCTCCCGCAACAAGGGGCTCATCGACCGCAAGGCCGCTGCGATCATCCTGCAGCAGTGGCTGGATCAGCGGCGGGCTCATCAAGCAAGCTCTACCGAAGGTTAAGCGCTTTCTAGAAAATTTCTAGAAAAATCTACCCGTACACCATCCAGTCGTAGGGCGTTGGGGCCAGGAGGCGCTCTACTTCGGCAAAGTTTTCAATTAGGTCGGCCAGGGCAAACGGATTCGTGCGGCGGATGGCCACGTCTACTTCTGCGGGCTCTATCCCTATAAACTGGCAGCAGCGCTCGTAGGCATCTTTAGGATTTTTGGCAATGTCGTCTTCGTAGGTGAGACTGAGGACGGGATGACCGGCCAGCGAGGCGTCAAGTTCGCGGTACGCCTGATCCATCTTTTCGAGGCAGTCGAGCAGCGGCTGCGGTTGCCCCGTGAAGCCAAAGGGGATAGAGGATGTGTCCAGGTAAATGGACGTGGGTCGGGGAGAGTCTTTCTGAATATGCCACTGGCGAGTGCGCTTGGCAATTTCTTTTGACAAAATAACCCGCAAGTAGTTCTGCCGCTTTAAACAAATGTGGTGACTGATGCCCATGTCGAGCAGAAGTTGAACAAAGCTGGGCAGGTTAGTGTGCACCACGGGCAGAAGCTGGTTGGGATGGATCTTCATCTCGAAGCCATAGAATCGGTTGCCCGCAATGACCATTTGGCGCTCTAGGTAGGCGCGGGCATTGAAGCGCGGATAAGTGTGGCGATCAAATTCCCGCTTCTTAAACAAAACTTCCCCGTCCCAATAGACTTGAGGATGCTGGTTGAGCAGGTTGCCCAAAACCGTGCTGCCGCATCGGCTGATGTGATACATCGCGATGCTGCCTTGACGCCAGGGGGAAAGGGGCAGTCCCATCAGCTGATCGACGGTGCGGGCGGCGCGCCGGGCCGGTAAAATCAGCGGTTCTGGCAACCTGGAGGAAATCGTGCTTCGCAGCGTTTTTATCGTCATGATGTGAATCACCCTAGTCAAAGACTTCAAGCGACGATGGACCGAATACCGCCAACATAGGCAAGATCGATTTGACTTTTCGTCTGACACAGGGGATAGATGAGCCCTCAGACCGCCTCAGCCCAAAGACAGTCAAATCTAATTACCGCCTTCGGCTGCAATCTGTTGCCCCTCTCCATGTGCTTCAACCGGCCTCTCAAAAGCACTGAGCCTTACGGAGAACGCCATCGCAATGTACAGCACCCAGAACAAATTGTTCTTATAGAGAATGAGGCTTTCAGTAAAGTTGTAGAGGACAAAAAGCGTCAGGTACAGCAACGGCCACAGGTCCTCGGGCTGATTTGTCAAATAGGTGCGCTTAAAAGCCCGCACCAGGTTGAGCAGCAAGCTGAGCCCCAGCAGGGCGGCCCCGAGCAGCCCTACGTCCAGAGCTAAGTCGATAAAGCCGTTATGGGAGTGGGGAGGGATATAGTTGTTGGACACGGCCACCCCGGCCTGAATGGCGTGGGGACTGCCTGGTGCCCAAAAGGCTCCCCGCCCGTAGCCTAGTAGGGGACGCCGGCGAATTTTCATCATGGCAAATTCCCAGATGAGAGTGCGCCCCGATATGGTCGGGTCACGGTCGAGGCTGAGGAGAATAGTGTCCCACTGGCTCAAGAGTAGAGCTACCGCGCTGCCGATAGCGGCGATCGCCACCAGTAAACACAGTACCGACGCCAAATTCCGCCAGCGCACAACTCGATAGATCGTCAGCATGACCAGCACGACGCCCCACAGGCCCAGAGCGCTTTTAGAAGACGAGAGAATGATCAGCGTCCCCGCTAGCCCCAACCCGATCCACGTCAGGATTTTGTAGGCCCGATTTTCTAAGCTCAGGATGCAAAACACCGAGGCAACGATGGTCATTAGCCCCCCCAATGTATTCTTATGGCCCAGAATGCCGCGCCAGGCTCCTTCTAGATGGCCTTCTATCTGGTGAATGCCTTCCTGTGGAATGAACAAACCATAGAAGAGGCTGAGCACAGCCACGATGCCCAAGGAAAAGGCCAGGAGCTGGAGCTGCTCTTTGAGACGAAAGCGGGACGCCAGATAAAGACCAAAGGTGCCCGCATAGAGGATTTCGCGACTTTGACTCAGGCTCAAGAAGGGATAGGCGGACCACGCGAAGGAAACTAGGCCGAGCCCTAGCAGGCCGCATAGAAACAGATCTCCCTGCATAACGTGCAGCGTTCTACGCCACCGCAGCGCCAGCAGGGTGAAGGCAGAGAGAAACACCCCATAGCGAACTAGGGAGACCAGCAAACGGCTGTCGAAGATGGCAAAACTCCCGGCAAAAAACAGAATGCCCACAACGACCAGCGTCCTTTCCAACAGGACCACGTAAGGCCAGTAAGCGTCGAGTCGAGTGGGCGGGGCGGTGGCCGTTCCAGCCGGGGACGGTGTTGGTCGTGGGGTGATTGAGGACTGGGGCGATCGCCCGTCCAGGTTGGAGGTGCTCATAGGCTGCCTTGAAGCTGCTAGTAACCCAACTTCAAACAAACGGTCGATTTGGGACTGCCTGTAGCCTCTACAACTAAGCCAGAATAAGCGTCCCCCAAGGGAAAGATATTGAACTGAGTGCACTAATTTCTTGAGTGCTCCAAAATACTCGCCCGAATTTTCTACTACTGAAGCCTTCTTTAGAGAAATGAAGTAAGCTTTTTTCAAGCAGTGGCGCAATTTAATTGCCGCATACTTTGCCAGAAAAGAGAAGTGAGCTCAAAGTAATCCCCCTTTAGACAGATACGAAAATTTTTGATTTTATTAGCTCACCATGAGGCAATTTTTGGTTAATTCTAAAACGCCCCTATTCTGTATTTCCTCGGTTTTTATTTAACGCAAAATGTGCTGCAAAAATTGCGTAACCAAGGGATATATACTGCCTAGTCAGCGCCAAATATTCTCTTAACTAGACTCCTTTAAGAATAAAAGCTGTTTATTGACCCGATTTTTGGATCTGTGCAGTTAGGCAGATGCCCAAAATCCCGTTTTTTGCCCAGATTTTTAGCCTTTTAAGGAAATATTCCGTATGATCACGGATTACTTCCTCGAAAACTTAATGTACTCCCTCCAGAGAAGATTAGCCCGGATGCGTCTGCGAAAATCTGGGTTTCCGTCGAACAGTCCACGAAGACATTTCATTTGTCAAGCTAACCGTTGTTTAACTCAATTGTTTGTCTAAAAAGCGTCACGTTTACCACGGTTTACGCTGCCAGATCTGAAGGCTAGGCTAATGCAGTTTCTGGATTCAATCTGGAGCACTGAAAGCACGAATTGCCGCCGTAGTTCTGAGCAGAACGTCCCGCTTAGGTTCTTCTTGCCCTTCTTAAATTAGTGGGCGATCGCGGGAACCAATCCGCTTTAAGATCGTCGGCCATTCGCTAAGCATGAATCAGTTGCTGTTGCATCAGACCAGGTTCCGGGAACCCTAAAAGGGGTCTTCGACCGAGCCTACTCCGCATGACCTCGAACGCTGGCCCCTAGGCTTAGCGCTGTTTCCCGGTGGGGAGTTACGGATAGCATGAATGACTTCAATCACTCAAAAAATTGTTGCATCAAGTAGTCGGCTAGTCCGAATCAACAAACCCAAAAGGCATTTGTAGATCGGCTACCTGATAGTAACGACGGTAATCTTTTGGCGCATGAAATGCATTCAATAGGCGTTGTGATAACGGCTGCCTATCCACTTGGCATGCTTAGCCATCGCCAGCAAACTGAGCATAAATGGGAAATTAACTGTGCTTCTTGAAGACGTTCAAGCGACTCAAAATCATCTCTTTGATCAGGCCACCAATCTTTTCAGTCTTGCTTCCCCTCAAGCCATCCTAGAGATGCTGGAGCAGCCTGCTTCGAGCCCGATACTGCTGCTGACTGAGGGCTTGGCCCATCTATCTGAGCAGGTCAATACCACTATCCAAACCGCTTCTCTGTCTGGCGATCGCTCAGCCAATCGACTCAGCGGCGGTCCCAAAACCGACAGTATTGCGGGCAAAGCTGGCGCAGACCAAATCTTTGGGCGTCAGGGCGACGATATTCTGCACGGCAGCACCGGCGCTGATTGGCTCGTCGGCCACCAGGGCGATGACCTGCTGGCTGGCGGCGGGGCGGGCGATCGCCTCTCGGGCCTGGCTGGGGCCGATATTCTCTGGGGCGATCAGGGGCGTGACCAGCTCAAAGGCGGGGGCGATCGCGACCTGCTGCTCGGAGGCGTCAATCATGACGAACTGGTGGGTAACGGTAGCGATGACCTGCTCTGGGGCGAAGCCGGTGAGGATGACCTCAGCGGTAACCAAGGCCATGACTGGCTCTGGGGTGGTCTTGGCGCTGATAGGCTCACGGGCGGTGGTGGCCGTGATGTGTTGGTCGGAGAAGGAGGTAAAGACCGCTTGAATGGCGGTGCTGGTGCAGACGTGCTCATTGGTGGTCCCGGTGAGGACCAGTTGATGGGTGGTAAGGGGGCTGACATCTTTGTTGTAGCCGCCAACGACATCGATGAGGTCCTTGACTTTGAGGTAGGCGTGGATACCCTCTGGGTCGGCAGCGATACCTCGTGGGTAGTCCAATCCCGTGGATCGGATACTTCCATTCAAAGCGAGCAAACGGGGGAAACCCTCGCTATCTTGAAAGGGGTGGCCGCCCTGGAGAATCCGGCAGTCTTGAGCAGCGGCGTCCAAGGGGCATCTTTGCCCGATGATGCGAGCAATCCGGGAACTCAGCCCGTGCCTCCTGTCGTCGTGGATGATGCTCCCCCTGCCCAGCCGCCCGCAGCTACGCCTCCCCTGCCTGACCTGACGCTTCCCCTGCCTGAAAATCCCATGCTGCCTGCCATTACCGATATTCAAACCGTCCGACCCGATATCCTTGCCCTGACCGTTGAAACCGGCGAGGTCATCTACGGCGAGCAGGTTCCCTATGAGCCAATGGCGGGCGATCGCCTGGTGGAAAAAGGTAAAGAAACCTGGTTACGGCGAGGGGATGAGCTGGTGGGCAACCTGGTGGGCGAGAATCAGTCCATTCTCTATACCTTTGATCAGCTAGTGGGCAATCCGCTGGATACGGCGTGGGCGGATCAAACCGTCAGCTATAGCCTCAGTTCTCCCACTGATGGCGACTTTATGGGGGCGATCGCCCCCACGGAGGTGTTCCGCAAGTCTTCTCCCACGGGAATGGCCCGCACTGGTCGCTGGGAATTTGACTGGGCCATGGAGCACACCCTCTACCTTCAGTTGCCCGCCGAGCTGGAGGCTGGGGAGATCTACGGTCTGGACTTCAACGGCGGGCCGTTTCAGGGCTTCTCCTTTCAGTATTTGCCAGATCAGGACGTAAGTGAGGCGGTGCATGTCTCCCATATTGGCTTCCGCCCAGACGACCCCAGCAAGGTGGGCTATCTATCTGCCTGGATGGGCAGTGGGGGCAACCTCGACTATCCCGATGGCCTCACCTTCTGGGTAATTGACGAAGCTACCGAGCAGCGAGTGTTCACCGGGGTAACGGAGAAAACCCTCGCCCCTGGGGAGCCGGAAGACCCGCGCGATCGCAACTACACCCGCACCGAAGTTCACCAGATGGACTTTTCGGGGCTGACCCAGCCGGGTCGGTATCGGGTTTACGTCGATGGGGTCGGCACGTCCCTGCCCTTTGAGATCGGGGAAAACGTCTGGCAGGAAGCCTTTACCGTCTCGGCACGGGGCTTCTACCACCAGCGCAGCGGCATTGAGCTGACCCAGCCCTACACCGACTGGGAGCGCCCCCGGCCTTTCCACCCGGACGATGGCATCACCGTCTATCAGTCCAGCGCGTCGCTGATGGATACCAAAAATGGCCTCAACGCGGCTGGGGTAGACCAGGACAACTTCACCAGCCTAGTAAACGGCAATACGCAGCAGGTGGTGCAGGATGCCTGGGGGGGCTACTTTGATGCCGGGGACTGGGATCGCCGGATTCAGCATCTGGGGGTGGCGCGATCGCTCCTGGAGCTGGCCGAACTCTTCCCTGACTACTTCGCCGATGTTTCCCTCAATATTCCTGAGTCCAACAACGCCCTGCCCGACATTGTGGACGAAGCCCTCTGGGGCATTGACTTCTTTAAGCGGCTCCAGTTGAACAATGGCGGAATCCGGGGCGGCATCGAATCATCGGCCCATCCGAAGTATGGCGAGACGAGCTGGCAGGAATCCCTAGACGTGATGGTCTATGCTCCCGACCCCTGGTCCAGCTACATCTACGCTGGCACGGCAGCCCAGGCTGCTTCTCTGCTGGCTCCCCAGTTTCCTGACCTGGCTGCCGACTATGAACAAAGCGCTATCCGGGCCATGAACTACGCCGAGCGGGAGCTGGCCAACTACGCACCGGGTTCTCTGCCCCATGCGGTTCAGGATGAGCGCAACCTGGCGGCAGTTGAGCTATACCGCCTCACTGGAAAGAACCGCTGGCACGATATCTTCCTGGAGACGACCGCTTTTACTGACCCGCAGAAGCCGGCGGTGGAGCACGGCCAGCACGCTCAAAGGGATGCTGCCTTTGTCTACAGTCGCCTGGATCCGGCCCTAGCAGATGTCGTCGTCCAGACAAACGCCCGCAAGGCTCTGCTGACCGAGGCCGATATCATTGCCGACTACACCGAAGAAACTGGCTTTGGCTGGACCAAGCTAAACCCCTGGGAGCCAGTGAGCTGGGGCGGTAGCAGCCTGGCAGTGCCCAACGTCATGCCGCTGCTGCGGGCTCACGTTCTCACTCAGGACGAAACCTATCTGGAGGCCAGCCTCTTGGCGACCCAGTTCTCAGCGGGGGCTAACCCACTAAACATGACCTTCACCACGGGGGTCGGCCATGAGTCGCCCCAGCATCCCCTAATCGTCGACCAGCGCATCATGGGAGCTGAGCCGCCCCCCGGCATTACGGTCTACGGCCCCCTCGACTCAGTGCGCTATGGGGACTACTGGGGCTGGCAGCTGCTGCAGGAATCGGTCTTTCCCAACCCCTATGCCTGGCCAACGGTGGAAGCCTACTTTGACATCTACCAGATTCCGGCGATGAACGAGTTCACCATCATGCAGTCGATGATGCCCACGGCCTATACCTGGGGCTATCTGGCGGCTCGCGACGGGGCATCTTGAGCGGGTCAGCCCCTAAGCTCGGCTAAAGAGTTTGCTGAAGGCAGACTGGGGCGATCGCCCTTTCAGATCTGGCATGGTGTAGAAGCTATCGGTGCGCTCATCGGGAGCCACCCCGTTGATCACCATGCCGGATACACGCAGCCCCGACTGGATCAGACCGTCCCGCGCCTCGGTGGCGCTGTCGCGGTGCAGCTTGTCGGGGCGCACCACCAGCAGGGTGCCGTCAGCAATTTTGCCCAGGATGTAGGCATCGGGGGCGGCCAGCAGGGGCGGGGCATCTAGCAAAATGTAGTCGTAGGATTGCTCCAGCTCGCGAATCAGCCGGTTCATGCGATTGGAGTCCAGCAGTGCCATGGGGCTGGGGGGACAGATGCCGCCCGCCAGCACGTCCAGATGGGGATTGACGAAGTGGATGGCGTCATTTAGCTCGGTTTCGTCTACCAGCACATTGCTCAGCCCCTGCAGATGGTCCAGCCGCCAAAGCTGGTGCTGCCGGGGACAGCGCATATCGGCCTCAATCAGGAGAACCCGATGGGACAGATCGGCCAAAGATGCCGCCAGGTTGGCAGCTACGGTCGATTTACCTTCACCAGGAGTCGAGCTAGTGATGTTGATAATCCGCAGCGGCTGGTCAGAACTCAAAAACTTTAGGTTGGTTTGCAGCATCCGGTAAGCCAGGCTCACGGGGGTGAAAGGGCTGCGCAGCACCGGCAGTTCAGCAAATTCCGGAGCCGCCTCTGAGGGTTTGGTTTCAGGGGGCTGCCAGCGGGGGATTTTGCCCAGCAGGGGATAGCCAAAGATTTCTCGGGTTTCCTTGACCGTCTTAATGGTGGGGTCGAGAAGCTCAATGAGCAGGGCGATCGCCACCCCCACAAATAGTCCCATCACCCCGGTCGCAAAGGGATAGAGCATCGCCTTCGAGGCAGTGGGCTGATTAGGGACGGTGGCCCGGTCGATTACCTGTACGTTGCCAATGTTCTGGTTTTCTGCCACCTGAATGTCCTGCAGCCGCTTGAGCAGCGTTTGGTAGGTAACGCGGGCCGCCTCTAGCTGGCGCTCTAGCTCCTGCTGGCGCTGCTCCAGCCGGGGCAAAACGCTCGCCCGCTCCTGAAACTGCGCCTGCTGCTGGGTGAGGGTGTCTACTGCACTTTGAAAAGCTCGCTGCTGGGCCGTTTCTTCCACCAGAGCCTGACGCAGGTCTTCCACGTCTTCACCGGCCTGAAGCGGGTCTGTGGTCCTTACGGAGGTGTCTACGTCATTCAGTCGGTTATCTAGCAGGCTGGTCAACCGCCGCTGTTCATCCCGCAATTCCTCCACAATGGGGCTGGCTTCGGTAAATCGCACCAGGGCCGAGGCCAGCTCTACTTCCACCCGCTGCAGTTCCTCCACAATGGCCTGCACACCCGGCGTCTGACTCACGGCGTTGGCGCGAATGGCCGCCTCGGGGCTGAGGCCGACCTGATCCCGAAGAAAACCCAGTCGGCCCGTGGCAGCGCTGAGCTGGGCCCGCTGGAGACTAATTTCGCTATTGAGCTGGTTGAGGGCGTTGGCGACGGCCTCGGATTCTTCTTCGATGGAAACAATCTGGTTCTCCTCCTTGAAGCGGCGCAGGTTGGATTCGGCGGCTTCCAGTCGCGCCTCCACCTTGGGGAGCTGAGTTTCGATGAACTCGCGGGCAGCCACCGTCTCGGAGCGGTTTTCCTGGACGTTGCGATCGGTGTAGTGGGTGATCAGCTCGTTGACGACGGCGGCAGCCAGTTCTGGGTCGGGTGAAGTATAGGACACTCGCAGCGCATCCACGCCTCCCACAGGGCGGACCCCGAGGTTGCGGGCCAGGGCTTCCGGGTCTCGCAATTCGCCCTCATCGTTGCGCAGGTCGAGGGAAGCGACGACTTCTTTCAGCAAAGTTCGCGATCGCAGCACTAGAGCCTCAGTCTGAGCGGCGTTTCTCAGTCGGCCCTCGCCCTCTAGCCCCAGCTGATCCAATACGCCGGTGAGATTGGCAACCTGGTCGCTGGAAACCCGGACCGTCCCTTCCGCCTCATAGGTGGGTTGCCGGGACAGGGCCATGGCACTCCCCAACGCCACCGAAACGCCTACCGAAGCGGCAATGGGCACCCATCGGCGGCGCAGAATCTTCCAAAGCTGACGTGGATTAATCTGAATATCGAAGGCTTCAGGGCTGCGGGATGGCATGGCTATTTGGAAGAATGGGGTGCAGTCTTTGGCTTTCTAGTGTGAAGGGAGCCGCTCTAAAACATCTCTACCCGAGGGCACAATCTCGGAGGACGCGGGGGCCGAAGGGGAGGTCGATACTGAAAGCGCTTTAGAAAAATCAGTCCGGGCAGGGCGCACCGCAAGCGGCTGACCAGCGATCGCCCCCATCATGATCTGCTGCAGCCAGGCGGCTTCCTGGTGGATATTGAAGGACTGGGCCACCGTCGCCCGCCCCGCCTGGCCAAACCGCGATCGCAGCTCTGGATCTTGAATCAGCCGCTCAATCCGGTCCGTCAGGGACTCCCCATCACCGGGAGGAACGAGGTAGCCGCTAGCCCCATCCGTCACCAGTTCGCTAATGCCCGCAATCTGGGTGGTCACCACGGGCACCCCCGCCGCCATCGCCTCCATCAGCGACACAGGCACTCCCTCGGCAAAGCTAGGCAGCACAAACACGTCCGTATGCTGCAGGTATTGCCGTACGGCAGCCTGAGACTGGTAGCCGACAAAGTCTACCATGTCCGTGAGCTTGAGCTGGCTAGCCATCTGCTCCAGGGCGGGGCGATCGCCCCCATCTCCCACCACCGTTAGCCGTAGTTGCGGGAAGCGGGGAGCCAGACGGGCTACGCTCTCCAGCAGCAGGGGAATGCCCTTGGCGGCGGCCAGTCGCCCCACGTAGAGCAACCGCTGCTGACCGGGCTGGTGTTCGACGCTGGGAAACAAACCAGGATCGATACCGCAGTGGACAATGGGCAGCTTTGACCAGTGCGCCATCGGCACCAGCATCATGGCCTGGCTGCGGCTGTAGTGGCTAATGCAGGCAACAAACAGCGCCCGCTTGATTTTTTCATCCAGCCGCCAGCGGTGCACATCGAAAAAGATATAGGGGCCGTGGAGGGTAAAGCTGAAGGTTTGCCCCCCTAGCTGGGATGCCAGCATGGCGACGGTGCAGCTAGAGTCGGCGATATGGTTATGCAGGTGCTGTACTCGGCGCGATCGCAAGTGATGGGCCAGCAGTCCCGCTTCCGCCAGATAAAACAGCTGGTAGAGCGTTCCCCGCAGCCCCTCCCGGCGCGTAGCCCAGGCCAGCCTTAGACCCTGGAGATAGCGGCGGGGAGTCCGCCAGATTAAAGTCAGGTGGGCCAACAGCAAAGGCCAGAGCCGGGGCGGCAGTAGGTAGGTGGTGCGATCGCGCTCGATCTGTTGCTCAACCCCCACAATATGGTGTTGCCCCGGCGAGCGTACGGCAAAGGTCTCTACCTCGACACCGTTTTCCCTCAGGGTGGCCACCTCCCGCTGAATGAAGGTGTCGGTAGCTCTGGGGTAGGTTCCAGTTAGGTAGGCGATGCGCATTTCCAAAAGGTCCTTAAGCAGTTGATCGCATGTCCCCATTTGCGCCTATTTAGAAAATTAAGGCTTCAGGCTATGGAGAGAGAACGGGAAGCTCCCGCGAACTCTGGCAGCGATCCAGCGCCGCAGACAGCGAATAGCGGGGGGACCACTGGAGGACCTGACGGGCGCGATCGCTGGCATAGCGCAGAGGTTTGGCACGGGCATGGAGGCGGGCCGGTATCAGCAGCCCCGGTCGCTGCAGCCGCCGCCCCAGCCGCTGGTCTAGCTGGTTATCCAGGGATTCAAACAGGTCTGCGGTGCGCCGCATCCACTGCCAGGGAAGGTGGATTGTACCGTGGGGGCGCAGCCCTCGCTCGGCCAGCAGCCGCACGTAGGTTTCTTGAGTCGGGGACGGTTCGTCTACCAAATTTAGGGTTTGGCCAATCGCCTCGGGGCGCTCAACCGCCTGGGCAATGGCGATCGCACAGTTTTCTACATAAACCAGCGGCAGGAGAGCCTGACGCCCGATGCGCAGCCACACCCAGTTCCGCAGGTTGGCCCCCAGCCCCGCTGTCCACCACTGCCCCCGACCGTACACAATGCCAGGCCGGAGTAAGGTCACCTGACCGCCCTGGTCAGCGGCAAACTGGCGCACCTGCTGCTCCTGGGCTAGCTTCATCTGGGCATAGATGTCGCGCCGGGTGGGGACGGCCTCCAGCGGCGTTGCTTCGCTCAGCAGGCTGTGTTCCGGCAGGCCCTGATAGTCGTAGACAGAAAAGCTGCTGATCTGCACCAGGCGACGAACCCCTGCCTGGGCCATCGCCTTGAGCAAGTTCTCGGTGGCGGTGAGAGTCTGGGCCGTTTGCGTAGACCAGTCGCCGGTTTTGGCCGCCGCTAGATGAACCACCGCATCCGTGTTGGCGATCGCCTCCACAAGACCCTCTGACCGAGTGAGATCAGCCGTAACCGGCTCCAGGTGAGGATGATGGAGCCAGGGCAGGGCCGACGTATCCCGCCCCGGACGAACCGTGGCCCGCAGCGAGTGCCCCCGACGCAGCAGTTCGGCGGTGACGTAGCGCCCGATAAATCCAGTCGCTCCCGTGATGAATAGCTGTTGGCGTTGGTTCATCCAGATTTGGCTCCTCGGCTGGCAAAGGGAGACTTGTACTCGATTAACGTACTGGGCTGCCTGCGCCAGCGGCTAAACCAGTATTTGATTTGGCCCGTTAGCTGAGGGAGCTTGGCCAGGACGCAGAAGATGGCATAGAGCCGGGCGTGGGCTGGAGCGTCGTGGCGATCGCGCCGCCGCTGCTGGTAAATCCGCCAGCCCAGAACCGGATAGGCCGCCAGCAGCAGCAGGCTTTGACCCGCTGTGGGCACCGCCAGCCCTACCGCTAGCAGGGGCAGCCCCGCGCCCCACCAGCAGCCGCTCCAGCTTCTCCGAATCATGTACCGTTCCGGCGGAAGGCCATACATGGCCGCACCTTCAGCCACGGCCCAGCCGCCGCGCACCGATCGCGTCCACCATTGGCTAAACCGGCTCATAGCGGCATCGTGGCGGGTCATCTCGGCCCTGATGCGCCAAATTTCCCAGCCCTGTCGCCGCAGCCGGATGCACATCTCGGGCTCTTCGCCGCAGATCATTCGCCCGTTGTAGCCATCCACCCGATGCAAGGCATCTACCCGCATCAGGGCATCGCCGCCGCAGCCCGCTGCTTCTCCCACTGGCGTGTTCCACTCCATATCCGCTAGCCGATTGTAGGGAGAAGCCTGGGGGAACTTCTCTCGCCGCCGCCCGCAAACAATGGCGATCGCCGGATTCTCATCCAGCACCGCTACGGCCCGCTCTAGCCAGCCTGCCACGAGCTCACAGTCCCCGTCGATGAACTGAATATACGCCAGTTCGGGATAGTGCTGAATCAGGTAGTCAAACCCGGCATTGCGTCCCCGCGCCATGGTAAAGGGGCGGGAAGGGTCCAGGGCGATCGCCGCCACTCCCAGCCGCCGTGCTGCGGCCAGGCTACCGTCAGTAGAGCCAGAATCGACGTAGACAACAGGTACTTCGTCCGGTAACTGCGTCTTGAGGGAACGGAGGCAGTTAACCAGGCGATCGCCCTCATTGCGCCCAATGACAACTATGCCGATTCGATTCATATTGGCGTAGTCGCCAATGTGATTCATACTCATAGACCACCTCAATTCATCCACCTAGCGAGTTTGCACATATTTTTTGCCTGATCGACTACAGCGCCCAAGGCATTGGCTCAATCGGATCAAAGGTGGTAGTCACCTCATAGCTAGTCCCCGTTTCGCGGGCATGGTGAATGGCCAGCACCACTTCGTTCACGTGGAGCGCATAGGCGGGCGATAGGCGGCAGGGACGCTGCTGGGCGATCGCCTCGGCCATTTCCGCCACTCCCCGGCAGAAGTCCATCTGCTGAGAGCCACGATAGCCAAACCGGGATGGCGCTTTCCCCACCAGCCGACAGCGGCGCTTCCAAGGGGTGAGAATGGTCTTGCGGCGAATGGTGAGGCGGCGACGGATGTAAACGGGCGAGCGGTAATACCAGCAGTCGTCCGTGTAGAGAATGCCGTTATCGCCCACGATTTTGAGGCCGTGGTCGTGGGGCGCGACGATGCTACAGGTGAGCCGAGCCACCACGCCTGAGGCAAACTGGATGCAGGCTACTGAAAAATCAGGGGCGTTGGGCGTCAGCCGCACGTCCGTCTCCTTGTCGGGCATGGTGCAGGAGGAGAAGGCAGTAATCGTCTGAGCTGGACCAAAGAAAGCCACCAGCCAGGCGACGTAATAGCCCGCATGCTCTAGCGTACAGCCCACTTCAAACTCGTCTTTGTAGGGCCAGGGCAAGCCAGATTCGCTTTGCCAGTGCTGATAGGGCATTTTGGGAATCATGCCGTCGTCCATCTCCGCGTACACCAAGCGGATGGGACCAACCTTCTCCTGCCGGAGCGATCGCCACAGGGTTTGAGCCGTCTCTCCCAACAGGCTGCACGGCGCGGCGAGGAGGTGCAAATTCTTTTCTGCCGCCAGTTCCACCAGCTCTTTCGCCTGGGATAGCTCCATGGCCAGGGGCTTTTCAGAATAAACGTGCTTACCCGCCTGCAAACAGGCTTTGGAAACCTCGTAGTGGCTCCGGGGATTGGTCAGATTCAGCACAATGTCAATGGCATCGTCTTCCAGCAGCCGCTCCAGCGTAGGGTAGGCGGGCACCGAGTAGTAGTCGGCAAAGCGCATGGCCCGCTCCTTATCTCGGTCCATCGCGCCAATCAGTTCAAGTTCGGGATGGGCGGACAGGGTCTTAACGTAGTAGTCTGCCACGAAGCCACATCCAACAATAGCCAGTCGCATAAGCTCAAATTAGTCCGAAAGTGTCGCTCGCTCGCAAAGGCTTTTTTGTAAAGCTTAGGTAAATCTTATGAGGACTGGGATGAAAAGTTGTTGATCCTATGGAGGGGCTTTGCTGATTCCAAAGTCTGGCTTTTGCAAGGGTTTTGCTGATCCGAAAGAAGGGCTTCTGAGTCGGCTTTGCTGATCCGAAAGAGGGGCTTTTTGCGATCGCCCAAAGCTTTCCAATGATAGATGAAAGTTTCTGCTCCCCTTCGCTTTAATGCGTTAGCGCTCAAGCTCGACACATCTTCATTACATTTGTGGGGGTGTGCGCCGGAGCGCATAACCTAAAAAAACAGTTCTGTTTAACTACTTAGTCAGTGTTTCATGACAACCCTTAAATCCCTTGCGACCCGTGGTGCCGCCTGGACCCTTTTTGGGTATGGCTCCTCCCAGGTGCTTCGCCTCGGCAGCAATATCGTGCTCACCCGACTGCTGGTACCGGAATATTTTGGTCTGATGGCGATCGTAAATACGCTGCGCATGGGATTGATGCTGTTCTCAGATGTAGGCATTAGCCAAAGCGTCATTCAAAGCCCTCAAGGCGATGACCCAGACTTTCTCAGAACAGCCTGGACGCTCCAAGGTCTGCGGGGCATCGGTATTTGGCTCGTTTGTCTCATCCTGGCCTATCCCATTGCGCAGGTCTACGGCGAGCCCCAGTTTGTTTGGGTGATTCCAATCATTGGCTTTAGTGCAGTTCTGGATGGATTTAGCTCCACCTCCCTCTACACCCTCAATCGCCACCTGGCTCTGGGACAAACGACGCGCCTGTGGCTGGCCTCTTTCACCGTCTCGATTGTGGTGATGATTGTCTGGGCGTTAATCTCTCCCACAATTTGGGCGCTGGTATCGGGCACCATCGCTTCAGCCCTATTTAAGCTGGTGGTCAGCCACTGGAGCCTCCCCGGCATCCGCCATCGCTTGGCATGGCATCGAGACGCGCTGAAGGATATGCTCAACTTTGGTAAGTGGGTATTTCTAGCTACCACCATGCTGTTTCTAGCAGAGCAGGCCGATCGCCTCATTCTCGGCAAGCTGCTGTCGCTGGAAACGCTGGGAGTTTACACCATCGCTTTTACCCTTTCGAACGTACCCAGGGCTGTAGTTAAGCGCCTCAGCAACAAAGTAATCTTTCCCACAATTTCCCGTCAAGCCGACCTGCCGCGAGCAGAACTGCGGACCAAGATTCTGCGGCAGCGACGCAAGCTGCTGCTGGGGCTGGGGCTGCTGGTGAGTATTGCGGTCTGTCTGGGGGATGTGGCCATCGAAATTCTCTACGACGATCGCTACCGCTCCGCCACTTGGATGATGCCAATCCTCTGCATCGGTGTCTGGTTTGCGGTACTGGTGTACA
The DNA here is from genome assembly GCA_050331615.1 of Elainellaceae cyanobacterium. Taxonomy (GTDB): domain Bacteria; phylum Cyanobacteriota; class Cyanobacteriia; order CAKZMO01; family CAKZMO01; genus JAYKGU01. The sequence continues at coordinate 30,083 of JBHJGR010000172.1, forward strand.
CCACTAACCCGGCGCTGCTGGGCATTGGCAAACCGGTCTATTCCGCTTATAGCAATGTGGTGCGGTTTGGAGCGATCGCCATTGGCATCCCCCTCGGCTATCAGGTCGCAGGTATTCTGGGAGCGGTGCTGACGGTGGCCCTCAGCGATATTCCCCCATTCATCGCCCTAACGCTGGGCCTACAGCGGGAGAAAATGAGCTTTTTGCGGCAGGATATTTGGGCTACGGCAGCGTTTTTCGCCTGTTTAGCGGCGTTGCTGAGCTTGCGCTACGCCCTGGGGTTCGGGCTGCCGATTGAGGCATTGTATAGCGGGTCATTTGCCGGCTGATTGACTAATTGTCAAACCTGAATCGCGTAGCGGTGACGCACCGAAGCCTGAGGTAGCGATGCGTTTGGCACCGAGTCTTTCCCTGGCTAGATTGCGGTCGCTGGGTCTGCCGTTACAGTGTGGATAAAAAAGATTTGCAGGTCGCTGGCGACATCGGCAGAGCTGCTTTTCGAGCTGAAATCCCGTAACGGAGTATCTGTGACTAGAGTTGAAAAAGCGGTTTTACCTGAGCGATCGCCCTCCGCCATCGAGACGCGCAGACCCCTGCTAGGTCTAACGGACGCGGTCGCCCTCATTGTCGGTATCGTCATTGGGGCGGGCATTTTTGAGACTCCTACTCTGGTTGCCGCCAATCTGGGCAGTGCCCGCAGCGTAATTGCAGCCTGGGTTCTAGGCGGAGTCATTTCCCTGCTGGGGGCGCTGTGCTACGCCGAGTTGGCCACTGCGTATCCCCACGTGGGCGGCAGCTACCACTACCTGCAGCGAGCGTTTGGCCAACGTTTGGCCACTCTGTTTGCCTGGGCCAGAATGACCGTGGTTCAAACCGGGTCGATTGCGCTGCTGGCCTTTGTGTTGGGTGACTATGCGGCCCAAATTCTGCCGCTGGGGGGCTATGCGCCTGCAGTCTATGCGGCGATCGCCGTGACCGTGCTGACCCTACTCAACATTTTGGGTCTCAAACAAAGCAAGCGTACTCAGGTGTGGGTGACTTCAGCCCTAGTGCTGGGTCTGCTGCTGGTGATTGTGATTGGCTTGGCCTCAACCCCGGCAGCGGGTTTAGCCGTCGCCGCCACTGGAGAACGGCCAACCTGGGGACTGGCGCTGGTGTTTGTGCTGCTGTCCTACGGCGGCTGGCACGAAGCCGCCTACATTTCGGCAGAGATTAAGCGCCCGCGGCGAAACATGGTGCGATCGCTGCTCTGGGGCATTGGCACCATTACAACTGTCTACGTGCTGATCAATCTTGCCTACCTGCACAGCCTGGGCGTTTCGGGCATGGCTGATTCCCAAGCCGTCGCCGCCGACTTGCTGCGCCAAACTCTGGGAGAGCCCGGAGCCGCCCTGGTGAGCCTATTGGTCGTGCTCGCCACTTTGGGATCGATTAATGCTTCTATCCTCACCGGGGCGAGAACGAACTACGCCGTCGGACAAGATGTCTCCCCCCTAAGCTTTTTGGGGCGCTGGCAGTCAGCATCCAGTTCGCCCACGGTCGCCTACCTGTTTCAAGGGGCGATCGCCCTGGCGCTGGTGGGTCTGGGTACCCTCACCCGGCAAGGATTTGAGACTATGGTTGATTACACCGCCCCAGTCTTTTGGGGTTTCTTTTTGCTTAGCACGGCTTCGCTGATGGTGTTGCGATCGCGCGACCCGGATCGCCCTCGCCCTTTCCGTGTGCCGCTATACCCCTTGACGCCACTATTATTTTGCACCGTGTGCGCCTACTTGCTTTACTCCAGCCTGACTTACACTGGCGTTGGGGCTTTGGTGGGCGTACTGGTGATTGCGCTGGGCATTCCCTTGGTCTGCAATTCCCGCTCTCAGTCTCCCTCTTAGGACCCCAATCCTCTTCAGCCGTTTCAGATCATAATCGCAAGCTACTCTCGCCCTTTTCACTAAAACTATGTCATCTCAAAACCGTTTGTCTCTTCTGCTCATTAGTATTGGTCTTATCGGCTTTACTGCAGTTGGCTGCCTTCAGGCGGATGTTGGCGTCGAGCCTCTAGCCCAGTCCGATGCCGGTTCCGTTCAGGTAGATGCAGATTCGGACGAGGCTCCCGAACTTGAGCCTGAGCGGGAACCCGACGTAGTCTATATCCCGACGCCTCCCAACGTCGTGGACGCGATGCTGGAGGTGGCTGAGGTCCAGTCTGATGACCTGATTTATGACTTGGGCAGCGGGGACGGTCGGATTGTCATTACCGCCGCCGAAGAGTACGGAGCCCGTGGCGTCGGCATCGATATTGACCCTGAACTGGTTCAGCAAGCCCAGCAAAATGCCCAGCGGGCTGAGGTAGCTGACCTTGTGGAGTTTCGTCAGGCGGATCTGTTCGAGTCTGACTTTAGCGAAGCGACCGTCGTCACCCTCTACCTGCTGCCAGAACTCAACCTGAAACTGCGCCCCAAGCTGCTAACCGAACTTAAGCCTGGAACCCGCATTGTTTCTCACGCCTTTGATATGGGCGATTGGGAGCCCCAGGAGGTGGTCGAAATTGAGGGGCAAATGGTTTACTACTGGGAGGTGCCTGAAGAAGTACCGGAAAGCTTGCTGTAGCTGTAATCGGCGATCGCGTCCCGCTCACGGCAGGAAAGGAACTCTACGGTGAGGATGAATCGCCCTCACCGTAGCAGGCTAATTCTCTCCACTCAAAAGTTTAGCTGCACGCATTCGTCTTAACAAACCCGAACGGTTAGAATAATCGGCTTTCATCTACCGAATTCGAGCTTGATAGAATTCCAGATCCTGGTTGATTACGGGTGACGGTAGACGACGGCTGGTGTTTTGAGCAGGCATGGGCGTTTCTCCCGAATGAGTATTAGGTTTAGGGTGCCCATTGAGACGCGATCGCCCCCAGTCGCATCAGCCGCAGCCTGGAAGACGTATCGAGGCCAGCGATCGCCTAATGTCAGGTGTTGTTTTAACGGATTGGGCCTTGTTTTAACAAGTTAAGGCGTTTCGTTGCTCTGTTGAGCGCTGTTTTAGCAAGTTAGCCACTGTTTTGATAAATTGGGCGCAGTTTTAATCAGTTGATGGCTCATTCTAAATCAGGCAATTGCTCACGAGGCAATAATACTCGGATGGTGCGAGCTTGCCTGGGTTCTCGCGAAATGAATCCCCGTTTTTCAAGGGTAAGAACCATTTGATGAACGGTAAGAGGTGTCGATTCAAAGTAGCGCTGCATGTCTCGCTCAGCGGGTGGACATCCATTGAGCTTGGTGTAGTAGTAAATAAATGCTAGATATTGACCCTGTTTCTTAGTATATGGAGGCTCCATCGCTCACGGTCTCGGTGGCACAACTTTCTCTAGTTCGTCAATCAAAAGAGGAAGGCTATTTTGTACTGTTTCCCAGATGATATCTAAACCAAGATCATCATACTCGTGAATCAGACGATTTCTCATGCCGCCAATCTCAAACCAGGGAATGTTCGGAAGAGTTTGTCGAGTAGGTTCGGGAACACGGCGAGCAGCTTCTCCTATTAATGGCGAGGCGTCGAATGACGGCGTCTTGTAATTGAATGTTTGAGAGAAATTCCGCTTTGGATCCTCCTGCAATGTAGCCAGTTGCTAATCTTGCAGATGCCAGCATGTCTAGCAATGCTCGAAGATCACGCTGCATAAATGACCTGCGCTGAAGACAAAATTTCATGACGACGCAGATAAGGCGCTTTCTGGGAAAGGTTTTACCGTTTGCCGGGGCAGTATGGTGTTGGTCCGCAGATGACGCAGATTTCACAGATGAATAGCGTTCCTGGTGATTTTCTATCTGCGTCCATCTGCGTCATCTGCGGATACAGTCAGACGTTGTTGATGTGATAATCGGGCTACTCATTTTGGATGTCCTCGCTGAAAGTGCCTTTGGAGGTGGCGATCGCCCTATCCGTTAAGCTACCGTGAAATGCGCGACAGGAGGGGAAGTGCGATCGCCCCCCTAGCAGTCGCAGGATGATTGTTTGAGATTAACCCAACCTGGCAAGCTGTTGAGCTGCCCAGTCTCTTAGTTTTTCATCGTTGTCGTTTCGAAAACCATATTGATTTGAGGATGAGAGAGCAGAAATTAGAACGCTAGAACGGATAGGTGGACTCTAATCAGGTGCGATTTCGTCCTCAGAGAATTCTAGCTAAATCCACTCGTGATTGACATCCCATTTACTTTACCTCTGCTCCCGTTGCATGAAAATGCAATCTTCCCAATTAAGAGCAGACTCACCTGAGGTATCGATTAGCCTCCTTCGAGCTAATGATTCACTTCGCCAGTTCAACGCGATCGCGCCCTGATTTTTTTGCTGTATAGAGCGCCGCGTCGGCTACTTTAATTAGGATGGAAGGAGATAGGTCAGTGTCGGCATCTTTAATTGCTATGCCCAAACTTATCGTGACGCGATCGCTCACCTTTGAAGCTTCATGGGGAATGTTGGCGGCTCGCAACTGGGCTAAAATTCGCTCTCCAACCTGCAAGGCAATGTCAGCCGAACATCCCGGTAACACCACTGCAAACTCTTCTCCCCCATAGCGAGCGGCTAAGTCTATTTTTCTCACAGACTGGCGCAGCACCTGGGCAACCTGTTGCAGGCAGCGATCGCCCTCCTGATGGCCGTAGGTATCGTTATACAGCTTGAAAAAGTCCACATCACAGAGAATTAGGGCCAAATCTGTTGACTGTTTCATTCGCTGTTTTAGGAACTGATCAAAACAAGGACGATTTGCTAGTTGGGTCAAGCCGTCCGTCCATGCTAGCTTCTGCAGTTTTCGATTGTAGTAGCTGGTACAGGCAAGTACTGTGGTACTCAGAGCAATCAGCGGTGGAAATATGGGCAACCACAGACTGTTCAAAAACAGCAAGTAGTGAACGCCGATGATGCCTGTCCCAAACAGCCCAATCCCCACAAAGTTCCAGTATTGGGAAAGGGACAGGCCCAATGGATTGGCCGTAAGTAGAATAATACTGATTTGGGCACTAGCAACTGTCCAGAGAATTGCCCAGAGCCACTCCAGAGGATCACTAGCTGTCCGAATAAAGGGGCGACCATCCAGTGCCGCGCTGATTAATTGGCTGGTAGTGTGAGCATGAATCAAGACTCCCGGCAATCTCTGCTGGATAGGAGTGTCATAGAAATCATTCAGGCTAGCGGCGGTGGAGCCGATAAAGACGGCGCGATCGCGCATCAGCTCGGTAGGAACATTACCGTCCAGCAGATCTGAGAAGGTAACTGTTTCAAACCCCTGAGATGTGCTGCGATAGTTTAAGAGAACCTGATACCCCCCCGCATCCAGCCCTGTGTAGGCCCCGTCATTGTCTTGAAGTCGCGTAATGACGGTCTGTCCAAGAATGTACTGCTGCTGAGCATTGCCCAGCCTTTGCAGCTCAATCCCTTCGGCTTCTAGATAAAGTAGCGCTATTTGAGAGGGGAGACATAACTTCAACTGCTGGTCAGACATTAGGACGGAAAGCAGCCCCCGCCGAATTTTTCCATCCGGATCGCGCACTAAATCAGCCAGCCCTACCTGATCTAGGGCCGCCAGGGTCGGGGGTGGGCTGACTTGGAACTCAACTGCTTTTTCAATGCCAATTAAGTTGGGTGTCGAGCGGAAAACCTCCTCTAGCTCGGTATGGCCTGGCTCAATAGGTAAGTCTCGATAGATGTCTAGTCCAATTACACGAGGCTGAGCAGCGCTGATTCGCCGAATTGCCCGTGCCAGAACCCCATCCGGTACAGGCCACTGACCAATCCTAGTAATATCTTGCTCATCTATGGTGACGATTAAAATGCGGTCGTCTTGAGCTTCCTCCCCGCGGTAGTTGAAGAACGCATCCAAAACCATCAATTCTGGGACCTGTAACCAACCGGTCAGGCCAGTTACAATACCCAAGCCAGCAGAATAGGAAATAATCGCCAGAATTCCCAGTTGCTGCCGAAACCGTTGGCGCAGCCGTCGGCGGAGCGGATGAGAAGCCCACCGCTGACCGGGCAATTTTAAGTCACGAATTTGCTGCAAATGCCGATTTAGCATGGCCGATTGATGATTTAGGGAGACGG
>JBHJGR010000173.1:0-13893 GCA_050331615.1 Elainellaceae cyanobacterium
CCAATATCTAGATAGTTTGACCATTTTGGTGCGGCTGTTTGGTGAGGGGTTGCGGAGTTTGAGATAAAACTCTCAGATCAGTTTTAAGGATGGTGGATGAACCAAGAATCCCCTAGCTTTTAGCTATGGGGAGTGTCAAAAGAAAATTTGAAGGAAAGCCAGGAAAAGTTTTGGAGGAAAAATTGCCTCAATCCTATCGCGTTGCTGTACTGGGGGCGACTGGAGCCGTTGGTACCGAACTGATTCAGCTACTGGATGAGCGAAACTTCCCGATTTCAGATCTGGTGCTGCTGGCGTCGCCCCGCTCTGCCGGTCAGATGCTCCCATTTCGGGGCAAATCCGTCCCGGTTCAGGCAGTGGGCGATCGCTCCTTTGAGCAGGTTGACATCGTGCTAGCCTCAGCAGGTGGTTCCGTCTCAAAAGCCTGGGCTGCCAAAGCCGTTGCCGCTGGTGCGGTGGTCATCGACAACTCCAGCGCGTTTCGCATGGATCCTCAAGTGCCCCTGGTGGTGCCAGAGATCAATCCCGATGCCGCCAACGTCCATCGGGGCATCATTGCCAACCCCAACTGCACCACTATTTTGATGGCGATCGCCGTCTGGCCGCTGCATCAGGTACAGCCGGTCCGACGCATTCTAGCCGCCACCTACCAATCTGCTAGTGGTGCAGGAGCACAGGCCATGGAAGAGCTAAAAACTCAGGCGCGGGCAATCCTAGCGGGCAGTCCGCCACCCACTAACGCCTTCCCCTATCCCCTAGCGTTTAATCTCTTTCCCCATAACTCACCCCTCGACGCCAATGGCTACTGTCAGGAAGAGATGAAGATGGTCAACGAAACGCGCAAGATTTTTGGCCTACCTAACTTGAAGATTAAAGCAACCTGCGTCCGAGTTCCGGTTCTACGGGCACACTCCGAAGCCGTCACTCTGGAGTTTGATGCCCCCTTTGCTCCCGATGATGCCCGCCAGGCTCTGCGCCGGGCACTGGGTGTTACGCTGGTCGAAGACTGGCAGGCTAACTACTTTCCCATGCCCGCAGATGCCAGCGGTCAAGATAATGTACTGGTCGGCAGAATTCGGTCAGACATCTCTAATCCGCTGGGTCTAGAGCTGTGGCTCTGCGGCGACCAAATCCGCAAGGGGGCGGCGCTCAATGCGGTTCAAATCGCCGAACTTCTAGTAGAGCGGGAGCTGGTGCGCCCAGCCTCCCAAGCAGCGGTTGGTCGCCGCTAATCAAACAGCTTGCAAGCGTGACGGAACTTTGTGAGTGTCGAGGAGTGAAGCGAGCGTGACAAATTTTGGACGCGTTCTGACGGCGATGATTACGCCATTTACCTCAGATGGCAGCGTTAACTATGAGGTCGCTGAAGCGCTGGCAGTGCATCTGGCGCACCACGGTACTGATACCCTGGTGCTCTGTGGTACCACGGGCGAGTCACCAACGCTGACCTGGGATGAGGAATACAGCCTGTTTAAAGCCGTGAAGTCAGCCGTGGGCACGACGGCTAAGGTGATTGCGGGAACGGGATCAAACTCTACCCAGGAGGCGATCGCCGCTACCCAAAAAGCCGGTAAACTGGGACTAGATGGTTCGCTCCAGGTTGTGCCATACTATAACAAGCCACCCCAGGAGGGGCTATACCGGCACTTCGAGGCGATTGCTAGCCACTGCCCCGATTTTCCTCTCCTGATATACAACATTCCTGGCCGCACTGGGCAAAACCTGATGCCAGATACGGTTGTGCGTTTGGCTGAGCTGCCCAGCGTTGTTGGTATTAAAGAAGCCAGCGGAACGCTTGATCAGGTTAGTCACGTTCGTCGAGCGGCTCCACCGGAGTTCAGCATCTATTCTGGTGATGATTCTCTGACGCTCCCGCTGCTTGCTGTGGGGGGGCAGGGGGTCGTTAGCGTGGCCAGCCATCTCGTTGGCGACCAGATTCAGCAAATGATTCAGGCCCACGAGCGCGGCAGTGTGCAAGAGGCCACTCGTCTTCATCTAAAGCTGTTTACTTTGTTTAAGGCTCTGTTTATTGAAACGAACCCAATTCCGGTCAAAGCGGCTTTGAGGCTGCAAGGATGGTCAGTTGGCGGACCTCGTTTGCCGCTGCCCGACCTTTCCGAGCAGGCCAGACCTACCTTAATTGCAGCGATGGAGCAGCTCGGCCTCCTACCAGATTGAGGAGGCATTCCCGCGCCGGAGACAAAAAGGTATATTGCAAGTGGCCCTCGCCCGACCACTGTAAAGTTGGTGCTGTACTGGGCGATCGCCCCACCTCCAATTCAGGGATAGAGAAAGAGTTACTGGTCCGCTCCTTGCCAAAACCAATCAGCAATCAAATCAGCAATCAAAAGACAGTAACCAAAGATTCAGCACACCACAGAATCTCTTCCGACATCGGTCTCCCGAAAAAGGCTTTCCAACAACTGAATAGCTCTAGAACAACTGAATAGCTCTAGCTAAATAGCTTCAACTAGATAGTTTCCATAGGCCCAAATAATTCAGCGGAATGACCTGCCGATGCCCGATCATCGATTTTTTATCAACCTTCCTGGCCCACTGGTTTAGCGCATCTTCTCAAACTTTAGCGATCGCGCCCTCTGCCCGTTGCTGCCCATCTAACCGTTTTCTGATCGATTACTTTAACCGTTAAGGATACACATGAGTCACAAAGAAACCTCGCCCGTTCTCAAAATCATTCCACTGGGCGGACTACACGAAATAGGCAAAAATACCTGTGTTTTTGAAATTAATGACGAAATCATTCTGCTAGATGCCGGACTGGCTTTCCCAACGGACGGGATGCATGGGGTCAACATCGTGCTGCCCGACATGACCTATCTGCGGGAAAATCGCCACAAAATTCAGGGCATGATCGTTACCCACGGCCACGAAGACCATATTGGCGGCATTCCCTTCCACCTTAAGCAGTTTGACATTCCAGTGATCTACGGCCCCCGGCTGGCGATGGCGCTGCTAGAAGGCAAGCTGGAGGAGGCGGGCGTAGCTGATCGCACCGAGCTGCGCACCGTCCGCCCCCGTGACATGGTGCGCGTTGGCAAGTCCTTCTTTGTTGAGTTCATCCGCAATACCCACTCCATCGCCGATAGCTTTACCGTCGCTATCCACACCCCGCTGGGAGTCGTCATCCATTCCGGCGACTTCAAGGTAGACCACACCCCGGTAGACGGCGAATTTTTTGACTTCCAGAAGCTGGCAGAGCATGGTGAGAAGGGGGTGCTTTGCCTGATGAGCGATTCAACCAACGCCGAAGTGCCAGGAAGCACGCCCTCAGAGCGATCGGTTTACCCCAATCTAGACCGGGTCTTTCGGCAGGCTCCGGGACGGCTGCTGGTGACCACGTTCGCGTCGTCGGTGCATCGCGTCAATATGATCCTAGAGCTGGCGCAGAAGCATCAGCGCTCCGTAGCAGTGGTCGGGCGATCGATGCTCAACGTGATTGCCCATGCGCGGGAGTTGGGTTACGTCAAGTGCGACGACAGTCTGTTCGTGCCGCTCAACAAAATTAAGAGCCTCCCGCCAGAGAAGGTGCTGATTCTCACCACCGGATCACAGGGTGAACCGATGGCGGCCATGACCCGGATTGCTAATCAGTCTCACCGTCAGGTCAAGATTCAGGAGGGCGATACCGTCGTCTTCTCTGCCAACCCAATTCCGGGCAACACCATCGCGGTGGTCAACACCATCGACAAGCTGATGATGCAGGGTGCCCACGTGGTGTATGGGCGGCAGGAAGGGCTGCACGTCTCGGGCCACGGTGCCCAGGAGGACCATAAACTCATGCTGGCCCTGACCCGACCTAAGTTTTTCCTGCCGGTGCACGGCGAACATCGCATGCTGGTTAGGCATGCCAAGACCGCTCAAAGCATGGGCGTCCCTGCAGAAAACATGGTCATCATCGACAACGGCGACGTGGTCGAGCTGACTAACGACAGCATCCGCATTGCCGACAAGGTGTCGTCGGGCATTGAGCTGATGGATACCTCTCGTAGCGGCATTGTCGAGGCCAGAACTTTACGCGATCGCCAGCATTTGGCAGAGGAAGGACTGGTTACCGTGGCCGCCACCATTGACTGGAACGGCAAGCTGATGACCCGTCCCGAAGTGCATCTGCGGGGGGTTGTCTCGGCGGTTGAAAAATCTCGCCTCGACCAGCTCATCACTCAAACCATTGAGTCGCTGCTAGGCGATCGCTGGTCCGAGTTTACTCACACCTTTAAGAAGGGCGAGCTCGATGTGGACTGGACCAAGCTGCAGGCCCAGATCGAGGCAGAACTACGGCGATCGCTGCGGCGCGAGCTCAAGAGCAATCCGCTGCTGGTTGTGCTCCTGCAGACCCCAGAAGCTGCTAGCCGCTCGGCGCGTCAGGCATCGCCTGCGGTTGCGTCTTAGAGCAATGCCCGCTTGAATGAATCGGTAAGGTGCGTTGTGGCATCAGCCCAGCGCGCCACCGCATTAGCTGCTGGTGCGTCATCGCTTTGCGTGACGCACCCTACAGGTTTTTGGGGAGTTCTTCATGGCGATCGCACCATTCCGCTTTGGGAGTTTCTGTCGTGCCTGCTTGTTTGGAGTAATCCTCCTCGCAGCCCTGGGTTTGTCAGGCTGTATTCAGTACGACACGGGCATTCGCTTTGTTGACGAACACCACGGCACCTTCTCCCAACGCATTCGGCTCGACGAGCGACTGACGGAATTTGACCCAGCCTCCGTGCAGACCTGGGTAACCAGTGTGGGTGAGCGATCGCATCAGTTGGGGGGACAAATGCAGGTGGCTCCGGCTGCTGGGACGCCAAAGTCCCTAGAAGTGCATATTCCCTTCTATAGCCGCAGAGATTTAGAGAATAAGTTTAACGAGTTTTTTCAGTCCTCCAGCTTCCGTACCCTGCAGCAGGATGGCCCACTTCGACCGCCGCTGACCGTTCCTCACCTGAACGTTGACCTGGAGCGGAACGTCATCCTCGCCCAGCAGTATCGCCTGGTTTATGACCTGGACGTGCGATCGCTGCAAACGATTGCCTCTGATCAAAGCGTGTTTGTCAATCCTACGGCTCTGCTTGACCTTGAGTTCAGCCTTACCGTTCCTCGGAGCATCACCGTGGCTGAGCCGCCTCCGGCCCTAGATGCGTCCCCCCAAGGAGAGCAGCATCTGGGCTGGACGCTCCACCCCAATGAGGCAAACCATGTGGAAGCTGTGTTTTGGGTGCCTAGTCCGCTCGGCATCGGCTCGCTAGGAATTGCACTGCTGGTTGGCGTGGGCGGAGTCATTAAGCGCTATCGGGCCTGATCGTCGCTCCCCCCAGAAGTTGTTAAACTGAGCCTATATTGTCCACCCAGGGCCAGTGAGCGTCACGGTTAGAATCAGCTTGGCTTCGTCATCGACCACCATGGCCCTACCGTCCGTAACCGATCCCCATAGCGCCTGGAGTCTGCTAGTGCCGCTGTTATTGCTGGCGCTGATTGGGGCAGCGGCAATCTACTTTGTTCGCCTGACGATGAGGTAACATGGCCCATTCCCTTGCCCAAAATGCGATCGCCCTACTGATCGACCTAGCTGAGCGGGGGGAAATTGATCCTTGGGATGTCAAGGTGATCGACGTAGTAGACCGGTTTCTGAGTCAGCTCCAGCCCGGACGCAGGACCGATACGGGCCGATCGCCCTACGAAGCCGACCTGTCTGAGTCGGGGCAGGCATTTCTGTATGCATCCATGCTGGTCCTAATTAAGGCCGATAGTCTCGCCCGTTCCGATGAGGCTGACGAGGCCGAGGAAGACCTAGAGGCGATGGATTTACTGGCCAGCACTGGAGATGCCCCTCCTCTACCCCTTAATTTGGAGAAGAAAATCCGCCGCCGTGCCGTAGCCCGCCCGCCTCAAAACCGGCGCGTCACGCTACAGGAACTCATTCAGCAGCTCGAAGTGATCGCCACCGCCATGGCCGATCACAAACCCCGTCCCCGCACTCACCGCCCCCGCCCCCAGGCTAAGTCAAAGGCGATTCGAGCGATCGCCCAGCTTGCCCACCAGGAAAATCTCTCCGAAATTGCGGCGGCCCTCGACCAACTGCTGAGCCAGCACTGGGAGACGATTAGCGGCGATACGGACTGGGTGGATTTTGAGCATTTATTGGAGGTGTGGACGACCCCGGAGGTTCAGAAGCAGTTTGGCTTGGATAAGCTCCAGTCACCGCACCACACGCCTCAGAGCGATCGCGTCGGAGTATTTTGGGCGCTGCTGTTTTTGTCGGCTCAGTCGAAGATCGAGCTTGATCAGCAGGAGTTTTATCGAGATCTGAAGGTCCGCAGCCTGAACGGCAGCATGGCCCAACCGAGCGCGGAGGAGCTTTCGAGTCTGGCGACCTTTGCCTTGCCGGATTGAAATTTGCTAGGATTCCAGCAAGTCATGGCCTGCGTCAGATTCTACGAAATATTAGGCCCAATCCAGTTAAAGACTGGCTAGCGATCACAGCTTAAATTATGCGGTTAGGTCCGCCAACGGCAGGATACTGTTGTCTTAAGTGCTCCAGCACAATCAATTACAGCTTTCGGGGGCGCGCGCCCCGCCGGGAAGTACATCCCCAAGAAGGCAATTTTGTTTAACTCCTTATAGGCTATCGTTATGTAGATTGCATAAACTTCATGGTTAGCTTCTGGTAACGCCCATCACCTATGGAAAACTGAAGGGGTTCACCCAAGCTAAATACTTTTACCCAGTGCCTGTGCAGGTCCACCCATCCATCCGTAACTGAAGCGATTTAGCCCAACAATTGAGAGGGATAGAGATTTATGAAAGCCATGATTCTGGCTGCCGGTAAAGGCACCCGTGTTCGTCCAATCACGTACACCATCCCCAAACCCATGATCCCTATCTTGCAGAAGCCCGTGATGGAATTTCTGCTAGAGCTGCTGCGCCAGCATGGGTTTGACCAGATAATGGTCAACGTCAGCCACCTGGCTAATGAGATTGAAAGCTACTTCCGGGATGGTCAGCGATTCGGCGTCCAAATCGCTTACTCATTTGAAGGGCGAATTGAAGACGGTCAGCTCATCGGTGAAGCCCTTGGCTCCGCTGGCGGCATGAAGCGCATCCAGGAGTTTAGCCCTTTCTTTGACGACACCTTTGTTGTGCTCTGTGGCGATGCCTTAATTGATCTGAACCTGTCGGAGGCCGTCCGCTGGCACCGTGAGAAAGGGGCGATCGCCACCATCATCATGAAGCCAGTGCCTAAAGACCAGGTGCCCAGCTACGGGGTGGTGGTCACTGACGACGATGGCCGGATCAAAACCTTCCAGGAGAAGCCTGCCGTCGAAGAAGCTCTCAGCACCGACATCAACACCGGTATCTACATCTTCGAGCCTGAGATTTTTGACTATATTCCCTCCGGCCAGAAGTATGACATCGGGGGCGACCTGTTTCCTAAGCTAGTAGAGTCGGGCGCACCCTTCTACGGCATCTCAATGGACTTCGAGTGGGTAGACATCGGTAAGGTGCCCGACTACTGGCACGCCATTCGCGGCGTCCTCGCGGGCGAGATCAAGAACGTTGATATCCCCGGCACAGAGGTAGCTCCCGGCGTCTATACCGGCATTAACGTCGCCGTCAACTGGGACAAGGTAGATATCCAGGGGCCGGTCTACATTGGCGGCATGACCCGCATCGAAGACGGAGCCAAAATCGTCGGACCCACCATGATCGGGCCGAGCTGCCACATCTGCTCTGGCGCAACGGTCGATAACAGCGTGATTTTTGAATATTCCCGCATCGGTCCCGGAGCGCTGCTGGCCAATAAGCTGGTGTTTGGTCGCTACTGTGTCGACAAGACCGGCGCATCCGTAGATGTACAGGCCGCTGCCCTCGACTGGCTGATTACCGACAGCCGCCAGGCCCAGCCGCCCCAAGCCCCAGCCGAACGGCAGGCGATCGCCGAACTCCTCGGCACCAATCAGTAACCTCTCCCGTAGGGTGCGTCACGCGGAGCGGTGACGCACCAAAGTTTTCCCATCTAGACTGTAGTTTTTCACGCGGTGGCAGCTTCCTCCTCTGCCTTTTCCAGCCACACGATCAGATCGGTCGTTTGCAGGCTCATCTCTTCAGTCAAAGTTTTGATAAAAATCAGCCCGTTGCTGATGGCCAGATTTTTCACCGGATACCAGGTTTGCCGCACCCGCACCAGCAAGTCCAGCGACATCCCGGTCCCGCGGATACGGTTGCGATACTTCCACCCCCGACGCCACAGCTCAACCGATTGGGTGCAGCGCATCTGGTACCCCTGGGGCGGCTTGACGTATTGATATTGGTAGAATCCCCGCTCAATCGCCTGGGTTGACACGACAAAATTGTGATGGGCCAGTTCTGCATTTAGCGATGTCCAGTAGGGCGTCTTGGCCCGAATGGAGAATTCAGGGACAGTTTGGTTAAGGCGAATCGATGCTACCGTTCCGCTCTGTTTATTGGTCAGCTGATTCGTTAAGCAAAGTGACTGGGCCTGTAGGTTGGGATTAGCAACCAGGACTTCTCGATTTTGTAATGACTCCTCAATAAAGCGTCGAATCACCTCAAGGTCAGATAGCTTACCCTTCATCATTCTGCAACCCTCATAACGGACAACCGGACTGACGGATGACTGCCGATAGAGCATCGCTGTCAAAGCGCACTTCGCTCAAAAAAAGGCAATCTCGCCAAAAAATCAAGCATTTCTACAGATTTATAGGTCTAGAATTCCCGGTTTTCAGAAACTCTCCGCATTTCTCCCTGGGTTACGGTCCCGCCGTTACTTTTCTTGGGAATTATTGATTTGGCAGTTAACATTAGTTTATGAGCTGCAATATTTCGTGAATTATCAATATGATTTCCCTCGTAATTTTGGGGCTGGCGAGCTTCGTGGCCTGGTTTTTTAGCATGTTGGCCGGGGGCGGTAGCCCGTTCATTCTGATTCCTTTGGTAACGGTGATGCTGGGCTCCCAAGCCGTCGCCCCAGTCATCACAACCGGCATGCTGGCAGGTAACGCCCAGCGGGTAGTGTTCTTCTGGCGAGATGTGGACGTTCCCGTCACCCTGTGGCACCTGCCGGGGGCGATCGCCGGAGCCGTGGTGGGTGGCTATGTCCTCACCTTCATTCACCTGGAGTGGCTGCAGCTCCTGATGGGGGGCGGGCTCATTCTCATGGTGGTGAGCCAGGGATTTGGCAAAAAAGAGCGATCGTTCCCGGTTCAGACCTGGCATTTTCTGCCCTACAGCTTTTTCTATGCCTTTCTCTCGGCCCTATTGGGCAGCACCGGCCCGATCATGAACCCGGTTTATCTCAACTATGGTCTGGACAAGGAGCGGATGATTGCCACCAAGTCCACGAATGTGCTAATCGTTCACATCGCCAAGGTGCTCACTTACCTTGCCCTGGGCACCTTGACCCAAACCTATCTGGCCTACGGTCTGCTAATCGGTACAGCGGCGATTCCCGCAAATTACCTAGGTAAGCTGATTCTTGACCGCATGAGCAGCCAGCAGTTTCGTCAGGCCGTGCTGGGGTTCGTGGCTATCAGCGGAGCGATGATGCTCTGGGAGCAGCGCAATCTGCTGCTGATCTGGTGACAATCTGCCCCTGATCCCCGTTTACCAGGTTTGTTACACTGAGGAAACGTATTTTTAAGACTCTGTATTGTAGAACGCTGTATTCTTAAAGGCTTTATATTGTAAGGCTTTTCACCTCCAAGATTCTGAACCTGTTGTTCTTGCTGCCTGTGAAGGATGCTGTCTATGCCGCCGAGTGCTTTGCTGATTTCTCAAGAGCTACCCAAGCTGACCTACACCGCAACGCGCGATCGCTTCGATGAAACCTGGCGCGATCCCCTCTCCACCCTGCTGGGCATTGGTCGGGCAGCGGGAGCCGACCTAGTGGAGTTCTTTTTGGAGCGAGTTAACTACATTAGCTGTTTGGCCGAGGACGACGCCATCACCAGCATTTCCCCCCGGTTGTCTACTGGTGCGGGGGTGCGCGTCTTTCGCGGCAAGGGCGATTGCTACGTGAGCACCAACGATTTGTCGTTCAGCGGGCTGAAGGCAGCCCTGGAAAAAGCCCTATCCATTTTGGGGCTGACGCTGCCCGCTCCCTATTCCTTCATCCCCGAAACTAATTTGGAGCTGCTGCGGGACTATGCCGCGGTGCGGGGTAAGGACGCTTGGCTAACCGAGTCCAGCCCCATCAAAGAAATGGGCGAAGTGCTGCTGCGCTCCACCGCTGAGCTAGAGAAACAGGCCAGCCACATCCAGTCTCGCCGGGGCGTCTATTTCCGCGACTGGCAGGAAGTGCTAGTGGCCGCCAGCGACGGGACCTTCGCCCGAGACATTCGCCTCACCCAGTCCGTCGGCTGTAATCTCCTCTGCGCTGATGGGGATCACCGCTCCTCCATCGGTAAGCGGTTGGGCAGCACCAGTGACCCCAACTTCCTGCGGAGCTGGAACTACGAAAACACTGCTGCCGATATTGCCGAGTCTGCTGGCAAGATGCTCTATGCCGACTACGTGGAGTCGGGCACCTATCCCATCATCATGGCCAACCAGTTTGGCGGCGTGATCTTCCACGAAGCCTGTGGCCACCTGCTGGAAACTACCCAGATCGAGCGCAAAACGACGCCGTTTATCGACAAGAAGGGCGAGAAGATTGCCCACGAAAGCCTCACTGCCTGGGATGAGGGGCTATCCGCCAATGAGTTCGGCACCATCGATATGGACGATGAGGGGATGCCGGCCCAGCGGACGCTGCTGATTGAAAACGGCATTCTCAAGAACTTTTTGAGCGATCGCGCCGGTTCCGTCCGCACGGGCCACCCCCGCACGGGTAGCGGTCGCCGCCAGAGCTACACCTATGCCGCCGCTAGCCGTATGCGCAACACCTACATCGCTCCTGGCAGCCACAGCATCGACGATTTGTTTGCCTCGGTGGACAAGGGCATTTACTGCAAAAAGATGGGCGGCGGCAGCGTCGGCCCCACGGGCGAGTTCAACTTTGGGGTAGACGAAGCCTATCTCATCGAAAACGGCAAAATTACCAAACCCCTCAAGGGCGCGATTCTCATTGGGGAGGCCAAGGAAATCATGAACAAAATTTCCATGTGTTCCCAGGATCTGGGGCTAGCGGCGGGCTTCTGTGGTTCGGTCAGCGGCGGCATCTACGTCACCGTAGGCCAACCCCACGTCAAAGTTGATGCCATTACGGTGGGAGGACGTTAAGCCATGCCAACGATTCAGGACATCGCCTCGTTTGCCGAAACCAGTGCGAAAGAACTGGGCATCCAAAAATACGACATCTACGGCTCATCTGTAGACGACAACAGCGTCCAGGTAGACCACGGCGATCCCAAGCAGGTAAAAGCCTCTAACCGCTCTGGCGTCATCGTGCGCGTCTGGAATACCGACCAAACCATCGGCGTCACCTCCACGACCGATGTCGATCCTCAGGGAATCCAGCTTGCTCTCAAGACGGCCCATGAGGCTAGCCAGTTTGGTCCCAAGCAGCACATTCCCGACTTCAGCCCGGAAGCCCAATCCCCGATTTCAGACCCGCCGGGAGATGTGCTGGCCCCCCAGGCTCCTGTCTCAAAGCTCATTGAAACGCTGATTGAGACCGAAAAGCGCCTGCTGGATGCTCATCCGGCGATCGCCGGCGTGCCCTACAACGGCCTCTCCCAGCGGGATATCGAGCGGTTCTACCTCAATAGCGATGGTGCCCTGCGCCACGAAGCCTGTTCCTATGCGTCAATCTACCTCTACAGCAAAACGGAGCAAGACGGCAAAAAGCCCCGCAGTGCTGGAGCCTACCGGGTTCATCGCAGCCTCAACCAGCTCGATATCGAGGGCTGCCTCAAAGAGGCGGCAGAGAAGACCATCAGCCACCTCAACTATCAAAAGGTGAAAACGGGCAAGTATCGGGTGGTCTTCTCGCCAGAAGCCTTCCTGAGCCTGATTGGGGCCTTCTCCAACCTGTTCAACGCCCAGAGCATTTTGGATAAGCAGAGCCTTTCGACGCCGGATTCCCTGGGGCAGGCGATCGCCTCACCTCTGCTCTCCGTAGCTGATGACGCTCGTCATCCCGAAAACGTTGCGGTAGAAACTTTTGACGGCGAAGGGACCCCAACCCGGCGAGTACCTCTCATCACCGAAGGCGTGCTGACCAGCTTTATTCACAGCGCGGGCACGGCGAAGCGGCTCAATGCTCAGCCCACCGGTAACGCCAGCATTGGCGCGAAGGTTTCCGTGGGGGCCAATTTCTACTACGTGACGCCGGGTCAGGCAGCGGACCCGTCCTACAGCCTAGACGCATCAGAGAACGTGATTCTGATTGACGACCTCAGTGCCCTCCATGCGGGCGTCAATTCGCTTCAGGGCTCCTTCTCCCTGCCCTTTGACGGCTGGCTAGTGAATGGGGGCGATCGCGTCAGCATCGATTCGGCCACCGTCGCTGGCGATATCCGCGACCTGCTGAAGTCCATCATCTACGTAGAATCAGAAGCCGAAGTCACCCCCGGCGGTATTTCCCCCCGCGTTTGGGTAGATGACCTGTCGGTGACGGGCGAATAGGGCCACTGCATTCGGCGGGCGAGGACCTTTTGAAAGATGGCCCAAGCCTTCGACCGAATGCATTGCCCTTAAGTTAGGGGTTTTGCCCCGATAGGGCGTGCTGGCTTGCCAGCATTGCCTGGAGCACCCAGGCCGGATCGACCCAGCTACTTTGATACTTTAGGCCCCAGTGCAGGTGGGGTCCGGTGGTGCGTCCGGTCATGCCCACCCGACCAATGCGATCGCCCGCCGCAATGTCCTGCCCCTGCCAGATCTGGATGCCCGCCTGACGATCGATCATGTAGCGCTGGCCGTTCTGAGTTTCCACGTGGCCCAGCATGTGGCAGTAGATGTGCTGCCAGGCTCCCGATTCAACGACCACTGACGTACCGCAGTTCGTATTATCCGACACTTCCACCACCTTGCCCGACCACCAGTTGCGGATATAGCTGCCCTGGGGTGCGGCAATGTCTAATCCGTAATGGAACTCCTGGCGGTAGGAACCGTCGGGCGATCGCCGATAGCCAAACGGTGAGGTGTATGCCTGGAAGTTTTCCACCGGAAAGGATGCCCCGGCCCAGATGGCAGCAGCGAGCTGATTGGGGTCGGTGGTAGTGACATTGGGCTGAAAGTCGGCAGACTGGGGTTCGGCGCTGACCGCAATTGTTTTGCTTTGGGGTTCGGTTTTGCTATCTGCGGCGCTGGTTTCTGAGGCAGTCGGGGATGACGGGATGGTTTGAGCCTCGGGCGGTAGGTCGGGCGGAACCGTAGTGGGGATGGAGGAAAAGGGCGATCGCTCTCCGCTGGCTTCAGCTGCATTACGCTCCTGACGAACTTCCGACATGGCTTGTCGAATATCGGCGGCGGCGAGGCCCGAAAGCCCCAGACCCGCTAGCAGGGTGATTTTTCCAATAAGAGCGGCCCGTTTCCGAATCATAGTTTTGCGAGGGGGTAATGCGAGGAGTGAATAAATAGATGCCCAAGTCGCCGGGCTTGGTAGCGGTCGGAATCGGCAAAACTCAACCTCAAGCAAGCCCTTGGCCTCAACACGGCTCTGAGGCGAATTCTACCCAAAATTAGCTGAGTTTGTCTCAAATTTATCGAATATTGAAGGGTTCGGGAACCGGATAAAACCCCTGGCTTTAAACGTGGGGATACAGATGGTTCCCGCGCTGGGCGAAGTCCAGCAGTCTGCCCAGTGCAGTACAATAGAACTGATTTGAACCCCCAGGGTGGGTGGAAGCATCCAAGTCAGTCTCCTCGAACCCGAAAGCAGAGTCCAGTCTGCAACCAGAGGCGCGAAAAACCTCTCTAAAAACGTATGGA
>JBHJGR010000174.1:0-4001 GCA_050331615.1 Elainellaceae cyanobacterium
CTCACCCTGGGGGTTCAAACCAGTTCTATTGTACCGCACTGGGCAGACTGCTGGACTTCGCCCAGCGCGGGAACCATCTGTATCCCCATGTCTAAAGCCAGGGGTTTTATCCGGTTCCCGAACCCTTCAATATTCGATAAAAATGGCCCTGCCGCTTAGTGTATTTAATGGGTGCATGGTAGCGATCGCGCAGGAAAGCAATATCATCCCGCACCGTTAATCCAGATTTGGTGGGGGTGGGGGAATGTAGTTACTGGGATGGGCACTGCTGTAATTTTGCTGGGTGACTACGGGCACCTTTTCCCATAGAGAAATTTCCGATTGAATGAAACAGGCCAAAGAACACTCTTCTCATATCCATCTCCTCGAATCAGACGGGGTGGGGCGATCGCATTAAATCGATACAACTCACCTCCACAAATCTGCTCTAGCTTGCCTTAGTCAACAGGAAAAAACCGCATTGCTGCGTACCTTCTGATCCCTAATGTCGTTGGCAAACGAAGTCAGCAACGTACCCATGCAGCCCATTGGTTCATTCCAACGTTGTACCAGAGTTCACCTTCAACGCTCCGGGAGGTTTCAAAGATGCTAACAACTCCCCGTCTGGAACGGTGTAGTTACGATTCTCAAAGTAGTTAGCAACTGCCTGTCCTCCAGAACCCACCATGACTAATCCCTTTGGATAGTTGGCTCCTGGGCCAGTTCGGATACTGACGCTGGAACCCTGTTCACGAGTACAGATGTAGCTCATGTCTGCTCTGGCAGTCGTCGGGTAAAGCACTATGGTTGAGACGATCACTAGACCGACCAGTATGATTCTCAGAAGTCGCATTGTCGTTACTATTTTCATGGTTTCGCGATCGCCGAATGAACATCCAAAATCGTTGGTGCGTTAATTAGGGCTGTGTTGCGAAAAAGCCCAAAGGAATGCAGTTCTGCTTAATCTCCACTTCAAATGTTCTGCTTAAATATGGCTGACTTCTTCGGAGAATCTACTGAATTACTACACAACAGCGATAATTATTTATAAATCTGTAAAAGATGATTTTCCGCCTGCCAAACCCTTGCATAGCAGGGCTTTACGAAAATTTTCCTGATCCATCTCACAGGCTTACACAAAATCATCCTGATATTGTTGCGGTTCAGTTCTCTTTCTTGAGAAAACCGCTTGAAAAGACAAACGGATCAAAAAGCAGGTTGATGCACCACTATACTCAAAGCCGCTAACTCAGAAACGCCCATCGTGTGCGAAGGACTGGCTGGACCGGGATGTTTACACGCTTTTTGACCAGTACCAAACGGTCGGGCGTATCAACCGCCAAATCTTCACCGGAAACATCCTCAAGGCGTTTGAGAAGTACCCGAAAGGCAAGCTGGTCAACTACACCGACCACCTGGGGCAGGTGGGTCAGGGGCTAATCATGCCTAAGGAGTTCGACATCCGCGAGGAGCTGCACAGTGAGCCGGTCGCATTCAGCACTCCCCAACAGGTCAAAGACTTCATCACCGTGGTCACTAACCGCCAGGGAGCGGTCAAAACGCTCAACGAAGTGCTGATTCTCAAATCCCAGCGCAATGGCGACGGTTTTCTGCTCCAGGCTCCCAGGGCCAAGGATGTCGGTGGCCGCTACTACCTGGATGAGAAACTGATTGAGGCAGTGGGATCGGACTTCTACTCGGCGAGCGATTCTCGTTCCGAGAGGCTTCGCCAACGCATGGAGGTGGTCATCCCTCGGGAACGTCTGGATGCCACGCTTGAAGTGCTGATGGGCGATCGCGACTACACCCTGGCCGCCTTCGAGTTGAAGGAAATTGCCCGTGACTACCTGGGCATCAGACTACCTGAGTTGGAGGCTGTCCAGGCAGAACCACTGGAAACCCAGTCTCAATCAAGTACAGAGGCAGTCTCTGAGCCATTCGAACTTTTTGACACCAGCTCACTGAGCACGATTGGCGACTACGCTATCGACACCGCAGGCTATGACCCCACCTGGGATAGTCCCAGTGAGACAGGGGCTTCCTCGATGGCTTCCGCGTCGTCTCCAGGGCCGTCTAATATTGGCACACGGGTGAACCAGGTGCGGGATGCTGATCTGGAAATCGTTGCAGCGAATCTGGGGCTGGAGCGCGATCGCCACGACCTGCACAAGTGGCGTGACGCTAACCACATCATCAGCATCAACAACGGTAGGTTCATGGACTGGCTGGCTGACCAGGGCGGCGGTGGGGCAATCGACCTGGTGATGCACGTCCAGCAGGTGGACTTCCAGCAGGCCGTGCAGTGGCTCTCCAGACAGGATCTCTCGACTCATCTAGAGCAGTCTCACCCAATTTCTGAGGAACGGCAACCGCTCCAGATGCCCGTACCAAACGAAAACCGCTGGGCGGCTGTCCGCAACTACCTCGTTGAAACGCGCAAGCTGCCATCGGCACTGGTCGATCGCCTCCACCAGCGAGACATGATCTACGCCGATGTCTCTCAGAATGCCGTCTTTGTCCGTCATGCTACCCACTTCGATGGCACGTCCTGGCAGCGACAGAATCCGACTGGGGCGAGTCTGCGGAGCACCTGGGGGAAGAACAACTCGTTCCTGTCGCTTCGAGGGGCGATCGCTCCCTCCCCTCATCCATCAGTGACTGGATCATCGAATCATCCCGCCCTGGCTCGTAGCTCACCCCGCGATGCTTCTGCAATCCAGGAAACGTGTAGACTCGCCCCAGCTTCGTGCCGCTGAATGCGACGCCGTCCAGCTTATAGCTGATGCCTTGCGCCTGCCCTGCCTTGGTATACCAGACTTTGACATTCACCCCTCGCTGCTGGAGCTGGGCGATCGCCTCGGCTATCGTCGGCTGGTTCTGCGTCACCACATCGAGCATTCCCTGAAGACGGTTTCGATCGCTGGCCGTCCCGGTGCGCTCGCTGAATCGGCACTCGTCAGTCGTCGAAGCTCGCTTTTCCCGCTCCCAACTGGGGACGACTGGCTCCAATTGGTACTCTCGTTCCAGCTTGCGGATGACCTGCTCGCTGCGCCGATAGTCCCAGGAGTCGCTGACCGTCTTGCCATCAGTTAGGCGAATACGGCTGGCAACGATGTGGACGTGGTCGTGATCCTGGTCGGCGTGCCGATAGACGACGTACTGGCAACCCTCAAAGCCCATGCCCTGGAGGTAGTCTTGGGCGTTTGCCGAAGGCATGGCGAAGCCAAACGCTAACCGCTCATTGTCTTCCAGGTGCTCCGTCTTCGACAGGGAGAGCGCGTGATAGACCGCCTGCTTCACCCGCCAGTTCAGGCGGCGGGACAGCCGAAATTCGGCGGAGAGTTCCCGTGGTGTCTCTCCCACCAGGGTGCCGCCCAGCAGTTCGGCTCCGGCCTTCTCGTGCAGATAGTTCAGCACCCCTCGAAACGAGGTTCCCTTGACCTGTTTGCCAACCATGGCTCGTTCTCTCTCTCGGCTTCTGGGTCGATGCCTGCGATCGCCCAGCTCAGCGTCTTCAGTTGTGTCCGCAGTTCCTCCAACACTGAGCGGTTGGCTTTGGCGATCGCTTCACGGCTCTGGCCAGCAAATCGTCCTGGTCGTCATCGGAGATACGGGGGCTGACCTCCCAGTGGTCAATCTCGAACCCCACTGCCCGCAGCTCTTGTAGGATATCCTCTGCCTGCCCAATATAGCGAGTGGCGATGCCCTGATCACTGATGGTGCAGCAGGAGATCGGGTCAAATCGGGGCTTCATGGGTGAGGCATCCCTCACCTCGCCGCACATGGACTGGACGAAGAACCCGCCGCCCGGTTGCAGGACCCGATAGATGCTTGCCAGCGTGGCGGCTCGGTCTGGCCCGATGATGCAGTGCAGGCATCGCCCATCGACAACTAGCTGGAAGAAATCGTCACGGTAGGGACTCAGGTCTAGAACGCTGCCAACGGTGAACTGAACCTGGGCATTCTGAGCCAGCGCTTTTTCGTTGGCCCAGGCGATCGCACTCGGCGCAATATCGATGCCA
>JBHJGR010000175.1:0-12170 GCA_050331615.1 Elainellaceae cyanobacterium
AAAACCCGACAAGTGGACGCCATCAGGAAAGCGGGTCGCTCGTGGACTGTATCGGACAGCTTCTGGGTGCTGCGTCAATGCTGACTGCAATGGCGCTGCCAACATTCTTAGAAAAGTAGCTAGAACTGTAGGTCTTGACCTATCAGGACTAGGTAGAGGGGCTTTGACTTCCCCTGTGCGGGTCCGTCTCTGGACTATCCACGAATCCCCGTGTCTTCAGACCGGGGAGTAGTCAAGGTAAAACAACATCCATTACCATGTCATAACCCCACAAATTCCGGCTGCAGATCAGCCGTACAGGTCATGAGAGGTTCAATGAGCGGATTATGGACAAATGCCTCCGCGATGTCCTGAGCGCACTGGGAGTGGGCAATGACCGCATGTCCAGTGTTAGGAAATTCCACGTAGTAGGCTCGGGTCAACTCTGCGGCAGCGAGGCGATTCCACGATGGCGGCGTCTGCGTATCGTACAGCCCCGCCATCACCAGGGTGGGAATATCGCTGCTGACCCCTTCATTTTCCAGTGCCGCCGCCACCCCGCTAGGCCAGACGTCACAGATAGCGGCGGCCTGTTCCGTAACGAACGCCCCCGCCTCCCCCAGCAAGGGAAATTCCAGGGCCTCGTAGACCACCTGCCCCTCATCCAGGTTGTTGAAGAAAAACTCCTCCTGGCATTCCACCGAGTAGTGCATGCCTTCAGTGGTGTCGGCATCGGTCAGATCGGAAACGATTTCAAACACCGAGCGCACTTCTTCTGGGTCAAGCTCGCGGAGTGAAGCCAGCAATGCTGCCGCCGCCTCACCGCTGAAGAAGGTCTCAACGTAGGTGATCAACACATCAACACTGCGGGGGGCGGCGTTGATTAGCTGCAAATCCAAAATGGCATCGTCACGGCTAGCCTCTGGCAGCTCAGAGGCGCGAGCAAACACCTGCCGCAGCCAGCGGTAGCCAGGACGCTGGCGCACCTCCTCCCGCGCTTGGGCTCGCAAAAGCTCGTCCGCCTGCGATCGCAAGTCATTTGCCGTAATCAGCAGCTCATTGGTTTCCGCTGAGCTAGAGAGGACGGTTGCCGGAGTGTCCCGCAAATCCCCCGCCAGGGCCTGCTCCAGCGTCGTCGTCACGCCTTCATTCAGTTCATAAATGATGCGCGGAAAGTGGGGGGCGAACCAGGGATACTGGTTGAGGAACTGGCCCACCAAGAGGCGCATGACGCTAGGCGTGACCTGACTGACGACGCGATCGCTGAAAAACAGGTCCACCGGCTCATCCAAAGGAATGGGGGCGGCCTCTATGGTCGTCAGCAGAGTACCAAACTGCCGCCGCAGGTCAGGATAGGTCGTCGCACAGGCTGGGTCTGCCTCGCAGTCGGCAAAGAGCTGGAGAATCACCTCCTCATTGAGGTTGGTGGTGTTCTCGTAGTTGTCGATTTGCAGCGGATAGGCCGAGTCCAGAATGACGCTGCGGATACCGTTGGGGCGATCGCGCATCATCGTTAGCGCCAGCCGCGTGCCATAGGAAATGCCGTAGAGGTTGAAGCTGTCATACCCCAGAGCCTGCACGAGATTGGCCGTGTCCCGAACGCTGGCAGCGCTGTTGTACTGGGACAGGTCCACCCCTAGCTCTCGCTGCAGACCACTAGCACAGGCACTCATGGCGATTTGCGTTTGCAGCACGTCCAGCGGCGTCTCTCCATCCTGCCCCTGTAAATTGGCAAACAGGGCGGCAATTTCCTCGTCTTCCTCCAGTTGTTCGGTGAGCACCCGGAAGTAGGGCTTGCAGTCTAGCCGAGAGGAGTACTGGGCACCGCGCTGGTCGAAAATGATGATATCGCGCGATCGCCGCAGGGTTTCAAACATGCGAATGCGGTCCTCCAGGGTGGCAATGCCGCTGATGCCCGGCCCTCCCACCAAATGAACCACGGGATCAGGGGCGGGGGACAGGCTGCGGCTGAATAGGACGGCATAGGTGATTTCAATGGTGCGATCGCCCGGAGCGCTGTAGTTCTCGGGCACTGTGAGGATGCCGCAAACCAGGGTTTCTCCCTCAACTTCGTCAACGGGCAGGGCCACCGGGCAGCGGCGCGGCGACGTTTCTCGGGTGGATGCCGCGACTGGACGCTCGACTCTGGCTGGCGCAGAGCCGTAGAAAGGGATGCCGAGAACTGACACTAGCAGGGCCGTGGCAAAGCGCTTCAAGTTCCACATAGAGGGTAACCATCCGAGGAAATAACTAGCTAAACAGAACTATTTTATGCCTGCGTTGACTGGGCAAATTTGATTGAAACCTTTCCCCCCAGTTGTCTATATACCCCCGATCAAACCCTCAGTTCCGACTATCTACCCAATTGACCCTGCAAATAGATGAACGGGCGATCGCCACCCCAAACTCCACTTTAGGAGATTCAGTCGCTGAAGCCGAACAAACGGGAGCGATCGCCCCCAATCGACAAACCTGGTGCCCTTCAACGCTGAATGAGGAAATTGGCGATTGATATCACCGTAAAGTTTTTGTAAAAAAATAAACTTTGTATTGTCAGTTACCGTAGAAATACTTAATATTCGAATATCAGGTAAAGTCAATATTACTACTTATGCCCCACCTCTTTCCCCACTGATTCTCTACTAACGAGTGCTTAAGCATAGTTACAGCACTTTTCAAGTGCATGAGGTACTGATTCTTTGTTGGAAGCCGTGCGTTGGGCTTGTTTAACTACTTAGTTTAAGGAGATTTCTGGAAAAGACCACACCGCCCATAGTGGTAAGACAAGTCTAAAATAGTGCACTAGGCGATCGCGTCAAACTTTTGACTGGTGGGCATTGCCCACCCTACGCCTATTCCATCAAATTAGCCGTGTCAGACCAGTAGGGTGCCGTTAGCGAAGCGTAACGCACCGTGGGCAGGTAATTTCATTTCAAGAAATTACCTAACTGCTCATCATAGCGCCAGATCCTTCAGACCTTTCGTCTGCTTCTACTGATACGCATATGATACGCCTAGATCAGCACTCCTTTTTAGAAGTGCTGTGGTTGATTGCGAAAATTTACTACCGGCTTTGCGTATGACCCTGAGCGATCGCCCCCCTCTCACTCCGATTCCAAAGTTGGAAATAGCTGGCTCTCGTCAGTTCAATGGCTGGCTGGCTGAGCAGCAGGTTAGCCTGGCGTTTACCACCTATCAAGCAGGCAAACTATTTTTGATTGGCCTGCAGCCGAATGGTGAACTTTCCATCTTTGAGCGTACCTTCAATCGCTCAATGGGCCTGTGGAAACAAGGTTCTAGCCTTTATCTGAGTTCGCTCTATCAGCTCTGGCGCTTCGAAAATGCGCTGGAGCCGGGGCAGGTTGCAGAGGGGTATGACGGGCTATACGTGCCCCAGGTCGGTTACATCACAGGCGATTTAGACATTCATGATATTACGGTCGATGCCCAAGGGCAGCTGGTGTTTGTCAACACCCTATTCAGCTGCCTGGCAACGGTGAGCGATCGCCACAGCTTCATCCCGCTCTGGCACCCCCCCTTCATTTCACGATTAGCCGCGGAGGATCGCTGCCACCTCAATGGTCTCGCCCTCCGGGATGGGCAACCCCACTATGCTACCGCCGTCAGTCAAAGTGACGTAGCTGATGGCTGGCGCGATCGCCGTCAGGACGGCGGCTGCGTGATTGATATTCCCAGCAGTGAAGTAGTTCTCAGCGGACTATCGATGCCTCACTCACCCCGCTGGTATCGCGATCGGCTCTGGCTGCTAAACTCTGGCACGGGCGAGTTTGGCTACATAGATTTGCAGCAAGGGGTATTTGAGCCCGTCGCTTTTTGCCCTGGGTATCTCCGTGGCTGCACGTTTCACGGCAACTACGCCATAGTGGGTCTTTCAAGGCCCAGAAAAAATCGAACCTTCACGGGGTTAGTGCTGGATGAAACGTTGCGATCGAAGCAAGTAGAAGCCCGATGCGGGCTGATGGTGATTGATTTGCGTTCGGGTGACAGCGTGCACTGGTTACGAATCGAAGGTGTCATAGACGAACTGTACGATGTGGCTGTGCTGCCGGGGATACGACGACCCATGGCGATCGGCTTCAAGACTGATGAGATTCGCCGAGTCATTACCGTTGGCTCGCCCACATCTCACCCTGCTGTGCACAACAACTAGGTTTTTTCTGAGTAAAAGCCTGGCCGAATCAAACTTGGCTTGCGTTCAAAGCGAGTCATACCTCAGGAGCTGAGCAACACAGTATCCAACTTCAAAACCTCTTAAAACTTCCTGAGAACTATGGCAAACAAACTGTTTTCCCTTGCAGATATCAATGGTCTCAATGGTTTCCTTATAGAAGGAACGCTGTCTGGTCTCGGTTATGCAGGTTATTCCGTAAGTGGAGCAGGTGACATTAATGGCGACGGTATTGATGATGTCATTGTTGGGACTGCATTTACCGACACCAGTTACGTTGTATTTGGTCAGGCAGGCGGACCTCCCGCCAAAGTTGAGTTAGCTAACCTGGATGGCACCAATGGTTTTATCATTCAGGGACCCAGTGGTTCCTATGCAGGCACATCTGTTAGCAGTGCAGGTGATATCAACGGAGACGGCATTGACGATTTAATTATCGGCGCAAGGGGGTTAGAGAATAACGACGGCACTGATGCAGGTGGCAGCTACGTTATTTTGGGTCGCAGAAATAGCTTTGGTGCCAGCCTTGACCTGACCACCCTGGATGGCACCAATGGTTTCGTTTTCCGGGGTACAGACAGGTGGGACTGGACTGGCTTTTCTGTCAGTGGTGCAGGCGATATCAATGGGGATGGCTTCGACGACGTAATCTTTAGCGCACCAGGCATTGATGTTTCTACGACTCTGGGTAAAACCTATGTCTTATTTGGCAAAGCTGGAGGCTTCGATGCCACCCTCAGTCCCTCTGATCTAAATGGTGTCAATGGATTTGTTCTCAATGGCATTGGTTTAAGGGACTACACGGGCTGGTCAGTGAGTAGCGCAGGCGATGTAAATGGAGACGGCTTTGATGATCTGCTCATTGGTGCTCGGTGGGCCGATCCCGCAAGTGCTCCCTCTAGCGGTAGTGCTGGTGGTAACGGTCAAGTCTATGTTGTGTTTGGCAAGTCGGATAATTTCGCCTCCAACTTTGATCTTGCCACCCTTGATGGCACCAATGGCTTCGCGATCGATGGCTTCTTTGATATCTCTGCTAATGCCTATGGCAGTTTGGGGAGAGCGGTCAGCAACGCTGGAGACATGAATGGGGATGGTTTTGACGACATAATTGTTACAGCAAACGGTGGCGTTAGTTACGTCATCTTCGGTCGAGGCGGGGGATTCAGTCCAAATCTACTACTCTCGTCCCTGGATGGTACGAATGGATTTAAGGTTTTTGCGAGCGAATCGGTCAATTCCGTTTCCTTTGCTTCGGTTAGCAGTGCTGGAGACCTCAATGCTGATGGCTTTGATGATTTGATTTTTGGGTTGCCCGAGGAGCAACTGAGCGATCGCGAAGCAGGTGCAGCTTATATACTCTTCGGCAAGGCAACAGGGTTTGGCGCTGTCGTCAACCTCTCGGAAATTGATGGCACTGGCGTGTTTGCCATTACGGGAATTGGAGAATATCAATTTGCGGGCTTCTCTGTGAGCGATGCTGGAGATGTTAACGCCGATGGCATTGATGATGTAATTATCGGAGCGCCAAACTCGATTTTTGGAGGTTCACCCAATTTTCAGGAAGAGAGCTACGTAGTTTATGGTAATGCTGCGCCTGAGCTGGATCTCAATGGTAGTGAAGCAGGTATTGATTTTGTCACGAGCATTGACTTCACAGCAACCAGTAACGGACTGACTCCGATTATTAGTAGCCCCATTGTTGCTGGCGACTTCACGATCAGCGATCGCAACTCTTCTACTCTGGCGGGAGCCATCATCACCCTGACTAACCCGCTCGATAGTTTTGAGGAAGGGTTTACGGTTAATACCAGTGGAACGAACATTACTGCCACTCAATCTGCTGGCATCCTCACCCTCAGCGGCATCGATACCCTTGCTAACTACGAAAAGGTATTAAAAGGCATTACCTATCTGAATACTGCATTGACCATTACACCGGGCGATCGCCTGGTTGAAGTGACTGTGGATGATGGGGGTGCCCATAGCAACACCAGTGCCCTGGCAACCACAACCATTCGCTACAATACGAACCCCGGCAATGTTTACACAGTCGATACACTGGTAGACGAGAATGATGGCGACTACAGTGCAGGGGATCTGTCTCTGCGAGAAGCGATTCAACTCGTCAATGCTGGAGGCACAATTTTCTTCGATAGCAGCCTGGCAACTGCTGACGTCGGTTTCGGTCAGGGAACCATCGGGCTGACCAGCGACCTAACCATCGCCAAGTCCGTCAACATCAAGGGGCTAGGGGCTGATCGGTTGAAAGTTGCGGAGGGAACAGCTTCCTTCTTGCAAATTAATGATGGTGTCGCTACCAACAGTGACGTTCTGATCGATGGGCTAACCCTGCTGGGTGTTGGTGTTCTCAACCAGGAAACCTTCACGCTGACTAACAGCGCGATCGTGGGTGAAGGGTTAGAAAACTATGGCAATGCCACCGTTGAGAACACAACGATTACCCTATCCTCTAACGGCGGAATCCGTAACTACAGCTATACCTTTGGTAGAGGCATCGTGACGGTCGCCAACAGCTTCATCACGGACAACCGCAGCGATGGTAACGGCGGCGGCATCTCTAACTTGAATGGCTCCGTTACGGTCATCGATAGCGTGATTGCCAACAACATCTCCACTAACACAAGCAGCCTCATCTCTGGAAGTGCTGGTGGCGGTGGGATTGCCAATCTTGAAGGGTTTGTGTCTGTCTCTGGCAGCACCATTTCGGGCAATTCCTCTGCCGCCGACGGCGGTGGTCTTCTCAACTTTGCAGGCACGATCAGCATCGGCGATAGCATCTTCGAAGGAAACAGCACCAGCTCTGATGGTGGTGGCATCTTTAGCCGAGGGGTCGGGGCGACGGTGACGAACACTCAGCTCATTGGCAACAGCGCGAGTACGGGGGGCGGACTCTACGTTCGCGGCGGATTAACGCTCACAGATAGCACGATCGCCAACAATACGGCCCAATTCGAGGGGGGGGGCGTCTACGTAGAATTCAACGGTGATTTCACAGCGATTAATAGTGCGATCGCCAACAATACCCCTGACGATATCTTTCAGTTCAATAGTCCTCCCACTGCGCTCGACGATGTCTATACCCTAGATGATCACACGACGCTGACCGTAGATGCGCCGAATGGGGTGCTGGCAAATGACTTTGACCAGGATGGCGATCGCCTCAGCGTGATCTTGTTGGAGCCAGTCAATAAGGGCAGCCTGACCTTGAACCCAGATGGTTCCTTCACCTACATTCCCGACCCGAATGCTAATGGTTTTGATTTATTTACCTACGAAGTGAATGATGGCAATGGAGGTACGAATATCGGGTTTGTTGACTTGTTCATCAATCCCGTCAATGATGCTCCAGTTGCCCAGGATGACACCGCAGCAACCGATGCCAATACTCCTATTACCCTGCTAGCCAGCGCTCTCCTCAGCAATGACAGCGATGTAGACAGTGCGATCGACGGTGATATTTTGAGCATTATCGGTGTGAGTAATGCTATCAACGGCAGCGTCGCTCTTGATGCTGATGGAAATGTGCTGTTTACCCCAGCGGCAGGTTTCAGTGGCACTGCCAGCTTTAACTACACCGTTAGCGATGGTAACAGCGGCAGCGATACCGCCACAGTGGCCATTACCGTCGAGCCCGTTGTTGTCAACGACAAACTGGCCGTTATCGCTCAAGGCGCTACTGAGCTCTATGACGTCGCTTCCTATGGAGGCAGTCAGGACGTTACCTCGCAACTGATCTTTACCCCCGACGGCAGCAGCCTCGATATTACGGGAAACAGTTGGAAGAAGCTGGCATTGGATTATACAGTCACTTCCAATACAACCCTCAAATTTGACTTTAGAAGTACGGCAAGAGGAGAAATCCACGGCATTGGCTTTGATGCCGATAATAACATCAGCAGTAATCGCACCTTCAAGCTCTATGGTCAGCAGAATTGGGGCATCCAGGACTTCAACAACTACGCTGCCGATGGCACCTGGCAGAGCTATGAGATCCCGGTGGGTGACTTCTTTACAGGGCAGATGAAGTATCTGACGTTTGCTAACGACCACGACGTTGCCAATCCCACCGCCAATAGCCAGTTCCGCAACATCGAGCTGGTTGAGGTGACGCCACCGGATGCCCCGGTAGTTACGGTAACGGTCAATGATAGCCCTAAGACCTACACCCTTGATTCAGCCTACTCCAACCAGGATCTGGTCCCACAGGTAACCTCCACCCCAGACGGTAGCGAGCTGCAGCTAGGCGGAAATAGCTGGAAGCGAATCGACCTTGACTACACCATTACAGCCGATACGATTCTAGAGCTAGAATTCCGCAGCACAGCCCAAGGGGAGATTCACGGCATTGGCTTTGACGATGATAATCGGCTCAGTCGCGATCGCCTGTTCCAGTTCTACGGAACTCAAAACTGGGGGATCAATACCTATCAAAACTACAGCTCGCAGGCGGGCGAGTGGAAGTTTTATCAGATCCGGGTGGGCGACTTCTTCACCGGCGACATGTCCCACCTGATCCTGACCAATGACCACGATACGGCTAACCCAAATGCTATTAGCCAATTCCGTAATCTCAAGGTTTATGAAGGTACCAATACTCAGCTTGGTACCGAGGGGAATAGCACGCTGATTGGCGGCAGTGGCGATGACACCTTGATTGGAGTCAATCCCAATGGTCTAGCTCCCGGCTCAAGCGAAGTTGATGTGCTCACCGGGCAGGGCGGAGCCGATACATTTGTGCTAGGAGACGTCACTCGGGCCTACTACAACGATGGCACCTCGACGACCCCTGGATTGGAAGACTATGCCCTGGTTAGAGACTTCAACGGTAGTGAAGGAGACAGGATTCAGCTCAGCGGCACCGCAGCAAACTATGAGCTGCAAGAGTCGCCGCTGGGCAATGGCACTGCCGTCTATCAGACGTTAGATGCTGAGCCAGAGCTAATTGGCATTATTGAAGGAGTAAGCAATCTATCGTTTAACAGTAGCGCTTTCCACTTTGTCTAGTCACAGGTACGTGACCATCAATCAAAGCTAGTGGGATGCGCCCCCCCCGCCGGGAGGCACATCCCACCATAGCTATGTTTACTTATGGCTACCTACTTAACCTTGGCTGATGCAATTCGGCAAGTTCGTGAGCACTGAGCCCAAGAAGCTGAGCTATAGCTCTACGCTTTAGGATTAGGCCACTATCGCCAGTTAGCGTGACGCACCAGTATTACCGCATTCTGGGTGGGGGCGATCGCCTGTGAACTCCAAGCAAGCGATGATGTCGTCTGTCAGTCCGGGAAAGTTGTCGATTCCAGTGAATCTTGAGATCTTCTCTAAGCAAACAGGAGACGACCTTTGGGTTGAGGAATGGGACGACCAAGTTCTTTCGCCGTCTCGACCCACTCTTGCATCACCACTTCCACGTTTTGGAGGGCGTCTTGATAGGTTTGACCATCCGCAGCGCAACCCGGTAGCTCGGGCACTTCGGCGATGAAAGCCTGATCTTCATCGCTCCAATAAAGGATGATCTCATACTGCATTGTCATCTTGACCCCCAAGCTTATGTTTGAGAATAACGGTTCGGACTTGTTTAACCTGGTACGCCTTAGCATTATTGCCGATTGGTTGCAGGTTAAGGATTTCCTCGACACCGTCCTTGGTAAAAATGTGATGGTCACCCCAAATTCTCATATCGAACCCTAGCTGGCTCAAAAGCTTGCATAAATCGGAAAATACAATGTTTTTATCCGATGTGCCGCTCAGGACTTTAATGAGAAGTTTGCTGAATTTGCTCACTCAAAATCCCCACCCACTCAGATGCTAACGCTTGTAATGAAAAGAAGAAAATGTAGGTTCTAATGATAATGTTCGCGATCGGCTGCGAATTCCAGACAAGCTCTAGTATCGTCGTCTGTCAGTTCTGGAAAGTCGTCAATGATCTCAGCGGTGGACATGCCAGCCGCTAACCAACCTAAAACATCGTAGACCGTAATTCGCATCCGACGAATGCAGGGCTTGCCCCCACGCTTATCTGGCTCAATTGTGATGATGTCGCGATAGCTCATGGTGCGGTCAGGTCACTGTACACACCTGATTCTAGAGTAGGTCAATCTCTTGTTGCAATGGATGGGTGCTGATGCGATCGCCCTCTCGCCAGTTAGCACAGCGCACCAGTATTACGGCATTCTGGGTGGGGGCGATCGCCTCACCGAAGTTTCTAGATTTCACCGCGACAGGCAACTCGTTCAGGCAAGCAAAAAGCTGTCAGAAACGGCATTTCAGCACGTTTGGGACAATCCCGATGATGCTGAAGATGACCAGCTATGAGTTTGGCACCATTATCGCGACTGTGGAGTAGAGCCTGGTATTGCGATGGTTAGAGAGATTATAGAGTGGCGATCGCCAGTGTTACATAATTCTTCAAACGGGGAAATCTATGAGCATGTGTGTATCACTGAAGCTGAGAAACATATATGTCACAATCCCCATCTAAGTATCTAACTGAATTAGCACGAAAAGGCGATATCAATTCTCTCAATACTCTGCTTAGCTATTTCATGCAGAAGATTGGAGTAACGGCCCGCTCATCTTTTAAGGGTAGTATCATAGAGTTAATTATTGAAGGACATATATCGACACCAAATCAGCAATGTAGTGAGAAGTATCTTCGCAATTTTTTTGACTATCTCCAGATCCCTACTATTCGGGAAGTTAAAGTTTTTGCTAAAACTCATGATACTCGTCGTTTAGCTTGGTACAGCATACTTAAAATTAGCTCTCCTGAATCTAAATTAAGTGCGTCAACGCCTAGTAGTTCTGAATTGTCTCATCAATATAATGAAAGCTGTACCCAGTATCAAGCAATTCCCTCAACAAATGCTTTGGTAGCGAATCAGCTTCAGCTTCCTCAACCAATTCCTTATGAAAAATTGCCGTCTAGTTTGCAGGAAAGGATCCGTAGAGCTGGAACGAGAAAGGGGGATCCGATACGTTCACACCATGAGGCAAAACAGATGTATGAAATGATCCCTGAGAATGTCCGGCGCAAGGGAATTGCTGCTATAGATGATTATAAAAGAGGTCACCATTGGAGTCATAAAAAAGCGCATTCAAAAGGCGGCTCTAATCGTCCAAGTAATGGTGATTGGGAAACTCCAAAAACCAATGTAGCCCGTGGCCAAAAATCGATGACTAAAGCCGAGGCAAATAATATTGTTAAGGCTAAAGCTCAAATCAATTTCCAGGAAGGTGCCAAGATTGTTGGATGTCAAGCTGCTAAGGCAGGTGCGTTAGCTTTTGGCGTAGAAGTGGCTTTCAGTGGCTTGGAGAACTTTCTGGCTGTTCAACGTGGCGAAAAGACAGTTGAGCAAGCTTTAGGAGATACCTTGTTACGCTCTACTGGGGCAGCTATCGTTGCGGTGGCTGTTGTTGGGGGTGTCTGTGCATTGACACTTACGTTTCCACCTGTGGGTGCAGCTCTGGGTGCCGCGACTCCTTTTCTACAGATCGTTGGAGTTGCCGGTTCTATGAGTCGTCTTGTTGCAATCCTCAGCGATAGCGGCAAGGTGGAAGGTATAGATCAGCTAGAAATCCTAATGGCATCCTGTGGACTAGACAGTGTGGAACTTGACTTCAGAGATTTAGAGGTTGAAGATGATCTTCTCAATCTAAAGCTAGCTGCTGCGCAGATAGAATAAGAGCCTGAGAATAGTGCGATCGCCCTCATTATGCGCTAGCGCCAGCCCTCGCGTACGGTGCGTTGGGCTTGCGCCACAACGCACCAAGGGTACTGCCCTAGCTCTCAGCCGTAAACACCCGTTTGGTGAGAATTCGCATGATTTCGCCGGGATTTACGGTGGGTAGCGGTTTAGACCACTCGTGGGGTTGGGCGTAGCCGAGCTGATACATGCGGTGGATGTGCTGGGTGACGACTGGCATCGAGCCGACGGCAATGATCCGCAGGATTTCGGGGTCGTCGTTTTTGGGCAGGCGA
>JBHJGR010000176.1:0-19391 GCA_050331615.1 Elainellaceae cyanobacterium
ACCCACCCTGGGGGTTCAAACCAGTTCTATTGTACCGCACTGGGCAGACTGCTGGACTTCGCCCAGCGCGGGAACCATCTGTATCCCCATGTCTGAAGCCAGGGGTTTTATCCGGTTCCCGAACCCTTCAATATTCGATAAACGGTCAAGTATGCAGCAGGTGGTAAATTGGAAGAATACAGCCAAAACCTTTGGTCGTGAGCACATGGCCATCAATTAGGCTATTGGGGTGTGCCCCACCATAGCGCTGTTTAGCTGTGGCTACTTACTTCAGTCAGGCTTTTCCATCACCTGCTGCCCTCTCCCCATTCTGAGTAACTTTTATATACTAGCTCTATAATATTTCCGTAATTTTACTACTCCGCTTGTAGTGCTAGATATAGCCCCTCAGCTTTCTTGATATTCTCCCTGCATCGGCTGAAAAGCGGTTTGACCAAAGCTGCTTTTGGGAGTTTTTGTAGAAATCTGCCGAATGATCCCGCCGCGATCCGCGATCGCCGATGCATCAGCGGTATCAAACTTTTTGGACTAATTATTCCTGCCCCAATCAGCCTGACTAGCCATGCAATCGTAACTCAGGCGATAGGATTTGTATCTGTACGAGCAAATTTCCGCAAATTTAGTCTTGCCGCTGGCGGCATTAATTGTCATCAGTAAGTTATTCCTGTCAGTTGGTTTACGACTGCCGGTTTTAACTTCCCTGAGAGGTGTAGGCTTGTCGTTGCCGATTAGAGGACTGCCACACTTCAGGACTTTGATACCGATTCATGGAAGTCTTCAGCATCCCCATGGCTTAGAATCTGCCTGGTTTTGCCCAGTCCTCGCCTATCACTTCCCAGCAAGTCCGTGAGTTGCCCATTGGTCTTGCGCTAACTATCTATTCCTAATCTCTAACGTCCCAGTTAATCAAATCAATGGATGCTTCGATTCTAATTGTCGGAAGTCATGAGTTTTGCGATGTCCTGGTGCAGTTCCTTCATGTTGTAGCAGATTTGACCATTGAAACCGCGGTGAACGCAACAGAAGCAGCGCCACTGATTCAGGCCCAGCAGCCCGACCTGCTAATTTTGCAGTCCGATCAGGACGACAACTTCGAGCTGTGCCGCCTTGTCCGGGGGCAGAATCGACTAGCTTGGATCTACTGCATTTTGGTTGGCAACCCCGCTTTTCTTGCAGCGGAGGCCCCGTTTCAGCTAGAGCGAGCCACTGCCCTCGCCCTGAATAGCGGTGCTGACGCATTTTTGCCCTTTGCCATCAAAGACATCCCAACGTCGCCTCAGGTAGAGCCAGAAGAGGGGACCACTGCTTACCAGCAGCTGCTCCACGCCCAGATTGAAGCAGGGCTACGGCGGGTGCAGAACGATCGGGAATTGATCCGCGCCAATGACCTACTTTCGGCGATCGCCCTTTCCGATCCGCTAACCGAATTAAACAACCGGCGCGCCTTTGAGTGGGAACTGCCCCGGCAAATCTTTAACGCCCGCAGCCGCAACGTGCCCATTAGTCTGCTGATGCTCGATATTGACTTTTTTAAGTGCATTAATGACAACTATGGACATTTGGTGGGCGATCGCGCCCTCAAGCTGGTGGCCGCTCGGCTACGGCACAATCTGCGGTTCTACGACACGCCCTTCCGCTACGGCGGGGAAGAGTTTGCCGTTATCCTCAACAACACCAGTGCCTGTGAAGCAGGGCGCATTGGGCATCGCATTTGTCGGCTGATGGCCAGTCAGCCCTTCGCCATCAACGATTCGCTGGAGCTGACGATTACGATTAGCGCTGGGAGCGCCTCTCTGCGGCACGACGATGATGAGCGGGGCATCAGTTTCCTACAGCGGGCCGATCAAAACCTGCTGAAAGCGAAATCCCAGGGCCGTAATCAGATTATAGCTAGCGAAGACTAGATGATTAGCGTCAGGCTCACCAGGGATTTTCCGTTTCTGTGAACGGCGACACAATTTTGTTCTGCCAGCCCTTCAGGTTAATGGATGCCTCGTGGAGCGGCGTGAGGAAATGAACTGCGAGGGTTAACGCCAGCGCCGTCAGAATAACTTCAATCGATTGCTTGAGTCGCGTCATGGTACCCTCCAACAAATCGCGCCATCCCCCCAAGGAGGGATTGACCAATGAGGGGCTATACCCATCATAGGCGACACCCCCTTTAGAGGCTGGGAGGATCGCTGCAATTTATAGAAGCAAAACGGATGACCGGGGTTCCGGAAGCGGCTTGTAAAGCTTCGTCACGATTTAGAAATGCTGGAAGCCCCGCTCCAGCGACAGAATCTGATCCTGACACTGTCTAGAGCGATCGCCCAGCACCACTTTCGATTCAGCAGTCACGACGCCAATGGTGCGAGCCTCGCCGCCCAGGTCATTCACCAATTCACGGGCGATCGCCTCAGGCAGGCACAGCACCAGCTCAAAATCCTCCCCACCGTAGAGCGCCCAATCCAGCCCCTGATCCGCCGACAGCCAGCCAGCAAAGGCAGGCGGCAGGGGAATCTGCGACCGGTCGATCCAGGCCCCTACGCCACTGGCGCGGCAGATTTGCAGCACCGCATCGGCCAGCCCATCGCTGCTGTCCATACCGGCAATTCCTGAGGGTACCCGTTTAAACGCCTCCAGGTGCGCCAGTGCGGGAGCAACGTCCAATCGGGGACGAGGTCGCTGGTGGGCCTGGATGAGCTGCCGTCGGTGGGCCGGGCTCAACCCCTGCCCAGCAGTGGGATTGAGCAAAAGCTCCAGTCCCGCTCGGGAAGCGCCGTGGATGCCAGTCACTACGATGCGATCGCCCGGTCGCGCAGCATCGCGGCGCAAGACCGCCTGAGGCGACACCTGACCAAAGGCGGCAATGGCCACGGATAAAACCGACGATCGGCAAACGTCTCCGCCTGCAATCACCCCGCCCCATTCCTCTAAACAGGCGACCATGCCCTGGTAGATAGACTCCAGGTCTGCTACTGCCAAATCTCCAGGCAGGCTGAGCCCCACGGTGACTCCTAAGGGAGCAGCCCCCATCGCCGCTAAATCTGAGAGGTTAGCCACTACAG
Source organism: Elainellaceae cyanobacterium (assembly GCA_050331615.1). Taxonomy (GTDB): domain Bacteria; phylum Cyanobacteriota; class Cyanobacteriia; order CAKZMO01; family CAKZMO01; genus JAYKGU01. Next base: position 3,051 of record JBHJGR010000176.1, read on the forward strand.
AGCGCCAGCCCACATCTTCAGGGGCGGTAGTTTGAGTCGTGGCAGCCGAACCAAGGCTAAAGTGCACACCGTCCACCAGCACATCGGTGGTGACCACCAGCCGCTGATCGGGCTGCACCGACAGCAGCGCGGCATCGTCTCCCACCAGATCGGGCGGGCAAAATCGGTGAAGCCGCTGCAGCAGCCCCTGTTCCCCCAACTCGCTAACAAGCATGGTCGTTAAGTGCTAAAGCACAATTGATTACAGCTTCCTGAGGTAAGCGCCCTTGCCGGGGGCGCTTACCTCAGGAAAATAATTTTGTCTAACCCCTTAGCCGAGGTTATTCGCGCAATGAACCAAGCGCTAAGCCGATGGTGGCGGGGTGACCAGCTTGTCGGTCCCGCTGAGGACAGTCGCCGATTCGATGCGATCGCCCACCGTTAGCTTACCCAGCACCTCCTTATTCTCAGTAACGTAGCCAAACACGGCATAGCGACCATCTAACAGATTGAGTCCGGCGGGGGTTAGCTCGGGTTCAAACAGGAAGAAGAAGAACTGAGAAGAGCCGCCATTGGGATCATCCCCGGGACGGGCCATCGCTACGGCACCATAGGCTGAGAAGGGCAGGACCGGATCATCTAGATAGCGCCCTGCCTGTTCCAGAGTGACGCCATAGGTCGGTTCTGTATCCCCCTGCACCATGACCTCCAGGGGAATGGCGCGATATTCGCCGGTATCTGGGTCCACAAAGCCTTCCTCGGGGCCAGGGGGATCGCCGGTTTGCACAACGTAAAATTCCTCAGCACGGGTTACCTCCAGGCCGTCATAGAAGCCGCGCTGTACCAGGTCCACAAAGTTTCCAGCAGTGACGGGGGCATTGTAACCATCCACCACCATCTGGAGCGTTCCCTTGTTTGTCGTCATCTCGATGGTGGCTCGTCCCTTCAGCTGAGGGAGGTTGCCGTATTCCTCAGGAACTTCAAAAGGAAAGTCGGTGACCATCAGTTCTTCCAGTTCCCCCACCGTATCGAGCAGGTCGGATCGCTTTAGCCAAACCGCCTCCTTGTCGCGGTTGTCAATAGCGGTACGAATATCGGCCAGCCCCATTTGCAAGGTGGTGATTAGCGATTGGGCAGTTTCCTGGCGATCGTCGGGTACATCGGCCAGAATGCGGACGGGACGCTTGAGGATTTTCTCGGTCCGGTCGATGTTGCGATTGATGGCATTGAGGCGACGGCTCCCCTGTACCCGCAGCGTTTCCGAGATATCTTCCAGATCCTTTTGCACCTCCCGGATGGGGCGATTGTCGATGGGGAGGGCGTAGCGGAGGAGGGCCTTACCGTCGGTGATGGCGTTTCCGGGCGGCAGGCGGCTGATTAAGGTATTACTATCAAAAGCTGGGAAGGGGGCGGCGATCGCCAGCTCACTCCAGCCGCCCCAAAGCACCAGTGCCGCGACGCCTGCCAGCACTCCTGACATTAGCCGCTGGGTCAGTGGCCGTAGGAAGACCTGGAAGCAGGTGCTGACCCACTCGCCAAACGGGGCACTAATCGGAGCCGGGATGACCTGTGGGATAGGTCGTGCTGATCGATGAAACCTCAAAGGGAGCAGACCGATTTGAGAATGCCGCATAGTATCGCTGTAAAAACTCTGCACGGGGGTGCGATCGCGCCCCATTTTTTGGGATTGTGGCGATCGCAGGAAGCATGGCTTGATGCCTGTCCAGGAGCGCAAAAATCCCATGTTTAATCTTGCCACAGGCTGGGACCCCAAATCCTCAACCGAAGTAGAGCAGTGTCAAGCACAATAAATTGCATTATGTGGGGTGCGCCTCCGGTAGGGGGCCTACCCCACGGGCTTTTACTTATGGCCACCTACTTAACTTAGTTCTACGCTTTCACGTTAGGACATTCAAGAGGTATGAAACCTCCGCATCGCGAGGGCTCCATACTCAAACCTCAGCCCGTCAGGCGATAAAACGTTAAGCCTGAAAGAATTGAACTCAGGAAGAGTATTAGAGAGGTCCCACTGGAGGGTAAAATGGGTTGCCGATTACTCTCCTATGCGAGCAGCTTCATGATTTCCAGCAATGATTTTCGTCCTGGTGTCAGCATTGAGTTAGACGGTGCCGTTTGGCGGGTGGTTGAGTTCCTGCACGTCAAGCCCGGAAAAGGCTCGGCTTTCGTCCGCACCAAGCTCAAAAATGTCCAAACCGGCAATACGGTCGAGCGCACCTTCCGAGCCGGGGAAACGGTGCCGCAGGCCATGCTGGAAAAGAGTGTGATGCAGCACACCTACAAAGAGGCCGACCAGTTTGTTTTCATGGACATGGACACCTATGAAGAGAACCGGTTGACCGCTGACCAAATAGGCGATCGCGTCAAGTACCTCAAGGAAGGCATGGAGGTCAACGTCGTTCGCTGGAATAGCCAGGTACTTGAAGTAGAGCTGCCCAACTCTGTCGTGCTGGAAGTGACGGAAACTGATCCAGGGGTGAAGGGCGATACGGCCACCGGGGGAACCAAGCCCGCCATTGTAGAAACGGGGGCGCAGGTGATGGTGCCGCTGTTTATCTCAGTGGGCGAGCGGATTAAGGTTGATACCCGCAACGATTCTTACCTGGGTCGCGAATAGGCTCGATTTGCGCATCGGCTACGGCGCGATCGCAGAACTTGCTCGCAGTTGCGTCGGCTCGTCAGTCTGACCGCCGCTGAGTGCTCGGCTGGCATGCTCGGGCATCGTGTCTGTATCAGCGCTAAAGCGCAACTAATTACAATTTGTGGGGATATGCGCTTCCGGTAGGGGCGCACGCCCCCAAGAAAATAATTTTGTTTAACGACTTAAATCAATCCTGCTCTGGACTGTTGAGACGGTGGAATTAAACTTCAACGACCTGCGAGATCTTTTATCGGTTGTCAACCAAACCGATATCGAGGAGCTAACCATCAAAAGCGGTGACTTTGAGCTGACCGTTCGTAAGGGTCGCCCAGGGGAGATGACCCCTACTGCCGCTGCGGCTGGCATGGCGATCGCCCCTACCGTCTCTCCCTCACCAGCGGAAGTGCCTATCGATGCGTCTGGGCCTCCGGTCAGTGCGGGGCCTCCGGTGGTCCATACCTCCGCTCCATCCCCAAATCTAGTAGACTCAAAGCTTACGGACATTACTTCGCCCATGGTCGGTACCTTTTACCGAGCACCTGCCCCCGATGAACCGTCGTTTGTGGAAATTGGCGATCGCATCAATCCCGGCCAAACGGTGTGCATTATCGAAGCCATGAAGCTGATGAACGAGCTAGAGGCCGAAATTTCTGGAGAAGTGGCCGAAATTCTGGTCGAAAACGGCGAACCGGTGGAATTTGGTCAGGTGTTGATGCGCGTTAAGGCTGCTTAGGGGCTTTCTGGGAAGGGGTTTATCGTTTGTCGGAGGTGTGGTATTCATCCGCAGATGACGCAGATTTCGCAGATGAGTAGCGAGCTTTGTAGGCAAGCAGGATGCTTGCGCGACAGGGCATCCAGTTCCTAATCCGTGCCGGACATGAATTTGTAAATCCTCTTACCTGCGGGGGCGTGACAATGCCATAACCCCCCTTACCTCAGGAATTTCGCCTTAGGAGATTTTTGGAAAGGATCCTACCGACCGTTCAACTGGGGGTAGAACTTTCCCGGAAATCGCCTTGTTGAACCGGCGTCCCTTGCCTAGCCAAACCCGTTTTTTGGACGGAGAGGGAGGGATTCGAACCCTCGTTAGAGTTGCCCCTAAACAGCATTTCCAGTGCTGCGCCTTCAACCACTCGGCCACCTCTCCAAAAAAAATCCGAGACCGTTTGCCATGTTCAGCAACGCTGATGCCCGGTTCTTTATCGTAACACGCGGTCTACTAATTGTTCTATGGATAGTTCTGGAGGGACGATGGTGTAAGCAATGCCGCTCTGCTGGAGCTGGGCGATCGCCCCGGTTTGCTCAACGACTGGAGGGGGAGCAATCAGAATCACCTGGGCGGCAGCGGCGCGGTAGGCAGCGATGGACTCCACCTCTAGGCGAAACTCCCCTGGCTCGAAGGTGGGATTCAGGCCACCGTCGTACTCAAACTTACTGAGCATAAGCTGAAACGCCCGGACACCGCTGGGGTCCACCCGCTGGCCATCCTCCAGGGTGCGGGCGCGAAAGACGGGAATTAGGCCGCCGAAGGGCACGCGCACGGTGATCCAGGTATCGGCTACTGTGTCGAAGGAATGGGAATAGGCCACCCCGTCCCAGCGGGACTCGTCGCGCAGCAAAAACTTGTAGCGCTTGCCGTCGCCCTTGACCCGCAGCGCAATGCCTTCAAAGTCGGACAGGTCCAGCGCCGGTTCAAAGTTGCGGGTGCGCACGGAGGCAAAGCCGCCGGAGTTAGCGGTGGAGACCGTCCCCGCAAACAGGGCCGTGGTGCCCGTAAACTGGAGGCTGCTCTGGCTGACGCCCCCCATCACCACGTCGTCTACTGCGCCCCAAACGTCCTCTAGGTTGGCGGTGGTCTGGCGGAAGTCGAAGATCACCTGGGCGGCGTCGCTGGTCGAAGGTTGGGTAGGGGCGATCGCCCGCATCAGATTGCCCAATTGCAGATCCAGGCTGGCCACCGTCCCCGCATCGGTCCCGACAGCCGCAGCATCGGCACCAGCAACATGGACGACTGTCCCAGCGTTCTGCATCACCTTGGGCGGCAGGCTATCGGGGCGAGCCAGGTCGGCCACATGGAACTCAAAGGCGGGATAGTCCTTGTCTAGGGAGGCAACGTCCGCCGGATTCTGCACCAGCGATCGCACCCCATAGCCCCGCTGCAAAAGCTGCTGCATGAGCTGTTTGGTAGGGTCGCCCATGGAGCCGGTGATCAGGACGGAGGAACGATTAGACGCTTCCGGGGGACGGTAGGCGATCGCCGTTTGGGAGGCTCTGGGATTGGCTTCGCTGCCAAAGAGCTGCTGAAACCAGCCGATGCCGCTCAGGAGCGGGATGGCCCCAAAGTAGGCGAGGGTTTTCACGAAGCGACATAGATCCCACTGGGTTGAAGATTGCTGGTTCATGGGGTTTTCTCCTGACTGCTACTTTACATCAGACCACTACGGGATTTTGGCATTGTTCTTGGCGCAACATTGGCGGGCGAAGGCGATCGCCTCTGGAAAAAACTGGCGGAAATGGGCATCCAGCAGGGCATAGTGATGCCGCAGCTCTTCCTCGGCTCCCGGTAAGGGACCGGGGTGCTTCAGCCGTCCCGCGATGCGGTTGAGCACCTGGCCAACGCCCGCTATCGTCTGGCAGGAATTGAGCCAGTCGTGGGTGGTCATGGCGGCGATCGCTGTCCGTACTCGCTGGGGCAGGTAGCCCTTATACTCCGGCAACTGGGCGTAGATCTCCTGAGTAAAGGTTGGCAGGTTTCGGGACGAATAGGCGGGCCAGTGCTGGTGCAAAAAGTGGTCGTAGCAAACATCAATGATGATACCCGCAAACCGCCGCCGCTCCACGCTGATGAGCTGTTTACTCCGGCGCACGATCGGGTGGCGATCGGTGAGCTGGTCGATGGCGCGGTGCTGGTAGATACCGGCAATGATGGGGGGAGCCAGGCGCGGGTCAGGAGTGCCCTTGACAAAGTCGCCCATGAGGTTGCCCAAGCGGGATTCGCAGGATGGCGCTGCCAGGTAGAGATGGGCCAAAAAATTCATGATCCTCCGGACGGCCTGCCCTAATCGTCGATCGCCCCCACCTGGTACAGATCCCTCACCAGATTGTCGATGGCGCGATCGCACTCTAGCAGTTCTGCCGTCCGCTTGGCAGCCTGCCCCTGGGATTGCTGGCCCAGTCGCTGCCGGGTGAGGGTGATCAGGCGATCGCCCCCTTCCCCCCGCAACCGCGCCACTGGCGGCACGGGCAGCTGGCGTAGTTGGGGCGGCCCTACCCGCAAATAGCCACCGCTCAGCCCATTGCCGCCAAACAGGTGCCGAAAAAGCTGGCTGACAAAGGCGCTGTTTAGCAGGCCCAGCAGCAGCAGTAGCGGTACGGTCTCTGACTGGATGATCGAGGTGGACTTGCCGGCCAGAAAGGTTCCTGCTTCGTCCAAGCCGCACTCCAGCCGCTTGGTCAGGCCCGCTACGATCAGCTTGGGGCGGGTGGCCTGGTGATAGCGGGTGGGGAGGTGAGTCTGTAACCAGGTCGCAGGAACGACGGGATGTCTGTAGCGATCGCCCAGATACTGCATCGGTTTTTGGCCCCAGAGCAGCGCATAGGGATCGAGGGTGCCGCTGTTGACCACCCTAAGGTCATCGGCACTGGGGTGGGGGCGATCGCCCATCTGTGCCTTCAAAACATAGGCTTCCGCCACGGTCGCGGCTCCCAGGGCTTGGGCGATCGCCCCCAAACGGGACCACTCCGGCTGCAGGAGCGTCAGTTGCGCCGCCGTCGGCTGGAGGAGCCAGACACCACTTGGAGAGATAAAATCGCTGTAGGCGCAGGACTGGGCCGTTTTCACCTGGTGCAGATCCTGCATTACTTCGCAGGTCACCATCGGGTCATCTGCCGTTGAAGTGGATTGCAGGGACGGCTCCCGCTTGCGCACCACGTAGACGAGGGGATAGACCGACGCGGCAAAGGCATGGGTCTGGCTATAGTCGCGGACGGTCAGAAGCCGGGTGGTTTGGGCCAGAAGCGATCGCACCGCCGCCGTATACTCCGCTGACGCCAGCTTATTGGGCACGATGAAGCTGTGGAGTCCCCCCGGTTTGCACAGGGCCACCGCCTGCTCGATGAAGACGCAAAACAGATCCCAGTTGCCTACCGCCGTCTGGTAGTGACGGGTGCAGTAGTGCCGCCAGTGGGGCAGGTGGGCAGTCATGGCCACCGAGTCCAGGTAGGGCGGATTGCCCAGCACCACATCAAACCCGCCGGTAGCCGTCGCTTTGGGAAAAGCTGTCCGCCAGTCGCTGGGACCGCTGTCCTGCCAATCTGGATCGGACGAATTCCCGTCCGACTGATCCCCCGGTTCCAGCAGAGCATTGCCCTGGAGCAGGCGATCGCCCAAATCTGGCAAAGGCAACGGGCCTTCCTGGTCCATTGCACCATTGAGCAGAAACTGAAACCCCAGGGCCAGACGCGCCACCTCGACCGCAGTTGGATCTAAGTCCATGCCATAGAGGTGCGATCGCAGGATACGCTCCCTCTCTGCCGGAGTCAGCCACCAGCGGCCCTGACCGTCCTGATAGATCGGCAGGTCGGCAGTTGCCCCCGAACCCCGGTTGGATACCAGCGCATCGAGCTGGGCGAGGCACTGCCGTCGCCGCCAGTCCAGCAGCGCCTGATAGGCGACGACTAGAAAGATGCCGCCGCCGCAGGCCGGGTCCAGAATTCTGAACGATGGAGGAGCGGCTGCGGCTGCGGCCAGGGAAGGGCCAACGGTAGCCTGCACCATGTATTGGGCGATCGCCACTGGCGTGTAGTAAGCCCCGCTTGCCTTACGGGAAAGTCGCTGGAGGGAAACCGTTTCGCCATTGAGATCCCCAGCGGCCAGAATCTGCTCATAGGCTTGCCCCAGGGCGATCGGCAGGCGAATGGCGGCGAGATGGCCAGCCAGACGGGCCAGGCTAGCGGCTAGTGCCCGGCTGCCCGCAGGGAGCAGCCGCGCGAGCAGCGCCCCATGGCGCTGCAGGATCCTGTCGGCTCCAAACTGGGCCGCCTTGCCCTGCCAACCGTCCCCACTCACGCCGATGCCTGCCGCGATTCCCAAGGGGGTGGGGAACTATACCTGTCCTTGAAAATCAGGAACGGACGTGCCGTCGGCTGCGCTGCCATGACGACCATTGACGCCCATGGGAGGGTAAGAGGACGGCTCGGACGCCATCATCTCAAACTCCTGGGGACGTTCGTAAAAGGTCTGCAGCAGGGCCTTGTCTTCATCGGTCAGATCTGGGTCGTTGTTGCTTTCCATCTCGCTGAGGGTTTGCTCGACCAGCTCCACCTGCTCTTCGGCCTCGGAGAGCAGGGACTGTAGGTCAGCCCCCAGCAAGTCCTCAAATGGCTTCAGGGCCTCATATTTGGCGCTCATGGTCTCAAGCTGGGCCGTCAGGTCCTGGTTCTCCTGCTTCAGGGTTTCGATTACCTGCTGGTAAGACCGAAGTGCTTTGAGGAGGGGGACAACTTTTGCTTTGAGGGTCATGTGTTCCACATCAAGCTGCTGAAAGCGATCGGCAAGGGTGACGTATGACTGACAGAGTCGTGAAAAACTATCTGCAATATTTCCCATAACAAACGCCTCTTAAACTCCTAGAAAAACTTTTGCAAAAATTAGGGAGGGGTAAAGACTCAGGCTGAAAAATCCGGGCCAGGACATCGCTGACACGACGATTCTATGGAACTTTAGAAAACTTTCATCTGTCCCTGGTGTTACCAAAAGCACGGTTTAGAACATTCAGCCAGGGGATCACAGGAAGATGGTTATACAAGCCATCCAGTTTATTAAAGGGGAAAATCGGGGAGCGATCGCCAGACTTAAGAAAGTTCTTTGGATCGCTTGCGACCGATCGGACCAGCAGCACAAAAGCCATCTCCCAGCCAGAGCGATCCCCCATGCCATGTCGGTCTCCACCCCTGGCCCGGCGATGGTAGGATGCTATGCACCGAAGTCTATAGTGCGTACACTGATAGCAATGGCATCCGTCGGTCAATCTTAGCTACCGTTGAAGCAGGGGCGATCGCATGGTTCGGATCTGCTGACCTATGCAACCTCGCCGCTCAACGACCGACCGCTCGCAAGGTAAGGGTAGACCCAATGAAGCGTCAGACTCTCGATTTCATCACCTGGATTTCCCGGAGCAGCCTGATTCTGGCTGTGTCGCTGCTCTTTGTGGGCAGCCTGAACACGCCGCCTGCTCGCTCCGCTCCGGCGATCTCCAACGTCTTGATACCGAATGGGTCTGGTTTTCTGCTGGCCCAGGGTCCGGTGGAGGGGAATGTGGAAGAGCTACTAGAACTGCGGCTTCAGCAGATTGAGCGGACGACTACCCTGTTTAACGTCATGCTGGTGGTGCTGGCCCTGTTATTGGCAGCGGCGATCGCCGGACTGTGGCTGCTGCGGCGGTCGGTGCTGCGGGAGGTGACCGAGATCGTGCAGGCCCACCTGCGAGAACTGGGGGATCTGAAGGGCAAGATCGAGGGGGCCAAGCAGCAGGTAGACAACATTATCCGCGAGTTTGAAGAATTTGCCGACGATCTGGGCGAAGAGGCCAATACTTTTCAGAAAGAGGTAGATGCCCGTCGTGCCAACCTGTCTCAGCTTGCCGCAGATTTGACCCAGCTGAAGCAGGGCACCATCGAAACCGTGGAGGCGGATCTGGGGGCGGCCCAGCAGCGCTTCCAGCAGTTGGAACAGGAATTTGCAGCGCAGCTCACCACCTTCCGCCGCCACGTAGAAGAGGAAAAAGACGCTTCCCTGGCTAAGTTCGGCGATTCCACCACCCGCTTTGATCAGCAGCTAGAGGCCCTGCGGTCAGAGGTGGCGCAGCGTCAGGAGGCTACCCTCCAGGCCCTATCTCAGTCCAATCATGACTTTGACCGGCGGCTGGCCGAACTGCTCGACTCTACCCAGCAGCAGCAAGAGCAGACCCGCGATCGCCTAGCCCAGATGGAAACCGAGCTAACCCCCTACCTGGAGCAGCTTCGGATCGACGCCCAGGCCCAGGTGCGCCAGCAGCGAGACCTCACCCTGGAAACCTTCAGTCGGCTGGAAGAGGAATTTGGCCACCAGTTGAACGAGCTGCGGTCAGGGGCGCAGGGGCGGCGGGAGGAAATTCTGGACCACCTGGGTCGGCTGGAGTCCGATTACCGGGATCAGCTCTCGGAACTGCAATCGGGAGCCGTCGTGCGCAAGGATCAGGTCTTCGACAACCTGAAGACGCTGGAGTCTGAGCTGACGGCCCAGGTCGCCGCCCTGCGTTCGGACACGGACCAGCGGCAGGCCGAGGTGCGCCGCAGTCTGGAAAACCTGGAGGCGGAGCTGGCCAGCCAACTGGCGGACCTGAACGACAAGACCCAGGCCCAGCGGGAAACCATTCGCCAGACCCTGGAGCAGCTTGAGGCGGAGTTTGCTAATCAGCTCACCGAGCTTCAGGCCGATGCCCAGACCCAGCGGCAGGGCATTCGCGAGAATTTGGATAGGCTGGAGGAAGTCTTTGCCGAACAAAAGGCTGCCCTGGAGGAAGAGACCCAGGTGCAGAAAGGCAAAATCCGCGAACACCTGGAGCAGCTCGAAGCGGAATTTGCGGGCCAGCTTGAAAAGCTGAAGCTGCGGGCCGAAAATCGGGGCAATGCAGCGTTTGAAACCATTGAGCAGACCGATGCAGACATTGCCGCCCAACTGGCAGACATCAAGGCGGCGGTGAAGGAGCAGAAAGACCGACTGCGGCAGAATGTGGAGAGCCTGGAGGCGCGGTTTGCCACCAAGCTGGAGGATCTGGAGTCGGGGGCGATCGCCCAAAAAGAAACCGCCCTGAATCGGTTCCAGGAGCTGGAACAGGTGCTGGCCGACCAGCTCGCTGCCCTGGAGCAGGACGCTCAGGCTCAGAAGAGCACCATTCTCAACAAATTAGCGGAAGTTACCCCCGCTATGGTGGCTGACACCTTCGTAGCTGAAGCCGAGCAGCGCATTCAGGCCCTGGCGGACCAGCTGCGCATCCTTAAGGCCAACCGTCCCGAACTCTTTGTCACCATCGACCAGTACCTCGACCAGGCCAGTGAGGCCATGGCGGCTCAAGACTATCAGGGGGCGATCGCCGCCTACGACCGAGCCCTGGAATATCAGCCCCAGAATCCTGTCCTCTGGTATCGGCGGGGGCTGGCCCTGGCAGAGATGCGGGAGTTTGAAGCGGCGATCGCCGACTTTGACCGGGCCATCGACTACAGCCCGGATGATGCCACCCCCTGGTACTATCGCGGCCTGGCCCTGAAGGAACTGAAGCAGTATGACGCCGCTCTGGCAGCACTGGATGAGGCGGTACAGCTCCAGTCCGACGACTCCAAAGCCTGGCTGAACCGGGGGATTGTGCTCAACCGCCTGAAGCGGCGGGAGGATGCCCTTGAGTCCTTTGATCGGGCGGTGGAGATTAAACCGGACTATCACGAAGCCTGGGTGAATCGAGGCGTTGCTCTGGGCATCCTCCAGCGCCATGAGGAAGCCTTCGAGTCCTTTGACCGGGCGGTGCAGGTGGAGCCGGAGGATGCGGTGGCCTGGTTTAACCGGGGGCTGGCCCTGGAGGAACTGGAGCGGTTTGAGGAAGCGATCGCCTCTTTTGACCGGGTAATTGACCTCAACCCCGACTCTTACAAGGCTTACCTCAACCGGGGCTACGGCCAGATGAAGCTGAAGCAGTTTCAGGCGGCGATCGAAAATCTGGACAAAGCCCTCGACCTGCAGCCCAACTACGCCCCGGCCTACTACAGCAAGGCCACCTGCTACGTCACCCAGGGGGAGATCGACCTGGGCCTGGAAAATCTCCAGCAGGCGGTGCAGCTCGATCCCCGCTACCAGCAGGAGGCCCGCACCGATGCCACCTTTAGCCGTCTGGCCCGAGACGAATGGTTCCGGCAAATTGTTGGTGAGTCTGCTTAAGGGAGGATCTAGCGGGCTTGGGCAATGACGGTGCGGTGACGGGGGCTGTTGCACTGCTGCATAGGTGGCGCAAATCCGGCCTGGTGCAGCGCTTTGCCAAGATCTAGCCCGAAGTAGTCATCCAGATAGGGTTCGGTGCTTTTGAGCAGGGTGAGGATGTAGGGCGGCATGGCGGCGTACACCTCGGACTGGGGGTTCATTTCCATGATGGCGAGATGGCCACCGGGCCGCAGCAGCCGTCGCGCTTCGTGGAGGATAGCGATCGCCGCTGACTGGGGCAGCTCATGGAAGATTAGAAATGCCGACACCAGGTCAAATGAGGCATCGGGTAACCCCGTCTGCTCGGCGGCAGCATGGACCCAGCGGATGGGGCGCAGGGGCGGTGTGTCGGCCAAAGCGGGCTGGATGCGCTGCTGGTCGCGGTAGTGGGCGATCGCCAGGAAATAGGGCGAGAGGTCAACTCCAGTTATCTGGGCGTTGGGGTAGCACTGCTGCAGGGCAAAGGTGCTCATGCCTACGCTACAGCCGATGTCCAGAATATCTTGGGGCGGTACCGATAACGGCTGCTGCAGAATGGTGTGGTAGCTCTGCCGCAGCCGGGCATCTCCCTGGGCTCCTGCTGCGGGAAAGAGGCGAGCATGGACGGCCTGGGCCGCGACCTCTACCTCTAGGGCGGGCTGCCAGCCCAGGTTGCCCTCTTCATAGGCGTGGAAGGAGGTGAGGTAGTAGCTGGGGTAGACCAAGTTGGGCGATCGCACCATGTCCAGTTCCTGCTCCCACTCTGGAGCTAGGGCATCGGGGTCTAGGGTGGTGTGCTGACGCGATCGCAGAGCCTGCACCTCCTGCCGCCAGTAAACGCCAATGGACTCGGCTCGCCGGATCATCATGGTGCGGGCCTGGTGCTTGGCGAAGTTGGCCAGGGGCTTGACGGCCAGCAGACCGTTGACCAAATGGGTGGCGAGGCGCTGGGAAAGCTGATTGGGCGAGGGCGAAGTGAGGGTGGTCATGGCGAGAGGGTGGTCTACGCTTCGATATCGAACAGTACGGTGGTCATATACCGCTCGGCCCAGGTCTCGTCAAAGGCTTTTTCTAGGACGCGGCGGGTTTTGTCGTTTTGGCGCTGCTGGGTGCAGTAGTGGCGCTGTCCAGCAAGGATTTCGGGGCGGCGTGCGGGGGTGGAAGGCGTGGCGATCGCCTGCTGGCAGTGGATGGTGAGCATGGCCTCCACCTGCTTGAGGAAGTCGGCTTCTTCGTCAGGACTGCTGGGGCGCACAAATAGGCAAAACTCTGAGAAGATACTGCCCCACTCGGGCAGCTCTCGGGGCTGGGTGAAGCTCAGTGGGGGGAGGTGAGCCAGCTCGGCTTGGTAGCCCTCCGGCAGGGTGTGGTCTGGGGTTGTGGGTGACAGATCGACGATGGCGGCGCTAATCTGCCCCCGCCCCCCCACCAGGTCAGTGCCAAACATGGGCAGGGCGCGATCGCTGCGGGGAAACATGACGCAGTGGAGGATGTCTAGCATGGAGCCGACCCGAGCGAGTTCGAGGTGCATCTTGCGGAACTCGGGACTCTGGTAGCAGACGTTCTGGATGGTGAGTCGTTCGCCTTCCAGCTTGCCCTCGATGTAGCCCAGGTCTTCGGGGAGCTGGTAGGGAGATAGATCGAGATGGCGGTGCCAGACGGCTTCGATGCGGTCTGCTAAGGACTGGATGAGGGGATGCTGCTGCTGCCGGACGGAGGTTTGACGAGTGGTTGACATAATTGCGACAGGGGTTTACCAGATTGCCTATCAGGCTATACCCAGGACAGTCACCTAAATAAAACAAAATTACTTTTTGGGGCTGCCCTCCCGCGGGGGGCGCACCCCCAAAAAACGTAATTAAAACTGCTCAAGCACTTATGTATGATGAACCTGTTAGGTGCTGGGCCAATGCTGGGTGTAATTTAAGTAGGTTCAGCATACCGCAAATCCAACCAATGCTATCGTAAGCGGTAACAAACTGAATACACTCCAGGAAACACTATAGCGGCATCTAGCCTTACCAAACTATGGGTGGTCAAATCTTAGGCGATCGCTACCGGGTCGAAAAGCAGCTCGGCAAGAAATTGGGGCGGTGGACGCTTCTGGCCAGCGACATGCATCAGGATGAGCAGCCCGTCATCCTCAAGCTCATCTCCATCGACGACGACCTCCATCCCGATATGCTGCGGCTGTTTGAGCGGGAAATGGAGACCTTGAAAACCCTGGAACATCCCGCCATCCCCCGCTACCTGGACTACTTTGAGGTGGATCTGGCCAAGTCTCAAAAGGCACTGGTGCTGGTGCAAAGCTATATCGATGGCATTTCGGCAGACAAGTATCTGCAGCAGGGGCGCACCTTTTCGGAGAAAGAAGCCCTCAAGGTCGCCCGCTCCATCCTCAAAATCTTGACTTATCTGCACGACCATCAGCCCTCTATCGTGCACCGCGACATCAAGCCCAGCAACATCCTGCTGACCACGCCGCCAGGTAAGAAAACCCAAATTTGCCTGGTAGACTTTGGCTCGGTTAAAACCCTGGTGCCCCGGGCTAATCAGACCACCGTGCTGGGGCTGATTGGCACCGAGGGCTATATGGCTCCAGAACAGTTGGGCGGGCGGCCCGTTAAAGCCTCGGATCTCTACAGCCTGGGCACGACCTTAATTACGCTGGCGACGGGTATGGTCCCAGCTAATTTGCCTCGTCGGGGGCAGCGCATTGACTTGACGCGCCTCAACCACTTCAGCCCCGAATTTGCCGCTTGGCTCGCCCAAATGACCGAAATTGACATCAGCCGTCGATTTAGTTCGGCACAGGTGGCCCTGCAGGCATTGGGATAGGTGGACATCCTGAAAGATTTGGCGCTTTGCCCATCTGCCTTTTCAGCAAGTTTTAAGAGGGCAGTCAGGGCGACTTCATTTTGAACAAGCATTCTAGATAATAATGCTAGTTTAGGTTTTGTTCAGCCATGAGAGATGAACCCGCCGGATCTGCGTCCCGCTCCAGGTCAGATAATTCTTTGCCTTCTGAGCGATCGCCCCGTTCTGCCCAAAATGAACCAATAGTTCCAAAATCCTCGGTGGATTTGTCGGCCTACCTCCAGCCCACCGGCCAGCAGCAGTTGGCTAGTAAGGAGCGCCTCTACAGCCAGGGTGATCCGGCCCGTGCCGTCTATCAACTGGAGCGAGGCCGCATTCGGCTGATTCGCTATACGCTAGACGGCAAAGTCGTCACTTTTCGCGTGGTGCGCCCTGGTGAGATTTTTGCCGAAACCGATCTCTACTTTGACTCGCATCAGTGTAATGCCGTTTGCGATCTGCCGTCAGAAGTCAGGGTTTATTCGACGACTGCGGTGCTGGAGGCGCTGGACCGCTTTCCGGTGCTGGCCCGTGAGCTGCTGCAGCAAACCTATCAAATTATTAGCAGGCTGAAGAACCGAGTCGAACTGCTGACGGTCCGTTCGGCGAGCGATCGCATTCTGCAATATCTGCGCTATCTGCTGCAGGAGTCCACCGAACCGGGGCAAACGCTGGTCTTCGATCGCCCCTTAAAGGACATAGCCGGGGATTTGGGACTGAGCCCTGAGGTGCTCTACCGCACCCTCACCCGTATGGAGCAAGACGGCCTCATCAGCCGCCACAAGCGACGCATTACGCTGCTCCAAGGCTAGCTGGCCTCCCGCAAAACGTAGCCAACGTAGCGCACGGTGTGGATGAGCCGCCGCTGGTTGCAGCTCTCTAGCTTGAGGCGCAGGTAGCGGATATAGACTTCAATTACGTTGGATTCTCCGGCAAAGTCGTAGCCCCAAACGTGTTCTAGAATCTGGTCTCGCGTCATCACCTGACGACAGTTAATCAGCAAGTATTCCAGCAGATCAAACTCTTTGGCAGTGAGTAAAATGCTCTGATCGGCGCGGTAAACTTCTCGCGTCTTCCGGTTCATCCGCAGGTCTTCAAACACCAGTTCGCTGGGGCTCTCGCTGGGGCTGTAGAGCTGAAACCGCCGGAGATGGGCGCGGATCTTAGCGACAAATTCTTCATCGTAAAACGGCTTCTCTAGGCAGTCGTCGGCTCCCGCGTTGAGGGCCGCGATGCGATCGCCCACGGCCCCGGTTTCGGTGAGCAGCAGAATTGGCACGGTGGGCTGAATTTGCCGCAGTCGCTGGCAATATTCGAGGCTCAACTGACCAAATAGGGACCAGTCTAAGACCGTGAATGATGGCTCGTCCAGCAGGTAAGCCATGGCCTCTTGCCAAGAGTCCTGAATGATCCTGACGGCATAGCCTGCAAATTGCAGGCTGGTCGCCAGCTTCCTCAGCAAAACTTCGTCCTGCGAAAGTAAGGCAATGGATGGCGGAACTGGGTCAAGCGATGGCAGCAGCGAGGGTACCGGTTGTAGTGAAGAAGCGGGGGGTGGTGGAACGAACTGCGATGAAGCAGGCTTTAGGAGCACGGGCATCACCTGTTAGTTGAAGAGAATTCGATCGCTACATCCGAGCGATACACCTATGGTTTACATCAATATCTACAGAAGTCCCATGATTTCGGTCAGGCCGTGGCTAATTTACGTGGAGCGATCGCACGGGGGAAGATGGGAGCTTGGCAGCCCCGTCTCTTTAGATCGGGGTGGAAAAGCGGCTCAGGCGACTTCAGTCGCAGTTAGCAATGATATACTGAAGTAGTTCATTTGACTTAGTAGGGTCAACCATCTACGTGTTGA
>JBHJGR010000177.1:0-9016 GCA_050331615.1 Elainellaceae cyanobacterium
CGACATGGACGCTGTCATGGAGGGTGTCTCTTACGCCGGAACCGACTCTTTCAATGCCGCTTACATGGACGGTGGCTCTTACGGGGTTACGGACGCTGACACTGTCGCTGACATAGTCGCTGTCTTTGACGGGGGCTCTGAAGTAGTCATGGTCGCTGACACTGGCGGCGACATGGACGCGGGCTCAGAAGGCGGCATGGATGCCAGCACCGGCGATGACATGGGTAGTAGTGATACGCCCCCTACTTCCGGCCCTGCTCCCACGGCTAATCCCCTCCGCGTCGAGGCTGAGACGATGGAGCTATCAGGGGACTATGGCACCGAATCGGTGGGCGTGGCCTCTGATGGAAAAGTCATCAGCCTGATTGGTGGCCCCAGCGACCAGACCGGCTCAGCAAAGATGACCTTCACGGGCGAGGACGGCACCTACGATATCAAAGTTGCCTACTTTGATGAGAATGATGGCGTTGGTCGTTTAGAGGTGAAGCAGGGCGATCGCACCCTCTCCGCCTTCGATCTAGATCAGCAGCTTGGCAGCCGCTTTGCTGACAACCAAACCATGACCTCGCAGGTCATTGAAGACATTAGCATTCAAGCAGGGGATGTCTTTTCCTTCAGTGGCGTTGAAGACGGCACGCCACGGACGGCCGAACACGCACGCATTGATTACGTTGAGTTCATACCAAAATCAACCTCGACGCCAGACGCCGATTCAAATGTGGCAGGGGTGACCTTGGCGATCGCCAAAGAGAGCGCTGCTGGCGAAATTGCGGGCACCAGCGGTGATGACGTCATCAGCATCAGAACCGTGGCCGGTAACAGTACGACTACTGTGGCTGAAGCAGGGGAAGACAAGGTCATTCTCTATGGCGCGGATCAAGTCCCCGAAGGCAACTACCACGAAATGCTGGAGAGCCTGAAGCAGAATCCCATGAAGGTCGCAGCCGACTACTTCGGTGCAACCCACTCGGTAGACCTCGGTTCTGGCAATAATGACGGTGCCGATACCCTTTCCATCGTGAGCGAAATTGACGCGCTGCCTAAGTTCATGCTGAAGCACACCAACGCAGACGGCAGAATTAACGGCAAGGGGGTTGCTGGCGAAAACAACCAAGCCTTCGACCACTGGGCTGGCGTGTTTGGCTCGATTAGTATCGCCAACTTTGATGCTGACAACGACAAGCTCAAGATCTCGGGGCACACCACCGCTCTTGGCGAGAGCTTCACCAAGGATGGTGACTTCTTCCAAACCATCTATTCCGAGCAGAACGCCAATAACAAAACGGGTCCCCGCGCAGGCGCTGCCCACGACGATACTTTCCTCGGCTTGCTTCGATTTGAAGATGGGGCGGCATCAGCCGATGATATCGCTGAGGCCATCAAGGTCGAGGGCATGAAGAACTACGTTGTGGATGGTCTGGGGAAAGAAGTGTACGAGGGCGATCCAACGTCAAATCAGTCTGGAGACAGCATTTCGCCTGAACCGCTGCTGACGTTTAGCCTAGTCAATAGCGATACCGATCAAGTTATTTCGGACTTTGAAAACCTGGTCAATGGTGCCGAAATCAACCTGAACGGTCTTGATGCGGAGAAGTACAGCGTTGTTGCTCAAGTCAACCCGGACCACTTCTACGCTGACTTGGTAGAAAGCGTCAAATTCGAGTCGAACTTGGGCAACCAGACGGAAAACGTCACGCCGTATGCACTGTTTGGCGATCGCGAGGGAGACTACCGGGGGCAAATGCCTGAGCCGGGCAAGGTGGAGATCAAGGCCACGGCCTACAGCAAAAATGGTGGCCGCGGCAAGGCGATCGAATCGGCGAGCCTGGAGTACACCATCGTTGAAACTGATGCATCATCACCTGCCACCGAAGCGATGGATTTGTCGGCCCTGGAGTCCTACGGCGGCAGCGGCCAGGACAAGTCGCTGGATGTGGCGCTGTCCAACAACAACACGACCGTGCGCATGGAAGGCAATGGCTGGAAAAAGATGGGGGTGAACTACACCATTACGCCGGAAACCATGCTGAGCTTCGAGTTCCGCAGCGACGCCAAGGGGGAAATTCACTCGATTGGCTTTGATAACGACAACGCCATCAGCCGAGCTGACCAGCAAACTAGCTTCCAGCTCTTTGGTGAGCAGGAATGGGGGCTGCAAGACTTTGCAACCTATATGGCCGAGGCCGGCTGGCAGTCCTTTGAAATTCCAGTGGGTCAATACCTTGAAGGCGAAATGGCCTATCTCACCTTGGGTAACGACCAGGATATCGCCAACCCGACTGCCGCCAGCGAGTTCCGCAATATCCAACTATTTGAGGCCCCCATGGGTATGGGCAGCGCCTCGGATGAGCTGGACCCGCAAGCCCTCGATGGCGATATGGGCATGAGCAAAGCCCTGGAAACCCTCACCGTGGCTCCATCTAACCTGTAAGCTCGACAGATCATATTAAGCCAGTAGGGTGGGCAATGCCCACCCTACTTGAATGTCCTAACTCTTGAATGTCCTAACGCGAAAGCGTAACGCCATAACTACCTACCCATCCAGCTTCTGCTTCAGCAACTGGTTGGTCAGCTTCGGGTCGGCCTTGCCCTTGCTCTTCTTCATTACCTGACCGACAAAGAAGCCCAGCATCTTGGTTTTGCCGCCGCGATACTTTTCGAGTTCATCGGGGTGGGCTGCCAATACCTCGTCGATGATCGGCTCAATTACGCTGGGGTCGGATACCTGCACCAGGCCCTTCTTCTCCACCAGCGCCTTGGCCGAACCGCCTTTCTCCAGCAGCTCCGGCAGGATGTCTTTGCCGATTTTGTTGCTGATGGTGTTCTTTTCAATCATCTGCACCAGTTCCGCCAGGCTCTCTGGCGTCAGGGCAATGTCGGTGATGGTGAGCTTGTTTTTATTAAGATGGGCACTAATGTCCTGAGTAATCCAGTTAGCCGCCAGCTTGGCCGAGGCTCCCGTCGCCACCGCCGCTTCGAAATATTCGGCGATGGTGCGATCGTCCGTCAGTACGCGGGCATCGTAGGGGGATAGCTCCAGCTCTTCTTCGTAGCGGTGACGTTTCTGGGCAGGCAGTTCCGGCAGCTCCGATCGCCACGTTCCCAACTGCTCCTGGGACACCTCAATCGGGCCGAGGTCCGGCTCGGGGAAATAGCGATAGTCGCTAGACCCCTCTTTCACCCGCATGCTGATGGTGCGCTGGGAGCCTTCTTCCCAGAGACGGGTTTCTTGAATAATTGGCTCTCCGGCCTCCACGGCTTCAATTTGCCGCTCAATTTCATACTCGATCGCCTTCTGGATGGCGCTGAAGGAGTTCATGTTTTTGATTTCCACCTTGGTGCCAAACTCCTTCTGGCCCACGGGGCGGACAGAGATATTCACGTCGCAGCGCAGGGAACCCTCCTGCATGTTGCCGTCGCTCACCCCCAGATAGCGGACGATGCGGCGCAGCTCCTGGGCATATTCTGCCGCTTCCTGGCCCGATCGCATATCCGGCTCGGTGACGATTTCGATCAGGGGCACCCCAGCCCGGTTGTAGTCTACCAGGGAAAAGCTGGAACCGGCGAGGCGATCGCTCCCTCCATGCACCAGCTTGCCCGCATCCTCTTCCATGTGCAGACGGGTGATGCCGATGCGCTTGCGGCTGGGATTGCCGTCGTCGTCTACCAGCTCGATTTCCAGCCAGCCGTGCTCGGCAATGGGCAGGTCGTACTGAGAAATCTGGTAGTTTTTGGGCAGGTCGGGGTAGAAATACTGCTTGCGGTCAAATTTGCTGTAGGGGGCAATTTGACAGTTGAGCGCTAGTCCGGCCTTCACCGCATACTCCAGCACCTTCTGGTTGAGCACGGGCAGCACCCCCGGCAGGCCCATGCATACCGGGTCGATGTGGGTATTGGGAGCCGCGCCGAACTCGGTGGAGCTGGTGGAGAAAATCTTCGTCTCGGTGCTGAGCTGGACGTGGGTTTCTAGGCCAATAATGGCTTCGTACTTAGTTTTGGCGGGAGCCGCAGTCGTCATAATCGCATCACTCTCGGCTAGCAACGGATGGGTATTATTGTAGCTTTGCTGAGGATTTTCGCGCTGGAGAGCCGCTGGCTACTGATAATACTCTCGACGCAGGAGCGGATTGACAAATTCGTTTAGCCCCTCCCCTAGCAGAGATAAGCCTACGACCAGAGAGGTGAGGGCCAGTCCAGGAAACAGGGCCGTCCACCAAATACCCGTGGGCAGCGCATCCAGCGCCTGCCGCAAATCCTGCCCCCATTCGGGAGCCTGCTCCGGCAGACCCAGGCCCAGAAATCCCAAGCCCCCCAGCACCAGCACCGCATCGGCGGCGTTGAGGGTGAAGAGAACGGGCACGCTCTGGATCACGTTCAAAAATAAATAGCGGGAGAGAATTGTCCAGGTGGAGGCTCCCATGGCCTGGGCCGCCTCGATGAACAGCTCGGTTTTGATGCTCACTGTGTGATTGCGCACCACCCGGTAGTACTGGGGAATGTAGGCAATGCTGATGGCGATCGCCGCGTTCACCACTCCCCGCCCCACCACAAAGGCCAGGGTTACCGACAGCAGCAGTCCCGGCAGGGTATAAATAGCGTCCATGACAAACAGCAGGGCGCGATCGAGTCGCCCCCCCAGATAGCCGCTCACCATCCCTAGGGGAACGCCGATAGCCAGACTCATGGTCGTGGCCAGCAGTACCACCTTAAGAGCAGCCTGGGCCCCGAATAGAGTACGGGCAAACACGTCATAGCCTTGGCGGGTGGTGCCAAACCAATGCTCGGCTGAGGGCGGTTGGTGGATAGGGTTGGCCAAGGATTCCAGCGGGTCTTGCAGCAGCCCCCACGTTTGCAGAAGAGGCGCAGTCAGGGCAATCAGGAAAAATAAGCCCGTGATCCCGACTCCTGCCCACATCAACCAAAACGATAGGCTAGAGCTTCCGCTTCGTCCTAGCAGCCTTCGACCACTTAGCTTTAGCTGCGCCATCCCAGGTCCATCCTCCGCTACTTCTGGGAGATTTTACCTTAAGCGTGGGGCTCTTTATAGCTCTTCGGGCTAAGGTTTGAGTGTGGAACCCGCGCGTTGTGGGGATTCCACACCTCTTGAATGTCCTCACGCAAAAGCGTAACGCTATATTTCTTTACCGAGACTTTATATCCAACTGTCGCCACTCCCCGGATTGAGATGCTCGGCTCCGAAGAGCTTATTAAGCCAATATGCAGAACTATCCGGAAAACTCGATGGGATCTTGAAGCACCAAACGCTCCAGCGAGTTTTCGGATGATCATCAAGCCCCCATCTTGCGGATGCTCCTGGGGTTCTTTACATGGACTCACACCTATGGCAGACCCAAAGCACATTATGCTGGCGAAGAAAGGCGCATCGGCCTGGAATCGCTGGCGCAGAACAGATCAGGCTCAGCCCGACCTGAGCAACGCCAGCTTGAGCCGCGTTAGCCTGAAAGGCTACGATTTGAGCCGAGCTAATCTGTCTCGCACCGATCTGAGCTTTACGAACCTGTGCGGCGCGAATCTTTGTCATGCTGACCTGACGCGAGCCAACCTCATTGGCACCTACGCACCAGCCGCCAACTTTGATGCCGCTATTCTGTCGGGGGCCAGCTTCATCGGGGCGCGGCTCATGGCAGCTAGCTTCGTCGGCGGCAGGATGCGAGGCGTTAATCTGGCCAGTGCCGATCTGGCCGAAGCAACTCTGGTTAAAGCCGATGCCGCCCAAGCCAATTTTACGGATGCGATTTTGGTAGGAGCCACCCTGAAAGTTGCCTGCCTCAGCCAGGCTGTCTTTCGAAGCACAAACCTGGAGCGAGCGGACCTGCGGCGGGCTACGGCGAGGCAGGCAGACTTCACCCAAGCGCGACTGGTAGCCGCATTCTTAGGGCAGACCGATTTTGGGGAATCGATCTTAGTTCAAGCAAATTTACGCAGCGCCCGCCTGGCGCAAACCCAGTTCGTCCGGTCAGACCTGCGATGGGCAAACCTGACCGAGACCTACTGGCAAAACTCCAACTTCTTTGAAGCGAATCTACAGGAAGCACTGCCTCCCGCGATTCAGCAGATGGCTCCCCAGTGCGAGTCGGGGCAGGCGGCTCTGGTTTAACGGGCTGCTGGAGCGAACTGCCGGGCTTTTTGAGCTTATGCCGACTTGAGGTAGTCGCTGGAGCACTGGCCCAGCCGCTCAATCTCTTCAGCCTCCAGGGACCAGCCCAGCGCGCCAGCATTTTGGGCGGCCTGACGAGCGTTTTTAGCCCCCGGAATGGGAATGACGTTTCCCTGGGCAATCAGCCAGTTGAGGGCCACCTGAGCAGGGGTGCGATCGCGCCGTTCCCCAATTTCCCGCAGCGCCCTCAGCAGCGGCTCCAGCTTTTGTAAACCACTGCGGCTGAAGCGGGGGTCGAGCCACCGCGCCCCTGTAGGCGATTGATTGGTCTCTGCCGTGTATTTCCCGGTGAGCAAACCCTGGGCTAGGGGGCTGTAGGCCAAAATCGTGATGCTGAGTTCACGGGCGGTGTCCAAAATTCCGTTCGTCTCAATTTGTCGCGCCAGCAGGGAGTACTTCACCTGGTTCACCGCCAGAGGCACACCCCGCTTGGCCAGAATGCCGTGGGCCTCCCGCATCTGCTCGGCGGAATAGTTGCTCACCCCCACGGCGGCAATGCGCCCCCGCTGCACCTCCTCCGCCAGCGCTTCCAGCAGGGTAGACTGCCCCATAAAAAAGTCGAAGGGCTGATGCACCTGATAGAGGGCCACCTGGGAAACCTGTAGCCGCTTGAGGCTGTCGGACAGGGCCTCATGCACTGAACTGGCCATAAACCGCCACGGCAGCGGCATGTATTTGGTGGCAATCAGCACGGGCTGTTGCGCTTGCTGCATGAAGCGCCCCAAAAGCTTTTCGGATTCGCCCAGGCCATAGATTTCAGCGGTGTCGAAGAAGGGAACGCCGTGGTCGAGGGACGCCTGAAACGCCTGCTCCAGATCCGGTGCACCATACTCCTTGCCGTAGCTCCAAAATAGGCTATCGCCCCAAGCCCAGGTGCCTAGACCCAGCGCGGGAACTTCAACGTTGGTGGAGCCCAGTTTTAATGTCTGCTGCATGATATTTCCATGAATTCTTGCGAATTCTCCTACAAAACAAAAGGTGACAAAGCCCTAGTTGACGGCTGGAGCAACGGCGGGCGTCTCTTTGGTTGGGAAGTGGTGATTTCCTTGACCGTTCCCCAAATCGTGCTCAACCACAAACACGTTGGAATAGAGGTTGGCGATAATCTGCTTGCCTTCCTGGGTGAGGTTCAGGTAGGCGATCGCGTCCTTGATATAAGGATGGACTACATTCCAGTAAAAGCGGGGATATTGGCGGCGCAGGTCTCCCGGATTTTGGTAGCCCACCACCTTGGCAAAGCCCGTTTCCTCAAACTCGTAGTAGAGGGCGCTGACCTTGTTGAGATAGCGCGGGTCGCTCAGTTGCCCAATCAAATCCGCCGCTCGCACCAGGCCGGGATAGTTGACGGTGTCCTGGTGGTCGCTGTCATTAGGCACCGGGAACCGGGTCAGCTCAATATTCTGCTTAATGATGTCGGCACTGAGCCAGGTGTTGCCGCCAAAGCGCTCCTGCACGAACAGCTTGCCCCGATCGACGTGAAAGGGCGTGAGGCTGGCATCGGTGCTGCCCGGTGGAATGGGAACTCGCTCGTCGTTAATGCCGGTGGCATAGAGCCCCGGTTCGTCTGCTCGGCAGACCCCCTTGACGTAGCCGATGTCGTGGCAGATGAGAGACACCATAAAGTGCAGCCAATCCTCACAGGATACGCGCCCCTCGCGGATGTGCTTCCCCCGCAGAATTTCCTGCCCCACCAGGGTGACGAGAATTGTGTGCTCGACATCATGGTAGAGGGCGTCGCTATTAGCAATGTTTTCGAGGGCCATCCGCCCTGACCAGGCGATGATGTTGGCGTAGTTTGACTTTAGGCCGCCATAGTTTTGCTCATAACCTTTTTGCAGTTCTTCGACAAACGAACTAATGAGGGTCTGAGTTGGGTTAAACATTTGCTTTAACCATCGGAATTAAGAGGTTGGTGCACGATTACTGAGCGGTACCGTCTGCGCCCTAACTAAAAGAAATCGCTTCTAACAGCAATTCTATTTCCAAATTGTAACGAGATTCCCGATGGTTGGAGTTTATGCTAGACCGTTTCCTGACATCTCCCCACGGCTAGAAGCCGGGGGGTTCATGAAATCCGCCTGGCTGTGGACTGTTCGTGGATTGCTGCTACTCTTTTGCTGGCGCGATCGCCCCTTCGTCAAAGTCTGCTCCACAGGAGGCCAGAACAGCCCAGCAGAAGTGATAGACTAGCCTATCAGCATCGGTAGCCAGCGGGAGAGAACACGACAGGAGTTGGATTAGAGCTAAAGTCATGGGGCTAATTGTTCAAAAATTTGGCGGCACCTCTGTGGGTTCGGTCGAGCGGATTCAGACGGTTGCCCGGCGAGTGGCCCGCACCTCTGCCGCCGGACATTCCTTAGTAGTAGTGGTTTCGGCTATGGGCAAAACCACCGATAGCCTGGTAGAGCTGGCCCATCAAATCACGCCCAACCCCAGCCACCGCGAGATGGACATGCTCCTGTCCACCGGGGAGCAGGTTTCCATTGCCCTGTTGAGCATGGCGCTGCAGGCATTGGGGCATACCGCCGTTTCCCTGACGGGTGCCCAGGTGGGCATTGTTACCGAAGCGGCCCATACCCGCGCCCGTATTCTGCAGATTCGCACTGAGCGGATTCAGCGCCACCTGGATGCCGGGACGATTGTGGTGGTGGCCGGGTTCCAGGGCATCGCCCTAACCAGCGACCTGACCAGCGACCTGGAGATCACGACCCTGGGGCGGGGTGGTTCCGATACTTCTGCTGTTGCTCTGGCAGCGTCCCTAGGAGCAGAAGCCTGCGAGATCTACACCGACGTACCAGGAAATTTAACCACCGATCCTCGGCTGGTACCCGATGCCCG
>JBHJGR010000178.1:0-2602 GCA_050331615.1 Elainellaceae cyanobacterium
GCCTCACTTCAACGTGCTGCTCAAGGACGACAAAAAATATCCCTACCTCTGCATCACCTGGTCCGAGGACTATCCCCGCATTTTCATCACCCGCAAGCGCCGCAAGAAAGAGCGCGATCGCTACTACGGCCCCTACGTCAACGTGGGGGTGCTGCGCCGCACCCTGAGCATCGCCAAGCGCATCTTCCCCCTGCGGCAGCGCCCCCAGCCGCTGTTTAAGGATCGCCCCTGCCTCAACTACGACATTGGCCGCTGTCCCGGCGTCTGCCAGCAGTTGATTTCTCCCGAGGACTACCATAAGACCGTGCAGAAGGTGGCGATGGTGTTCCAGGGGCGCACCCAGGATCTGGAGGAGATTCTCACTGCCCAGATGCACAAGGCCGCCGACGCCCTCAACTTCGAGCTGGCGGCTAGCATCCGGGACCAGATCCAGGGGCTGCAATCTCTCAACTCTGACCAGAAAGTGTCCCTGCCGGACGACACGGTGACGCGGGATGCGATCGCCCTGATGGCCGACGACCACCATGCCTGTATTCAGCTCTTTCAGATTCGGGCGGGACGGCTGGTGGGTCACCTGGGCTTTGTCGCCGATGCCCAGTCGGGGACGCCGGGGGAAATTCTCCAGCGGGTGCTGGAGGAGCATTACCAGACCGTGGATTCCGTGGAGATTCCTGCGGAAATTCTGGTGCAGCATGAGCTGCCAGAGGGCGACATCCTCGCCGCCTATCTGTCGGAGCAGCGGGGCCGCAAGGTGTCTATCTACCTGCCTCAGCGCCAGTCCAAGGCGGATTTAATCGAAATGGTAGAGCGCAACGCCGGTTATGAGCTGGCCCGCACCCAGCGCTTTGCCGATCGCAACAACCAGGCCATGCTCGATCTGGCAGACATCCTCGACCTGCCCGACCTGCCCCACCGCATCGAGGGCTATGACATTTCTCATATTCAAGGTTCCGACGCGGTGGCCTCCCAGGTGGTGTTCATCGACGGCATGCCCGCCAAGCAGCACTATCGCCACTACAAAATTAAAAATCCTGACGTGCGATCGGGCCACTCCGACGACTTCGCCAGCATGGCGGAGGTAATTCAGCGCCGCTTCCGCCGCTACGCCAAGACCAAGGCCACCGCTGGGGAAGTCCAGGATACCACCGCCGCCCCCCACCTGCCGGAATCGCCCACCCAGCCAGGGGATTTCCCCGACCTAGTGATGATTGACGGCGGTAAGGGTCAGCTCTCTGCCGTGGTGGAGGTGCTGCGCCAGATGAACCTGCTGGAGGAGGTGCGGGTGGTGAGCCTGGCCAAGCAGCGGGAGGAGATCTTCCTCCCCGGCGAATCCCAGCCCCTGCCCACGGACGCCGAACAGCCGGGCGTCCAGCTCCTGCGCCGCCTGCGGGACGAGGCCCACCGCTTCGCCGTCAGCTTCCACCGTCAGAAACGCAGCGATCGCATGCGGCGATCGCGCCTCGACGACATCCCCGGCCTGGGACACCACCGCAAGAAGGAGCTGCTGGCCCACTTCCGCTCCATCGACTACATTCGGGAGGCATCGCCCCAGCAGATTGCCGAGGTACCGGGGATTGGTCCCAAGCTGGCTCAGCAGATTTATGACTATTTCCATCCGCAGTTTGGTGAGGCTTCGCTGACATCTCCCCAGCCCTAGAAGGGCGGGGGTTCATGGAATCCACCTGACTCTGGCTGGCTCTCGGATAGACCTACATCATCCAGCCTCTTATCAGGGTTCAACCATGCTTCCCGGTCGTTCTTCTGTGGGTAGGTGGGATTGGGGTGTTGCGATCGCCCCGATCCGTTCGGTACAATATTGGTTTTGGTAGGGGCGAAGCATTCGGTCAGCATTTTTCGGACTCCTGCAAAAGCTCTCTTCCGAATGCTTCGCCCTCACCCATCCGGTCTGTCCGGTCCACGTTCGATAGTCGTTTTGGGAAGATTTTGGGAAGCTCATGGCAAAGCGTACACAGGTTGTGCTCCGACAGGACGTTCGGAAGCTCGGAAAGGAAGGGGATCTGGTGGAAGTCGCCCCCGGTTATGCCCGCAACTATCTGATTCCCCAGGGAATCGCAGTCAACACCACGCCGGGAATTCTGCGGCAGGTGGAGCGGCGGCGGGAAGCCGAGCGCCAGCGGATTATCGAGGAGAAGCAGCAGGCCGAGGCCCAAAAGACGGCCCTGGAAACCGTGGGTCGCTTCACCATTCGCAAGCAGGTGGGGGAAGGGGAAGCCATCTTTGGCACCGTTACCGCCCAGGATGTGGCCGATGCCATCCAGGCATCCACCAACCAGGAAGTGGATCGCCGCGAGATCACCGTGCCCGACATCAACAAGCTCGGCTTCTACAAAGTGCAGATCCGGCTCCATGCTGAGGTGACCGCCACCGTAGAGATTCAGGTTGCCGCTACGTAGACTCTTCCTATGGTGCATGAGCCGGTTTTTGAAACCTTTAGCGATCGCCTCCCCCCCCAAAACGTCGATGCGGAGGAGGCGATCCTGGGCGGCATTCTGCTCGATCCAGAGGCGATCGGGCGGGTGGCGGAAATTTTGAAAACCGAGGCGTTCTACATCAGCGCCCACCAGGAAATCTACAAGGCAGC